>JANNXI010000276.1:0-23841 GCA_031409495.1 Betaproteobacteria bacterium
AAGATGGTGGATTTACCCGCACCATTTGCGCCTACCAATCCCATAACTTGCCCTGAGGGCAGTTCCAAATCGATATTTTGTAGCTGAAAATCTTCGTAGCTTTTTTGAAGACCACGCACTTTAAGCGCAGGTAATTGGATCGCCGCCATCACTGTCCGCTCCTGTTGCTGGTATTTTGTTCATCTGGCACACTCGCTTTCGCAGGCGCTAGCACGGCATAGGCACTACGCACAGTTTCCACCAGTGTTGCTGCTGGTAGCCCGAGTTTTCCAGCCGCGTGGAGCATCCCGAGCAGATGGGCATCAAATTCCTCTTGGGCAATTTGTCTTGGCAGGTCCTGCGATTCGGCAACAAAAGATCCCCGACCCTGACGGGTGATAATCACGCCGCTACGTTCCAGCTCAAGATAGGCCCGTTTCACGGTGATGACGCTAACATGGCTTGCACTCGCAAGCTCGCGGATGGAAGGCAATGCCTGACCGCGCACCCAATCGCCCGCAAGAATTTTCGCGATCACATGATCCATGATCTGGCTGTACATGGGCGTGCTGTCGGCGCTAGAAAGAAAAAATTGATCGCTCATAAAATTCCGTATTTTTCTGTATATGCACAGTATATACAGGAATACACAGTCGTCAAGTGTTATTTTCTGCGAAGGCGCACGCTATGCAGCTAACGATTTAGTTTCAGGTGCAACCTGAAAAAAAAAGGCTGATCGAATTCTGGTCTATACCCTGATCATCTGAGTTGGCGGGATATCAGAAAATTTCCAAACCCACTGGAAAAGTAAATGCAAAATCGCCCCAGCTCATTACTAGTGAGTAGGGACGATTGGGCACCAGATGCACGGCAAAAATTGCAGGACCAATGATCTCAAGCTAAGCCTACGACCTAATCAACCAGACATTGCTGAGTTAATTTTTTTGCTCACTTGGCGTTTGAAGATGCAACCAATGCCGCGTTAAACGCGGGGTCATCGAAGAGTATTTTCACACCATTTTCAAGCGCACGGCCGAGCGCGAGCCGCGCATTGTTACCGGTAGCAAGCTGCGTGTTCGGTTCGGTACCCTGAGCAACTATTGGCTTTGAATAGAGCTGCGAACCACTTTTAGAAACTACTGTGACGGAAAGATGTAAATCTGCAATAGCATCACCCGAAAAAAAGCCCATTTTATGGTCATTGTAATAGCGCGTTACATCAGCTGCTATTTTGACCAAAGCCATATTTTTATCTAGCTGAAATCCCCGTGCTATCAGCTCTTGTTCAATAGCGTTCCTTATCGTTGTGGCGACATCCTCGGACACAACAATCGGTGCCATCTCCATACCGTAGCCATTCTTTTTGCTGCCGACTTTAGATTTATCACTTCGCTGGTCTACCACCACCACGTTGACTGAAACTTTATCTGCGCCGCGTATCTTATTGACCCCTTGCTGCTGCGTATATCCAATAGCAATTTGCTCTGTTGTTAAAGCGCAGCCTGAAAGACTTGCGGCGGCCAAACAAACAGCGAGTAAGATTTTATTAGTAAGCATTTATATCCTCAAATTTGATCGATGGGTTTTGTAACGGCGGGTGTTGATCTGTCACTAGAAGATCGTAGCACCGATGCTCAAACTTTGACTTCACTTCTATGGCTGCGATGCACTTCTTCAGGTTGCGCAGGATGACTTTTGCATCTTGCCGGCATGTGCTGATCGATCATTGCCCCCGATAACTTCCGTATGACGGCACCTGCCGCCCCTACTCCGCCGCCACGTCCGCACCTTTAGGCGGTACGAAATTAAACGTACCGGCCGGTGATACTACGTTGCTTTTAAGGTCAGTGAATTTAAGCTGGGTGCGATTGCCGAATAGGTCTTTTAGCTCTAGCTCGGCGAGCACGTCGCCTTTGAAGCCTATGCGCACGGAATCGAAGCCGGTGTCGACTTGTTTGGGGGTGGCTAGCACCCAATCTAGGCCGTTAATTTCACCTTGTTCGGTGGTGTTAAACAAGCTATCGAGCTTGGCGGTTCCCGTGAGCAAGGCGGCGGGTGTGGCGGATAGGGTTGTGTCGAATTTTTTGATGGTGACTTGGTTTAGATCTTGATCATATATCCATACTTTTGCGCCATCGCTGACAATTTGCTGTGCGGGCTTGACGTAATTCCAACGGAATTTACCGGGGCGCGCAAAAATAAATGTACCGTTAGCGCGTTGGCCGACCGCACCGGTTTTGTCGATGACAACTTGCTCAAAATTAGCTTGGCCTTTGCTTACGCGGGTGACGAAGGCGTTAAATTTTGCAGTGGCTGCACCGATGATTTTGGGGGCGAGTGGAATGGCAACTGCCGCGCCATTTTGCGCAATGCAAACACTAGAGAAAAGTGCAATTAAACCTGCGCTGGCAATGCTCAAAAATTTAAACTGTGGCACGGTTTTCCTAAAATAAAATAGCTGCTAATTGCCTTGGAGAAGCCCTATTTTAGGGGCTCTTCAAGGCACAAAATGAAAAATTTGTTACTCAGTTTGGACTACGGGAACCGCAATTTAGTTCCCCTCCAGCGAGCACAAACCTACTGCGGTGCATCCCGATTAGGCGCTAAGATATCGCGATTACCGTTGCCGCGCATCGACGACACCAAACCCGCTTTTTCCATTTCTTCTAGCAGCCGCGCGGCACGGTTATAGCCAATGCGCAGATGGCGTTGTACCAACGAGATGGAGGCTTTTTTATTTTCCAGTACGATGCGCACGGCTTGGTCATAAAGCGCATCGGCTTCACCCGAGCCACCACCGGCATCACCGTAAGAGTCTGCAGTTACTTCTTCTGGCGATTCCAATATGCCTTCCACATATTGCGGTGCGCCTTGCTTTTTAAGCCAATCCACCACTTTATGCACTTCGTTGTCACTCACGAACGCGCCGTGCACGCGCATCGGCATGCCGCTGCCAGGTGGTAGGTAGAGCATATCGCCCTGCCCTAGTAACGCCTCGGCACCTTGTTGGTCAAGAATTGTACGCGAATCAATTTTGCTCGAGACTTGAAACGCCACGCGGGTGGGCACGTTAGCCTTAATTAAGCCGGTAATCACATCAACCGATGGCCGTTGCGTGGCTAACACTAAATGGATGCCAGAAGCCCGTGCCTTCTGGGCTAGGCGGGCGATGAGCTCTTCAACCTTCTTGCCCACGACCATCATTAAATCGGCTAGTTCGTCGATGATGACAACGATCATTGGCATGGTTTCCAACGGCTCCGGCTCTTCTGGCGTGAGCGAAAATGGATTGCCAATTGGCATGCCCGCTTTTTGCGCATCAACAATTTTGGCGTTGTAGCCTGCTAAGTTTCTGACGCCCAAAGCGCTCATCACTTTATAGCGCCGATCCATCTCGCCCACGCACCAAGTGAGCGCGAAGCCGGCGTATTTCATATCGGTAACTACAGGCGCTAATAAGTGCGGAATGCCTTCATATACGCTCAACTCCAGCATTTTTGGATCAATCAAAATCAGGCGTACTTCTTTGGCAGTGGATTTATAAAGCAGCGATAAAATAATAGCGTTCATCGCCACCGATTTGCCAGAACCGGTGGTGCCCGCAACGAGCAAGTGCGGCATACGGCCAAGGTCGGCGGTAACTGGCATGCCCGCGATACTTTTACCCATGGCTACGGCCAATTTTGTAGGCATAACGGCAAACATTTCAGAGCCTAAAATTTCAGAAAGCCGGACTATTTCGCGCTTAGGATTAGGTATTTCCAAACCCATATAGCTCGTGCCGGGAATGGTTTCAACCACACGGATACTGGTTACCGACAGCGCCCGCGCTAAATCACGACCAAGGTTCATAATTTGCGAACCCTTTACGCCGACAGCGGGCTCAATTTCATAGCGCGTAATCACCGGGCCTGGGTGCGCAACAACCACACTTGCCTGCACATTAAAATCGAGCAATTTGCGCTCTATTAGGCGGGATGTGTATTCCAAGGTTTCAGCGCTTGGGCGCTCGATGATGGTGTCTGCCGGGTCGAGCAAAGCGAGCGGTGGCAAGTCGGTGTCAGAAATACCTTCAAATAGAAGCTCCTGCTTTTCACGCGCAACCCGAATTGATTGCGGCACAGTCACCACCGTGGGTTGAATACGAATCGGCGCATGCTCGACAATTTCCTTGCGTAATTGCACTACTTTTTCTTCGCGTTTTACGACCGCCACTTCGCCCGCAGCACGGTCACGCTTTTCTTCTACCTTATTTTGGAAGCGGTTCCAAACCCATTCCCAGCCTTCGCCGACGCGTTCACAAAGCTTAATCCACGACAACCCAGTAAACAAACTAAAACACGCCGCAAGTGCTGCCAGCAACAACATGGTACCGCCAGTAAAACCCAATATACGGCCCACTTCGCCGCCCAAAAACCCACCCCAAAGCCCGCCAGGGCCGTTAGGTAGATCAAGCTTCATGCTGTGCAACCGAATCGCTTCTATCGCGCCCGAAATACTCAACACCAGCACAAAACCAGTAAGCGCAATAGCGATGCTGCGGCGATCAAACACGCTGCCCGCTTCTACCCGCTGAAACAAGCGTAGCACTGCAAACACCGCCAGCAATACCAGCCACCAAGCCGAAATACCGAATAAACCCAGCAAAACGTCGGACATCCACGCACCCATACTGCCGCCCGCGTTGACCACAGTCGTGCCACGACCACTAAAGAAAAACCCGGGGTCAGTGGATTTATGGGTGGCGAGTATAAGCACTAAAAATGCGGCGCACGCTGAAAATAAAATCCAGCTTGCTTCGCGCATCAGCTTTGGCATGCGTGTGGTTTGTTGTGTGGTGTCCGTGTTGCCCGCATTTACGGTAGCGGTGCGCGCGGCCGCTGAGGCTTTCAACGCTGCAGACAAACCAGCTGAAGACGTCCTATTTGCGCTTGAAGGGCTATTTGACGACTTTGTCATCTCCGATGCAGCGGCGTCCGCGGTATCGTTACGCGCCAATTTAGCATTTGATTTTGACAATCGCGCAATCGCCTCTGGGTTGTCGAATGGATTATCCATCATTGCTTCCGCGCGCTCGATCTCGGCGTTGGCAAAATCAGACTCCGACGCGGCCGCGGTTTTTCTTGCGCGGCGCACGACAGGCTTTGCGGGCGTAGCTGTTGCAACAGCAGGGATAAATGGTATGGCCGAGGCGGCTTGCGCCTGTATTGCTTCTGGCTTAGCCATTGCATCATCGTCGGCGCGCGCATGTAAGCGAGCGCGCAGGTTTTCGATCATTTGATATTCTTCATTGGCGCTTGGCATGGCTGAGCGGGGTGTGGTTGATGCCGCGGTCTGCGGGCTTTGGCGAGAACCAGTGCTATTGATATTGGACACGTTGGTTTGAATCGTGTCGGCAGGATCAAGAAATGCGCTTTCGTCCGTAGCATATTCACGCGTGGTTGTCGGCGCATTAGGACTTGACGGCGGCAAATTCAGATCAAGGTCTGCGAAATCATCGAAGTCATCAAACATCGGTGCTCGAGTATGACTCGTGCTGGCTGCCGTACTAGCGTGCCGTGGTGGTGCTGATGGCGTTGGCAACCCCCCTAAACGTGGCGGGTTAGGTTCAGTGGGGTCAAAAATATCAAAATCAGTAGGTGCTTTCATAGCTGAATTATCCTAGATTAAGCCCCGCTAGGGTGCAGGATGAGGTGTTTAATGCCATGTTTTTTACTAATAATCAGCTTATGCGGCGCTCAAGAATGTATTCATTCCTTAAGCGGCACAAATAGCTGTGTAAAATTAAAGCACTGGCTGTGATCGCTTACGTAGTTTCACCTAAGCTGACACCACTATTACCCCCCACAAAATGATCATAGATTCACCTTTTAGCAAGCTAAACCGTTTTTTAGCCGCTCTCCAACCCAGCCAGTTTCAGCAGACGCTTTGGTCACATGCGTCACCACGCCTAAAACTGCTCATCACCATCAATATTGTCGTGCTCATCAGCGGCGGATTGGCAGTGGACGCAGCCTCCGATCGTACCGGGCAATGGCTTGTTAATATCTGGGCCTTTGCAGTATTTAGTACGGTGTTTTACGTTGGGCGTGCCGTAGAGCGTTGGACGCTGCTTATTTGTATGTTGCTGGGCTGTTTGGGTGAAATTGTTCTATCACTCGTATGGAGGCTGTACGACTACAAGTTTGGCAATCTACCGCCCTTTGTACCGCCAGGCCATGCGCTGCTGATGCTGCTGGGCGTATTCGTGGCCCAACGCTTAGACAGTTATTTTTACTCCGCAAACAGCTTGAAGATAGCCTATTTCCGGGCATCTTGGCTCATTGGCGCACCGGCTTTAGGGCTAGTCTATACGGCCTATGTGTGCATTACCGGCACCGACACGTTTGGTGTGCTGCTGTTCTTAGTGTTTTTAATGTGCATGGCTTTTGGCTGCGCCAAGACTCTTTATGTGACGATGTTTTTACTGGCGTTATTGATGGAGCTTTACGGCACGGCACTGGGGAACTGGCGCTGGGCGCTGACGGTTCCAGCCGCGGTGTTTCAGCCTGTACACACATTTAGCGCGGCAAACCCGCCGTTTGCGGCTGGCGCTTTTTATTGCTTGCTAGACTTAATTGTGATTTCTATTATGACGCAACGAAAAAGTACCGAACACGCGGAAAGCAACGCTTAAGTTGTTGCGACGACGCGGCCACCTCTACCGCGCCCAGCGCTCAAGGGCCGCGATGAGCGCATCGTAGTGCACGGGTTTGGTGATGTAATCGTTAAATCCCCCGGCCAGCGCAATATTGCGTTGCTCGGTAAAGGCATTGGCCGTAAAGGCAATAATTGGCAGGGACGTGGTGTTGTGCGTTTTACGAATAATTGCCACAGCGTCCATGCCATTTAATACCGGCATGTGTAAGTCCATCAACACGCAATCAACGGCAAAGCCAGGCTGATTGATCATATCAACGGCTTGCTGCCCATCGTTGGCCATTAAGATCGAAAAGCCCAGTTTTTCGAGCATCTTGCTGGCAACTTTACGGTTAATTGGATCGTCCTCAACCACCAAAATACGTTTACCAGCAAACGCCGGCGCTTGCGGCGTGTTGGGCGATTTAACTGACGTTACCGGCTTAGGCGTTGCGCGCTTAAACGGCAGCACAATGGTAAAAGTAGAGCCATGACCCATTTCACTTGCAGCAAAAATTTTACCGCCCATCAGCAGCACTAGACGTTTGGAGATAGCCAGTCCTAGGCCGGTTCCACGGTATTCGCGGGTCGCAGAACCATCAGCTTGTACAAATGGTTCAAAAATTTTCTCCAGCTGCGCGGGCTTCATACCGATACCCGTATCTTGAATGGTAAATTCAATCTGCACTTCTTCTGGATTTAACTCACGGCAGCGGGTTTCAATCGTTACGCTACCTTGTTTGGTAAATTTAATTGCGTTGTTCACTACATTCGCTAATACTTGTACTACCCGCAGAGGATCACCTAGCACCGCTGTGGGCAAGGTAGTGGCGGTAGAAAAATTAACCACAATATCGGCATTTATGCTCTTCACAGCCGCCAGCGCGCTCACATCCCGAAGCACATCGTAGGGTGAAAACTCAATGCTTTCTACGCCCACTTTACCTGCTTCAATTTTTGCGAAGCCCAAAATATTTTCTACTACGTCCAACAGCACCGCGCCAGAATCGGTAATGGTGTTAGCGTAACTAGCAACGGCATCAGACACTGGCTCGAAGCGAATGAGCTCTGCCATGCCCATAACGGCAGTGAGCGGGGTACGAATTTCATGACTTACGTTTGCCAAAAATTCCGACTTCGCGCGGCTCGCCTCTTCGGCATCAAGACGCGCTTCGTTGAGCGATACGGTGCGCGCAAACACCCGATCTTCGAGGCTGGCATTGGTCCGTTTTAACTCTCGCTCGGTGCGCTGCAGCGCAATAAGGGTCGTGGCATTGCGTTCTAGCTGACTCTCCAAACGGGTTTTGGCTTGCTCAAGCGACAAAATACTGCGCTGCAACTCTCGATGCAGCAGCCCAAGCCAACCTGAAACACCACACGCCAGCGCAAAAATCACAATCAACGTGATCCACCAATGTGCAGCATTGAGCGCACGCGCTTCCGAATAAAAGCCACCATTGGGCGAATAAAAAAACTGAATGCAAAAAAATAAAACTCCCAATCCAGCCAGCAGCAGCATACTGCGCCGTGTACCGTAAATCATCGCTGTGGCAGCTCCCGTGCACACTACCATTGCACCAACGCTACTGCGCAACCCAAAAATAAACATGGTTGCTAATGAAAGCAGTACATACGCGCCTACCGTTAATTTGGTAAGTGTATGCACTTGACACTTCTTCCAGAGCAATAAAATCGCTAGAAACGCGACCCCAAACATCAAAAATAATGTCGCCTCGTTGTCACGCCCAGCGGTATAAGCGCGCGCCGATACCAACAACGAGCCTACTAACGAGCTTGAGCAAGCGATGAGCACGATGGGCCGCAAAAAACGCGCCTCTAGAGCGCCGCGCTTTACTTCCGCGGCTGTTGTGTTCGCGGCAGCGCCAGCATTGATAGCACGCTCAATGGCTTTAGAATTTGCGGCTGATGGAACGGTAATATCAGTATTTTTCATTTATCGGCGCGCGGCGAAATTGAGGGGCAAAGTAGGCGCATTGCATGAGTATGAGTGATACCCAAGGTTAGCACGAAGACTGTGCGTGTGGTCGATAAATAAGCGTTCTGCGATACGTGGGTTTTTGGCACTGCGCGGCGGTCATCGATGGTCGATGTCGGATCTAGCAGCCTAGCGGGGTACCGAACGCCTGTCAAAATTTAGACGCGACTCACAACCAATTGCGAAGCTTCAGCAGAAAAATCAGTGCTGGCGGCCTCGTGCATGTGGGTAATTTCAGTGGCGGTAGTTTCGACTACTTCAGCGCGGCTGACAATGGAAGCGGTAACGATGGCAGTAGCAACACAAGCGCCGATAAGGATTAAAACGGAAGTGGCTGCACGCATGATTTACTCCTAGTAACGAAAATGCTTGTTGGATGTAGTGGGGTCGGGTTGCTTGTCCGATAGACCGATCATGCGCCCAGCCGCCAATGCGGGCTAGCGCGATGCGACGAACCGCCCATTTTGGATGGTGGATTGATTAAAACACCGGTCGATCGGCGCACATCAACGCGATGGCGTTTAATGCGGCGCTTTTTAAAGCACGATTTTAGGCTACGTTTTAGCCTGGGTCTGTCGCCAAAATTGCGTGAATGAGCCGCAGGCGAAGGCAGGTTCAGGCACGAATTTTGGATAGGGCTGCACATCCACGCCCGCATGGGTGTATAGACTTGCATAGCCGCTGTTCAATGTGGCTTGTGTGGTGGCATTTAAAAGTGGGTGCGCGGCTAACAGTTCATGAACGTCGCCCACATAAATCACACCCACAAGAGCTTGCAAGCGCGCGATCACAAATGCCCAGCGCGTCGAAGACCATGGAAACTTTGTATGAAATGGCAAATGAATAATGCCGATGCGGGTTGCCGAATTTGGCGTTTGGTCTTCCGCTGGATCAGCCAACATCCAAGGGTGGATCAACTGAATTGTTTTTTTGTTATCCAGCGCCAATTGCGTTACAAAATTGGTGTTAGCGGCGATTACGTCGATATTGATCGGATTAGCAAACAGCATCGGTTGCGCGATGGGATGCGTCATAAACTGCTTGGGCTTACGCCGTAAGGGCTCAGCACCGACATCGCAGGACGAGCGCGCAATTTGTTCGAGCGCTTCATAGCTTGTATCAATCGCCGTCCTCGGCGACGCAAGTGCGGGTGCATAGCGGGCCACATTTTCGGCATTAAACAAATATGGCTTGGTGCTAAAGGTGCCCGCTACCCATTGCCAGCTTAAGTGATTGCTACCCAAATCACCATCGAGCAAATACGCATACATCCAGTCCGCGCCGATACGCCAATGCACTTTACGCAAGTGAACAAGGTAGGAGGCAATCCACATTCGGGCATGGTTGTGCAGATAGCCGGTGGCGTAAAGTGTTTGGATACTCTCATCAATTACCCGAACGCCCGTTTGGGCAGTAAGTACATCGTCAGGCATATGTTGCTGGTATCTCACCCCGTCTAGTGGCGCACGCATATCATGCAATATGCCCTCGCCCGCGTGCTGCCATACATGCATAAAGAATTCGCGCCAACCAAATTCTGAAATTAGCTTACCGGCCTGCGCGGCGGTAAATCGCGCCTCAACATTGGCAACAATATCGGGAAGCGCGATAAAGCCGTGGGTGATGTAAGGCGACAATTTCGTTATCGCGCCATCGAGAAAATTTCGTGTTTTGCCGTAGTCAACGGCGTCAATGCCTGCCACGCGGGCGTTCACGGCAGCCATGGTGGGCGGGAAAGAATACTCTATCTGCATATAAATGGGCTACCTACGACCAACAAAGCGCATCAAATTAATGCCTGAAGACGCCCTATATTCGGGCATTTTCAGGCAGTTATGTCATTTATTTTTGGGTGCGTGACTAATGAATAAAAAGTACTTGAGGCAAAATAAAAAACGCACCTCGATGACTCAAGGCGCGTCAACTTAATAGTAAGTTCCCGCAAAGGCAGACGCAAATCCTAGAACGACGGCGGTAGGTTTTCGTTCAGAATCGTGATGGACTTTGATTCAACCGTGATGTAGCCGCGCTCGGACAAATCCTTCAAAATACGATTCACCATCTCACGCGACGCACCAACCATATTGGCAATATCTTGTTGCGATAAACGCTCCCCGACGATGGTTTTGCCGTTCGTGGTAATCGCTAACTCAGTGAGCGTGGCTGCCACGCGGCCGTAGACGTCCATCAGCGCCAAGGTAGAAATTTTGCGATCGGCATCGCGCAGGCGTTTGGCTAGCGCTTGCATCACAATTGACCCAATACGTGGCGTCCGGTCTAGGCAATCTTGAAACGCTTGATGCGATAGCACCCGAAATACAGACGGCTCCAAGGTGGAAACCGAGGCCGAACGAGGCTGGCGATCAATCATGGACATTTCGCCGAAAAAATCGCCCGGCGCTAAAATTTTCAAAATGATTTCACGCCCATCTTCATCGCCGATGAACACTTTTACTCGACCCTGCACAATCAAAAACAGCGAATCACCAGCCTCACCCTCCGTTAAAATCACCGTGTTCTTAGGTGCAATTTTTTCAATTGTCTGATCTTCAATTGCGACGAGTTCAGTCGGACTAAGATCACGAAAAAGCGGTATGGAACCTAGCATGCGTCCTCCAATTTATTGCAATAACGACGATTGATGTGAACAAACAGTTGTTTCAATGAAGTCTAAACACATTATTGTGACACAGCTAGAAATAACTAGCTGTGTACTATCGCCAGAAATTGAACTAATTAAACAACGGCTTCGTCGTCATCTGATTCCACCACTTTTTGTAGGCCAGAAAGCTTGCTACCTTCGTCCAAGTTAATCAAGGTTACGCCTTGGGTTGAACGACCCATCTCGCGAATCTGTTTTACTTTGGTACGAATCAACACACCAGCGGTGGTAATCATCATAATTTCGTCATCCGGCTTGACCAAAATCGCCGCGACAACTTTACCGTTGCGCGAGCTTGTTTGAATCGCGATCATGCCCTGCGTGCCCCGGCCATGACGGGTGTATTCGCCAATTGAGGTACGTTTGCCATAGCCGCGCTCAGTAGCGGTAAGTACTGAATATTGCTCGTCTTCGGCTACAAGCATGCCAATTACTTTGCCACCTTTGGCCAAATTCATGCCGCGCACGCCACGGGTATCCCGCCCCGTTGCACGCACATCAGATTCTTCAAAGCGTACCGCTTTACCTTCGTCTGAGAACAACATGACGTCGTGTTTGCCGTCAGTCATCGACACGCCGATTAAGTGGTCGCCTGCATCCAAGGCAATAGCAATGATGCCGGCCTTGCGCGGGTTAGAGAAATCGGCAAGTGACGTTTTCTTAACAACACCTTCCGAGGTAGCAAAGAATACAAACTTGTCTTCTACAAACTCTTTTACCGGCAATACTGCACTGATTTTTTCATCCGGTCCCATTTGCAGCAAATTCACGATTGGCTTACCGCGTGACGCGCGCGAACCTTGGGGAATTTCGTACACTTTTACCCAATACACGCGGCCTTTGTTGGAAAAGCAGAGCACGTAATCATGGGTGTTGGCGATGAATAAATTCTCAATAAAATCATCATCTTTAGTCGCTGTAGCTTGTTTACCGCGACCGCCGCGCTTCTGCGCCCGATAGTCCGCCACCGGCTGATATTTAATATAGCCAGAGTGTGACATCGTGACAATCACTTCCTCAGATGCAATTAAATCTTGCATCGACATTTCCGTGCCGTTTATGACGATTTCTGATCGTCGCTTGTCACCAAACTGCTCTTTAATTTCTTTTAGCTCACCAGAAATAATGGCGGTAACGCGTTCGCGGGTAGATAAAATGCTCAGTAAGTCAGCAATTTTCTCCATCACTTCTTTGTATTCTGAAACAATCTTGTCTTGCTCCAGCCCCGTTAAACGCTGGAGTTGCAAGGCTAAAATAGCTTTGGCTTGTTCATCTGATAAACGATAGCCGCCATTTTGCAAACCAAAATCAATCGGCAACCATTCAGGGCGGAAGGCATTAATATCCGCCGAGCCCAAGGAAGCCGTACGGGCCAACATATCCTCAACTAGCTCTGAGCGCCAAAGCCGCGCCATTAGGCCTTCTTTGGCAACGGCTGGGCTTGCTGACTTCTTGATCAATTCGATCATTTCGTCAACATTCGATAGTGCTACGCCTAAGCCTTCCAAAATATGGCCACGTTCTCGGGCTTTGCGCAATTCGTACACGGTACGGCGCGTAACAACTTCGCGGCGATGGCGCAGGAACGCTTCAATAAACTGCTTTAGGTTGAGCAAGCGCGGCTGGTTATCGACCAGCGCCACCATATTCATACCGAAGGTGTCCTGCATTTGCGTGGCTTTATAGAGATTATTGAGCACAATCTCTGGTACTTCGCCGCGCTTTAGTTCAATGACGGCACGCATGCCCGATTTATCGGATTCATCACGCAAATCAGAAATACCTTCCAGCTTTTTATCGCGCACCAGCTCACCAATCTTAATCAGCAAATTCGCTTTGTTTACCTGGTAGGGCAGCTCATCGATAATGATGGATTTACGCGAACCTTTATCCAAATCCTCAAAGTGACAGCGCGCGCGCATGACCACCCGGCCGCGCCCAGTACGATAACCCTGAATCACGCCCTCAAGGCCAAAAATAATACCTGCTGTCGGGAAATCCGGTGCCTTAACGATATCAATCAAGTCACCAATATCTACAGCGGGCTTTTCCAGCACCAACTGACAGGCATCGATAATATCGCTTAAATTATGCGGCGGAATATTGGTAGCCATACCCACAGCAATACCAGTTGCGCCATTCACTAAAAGGTTGGGAAACCGCGCCGGTAGCACTAAAGGCTCGTGTTCGCTGCCATCATAATTTGGGCCGAAATCTACGGTTTCTTTGTCTAAATCCTCGAGCAATTGCGAAGAAATTTTCGACATCCGGATTTCGGTATAGCGCATCGCCGCAGCGTTGTCGCCGTCCACTGAGCCAAAATTACCCTGACCGTCTACCAACATGTAACGCAGTGAAAAATCTTGCGCCATACGCACGATGGTGTCGTACACCGCTGTGTCGCCGTGCGGATGATATTTACCAATTACGTCACCAACGATACGCGCCGACTTTTTGTAGGGCTTATTGTATTCGTTAGACATCTCATGCATCGCAAACAACACGCGGCGATGCACCGGTTTTAAGCCGTCACGCACGTCGGGCAGCGCGCGACCGACAATTACGGAGAGCGAATACTCCAAAAAGCTTTGACGCATTTCCGATTCAATACTAATGGAATGCGTTTCTTTAGCAAATTGCGGGATGATAGGTTCGGTCACGACAGCTTCTTTCGAAAAATTAAAAACTGCAATAAAATCATGAACTTAGAATTTTTATAGCGACAAATCCACCCGCTAATGTAGCACATTAGCGCTAAATTTACCATCGGCCGCCCCGCAAAATGCGGTAAAACCACAATCCTGAGTACGACTGATTGCGCCTGCCACAACCTATTGTGGGTTATCGGTCTGTTAGTGCGCAAGCTAAACGGCGGCTTGAATTGGTGATTCGATGTTGCAAATAAGCAACGGCCAATATTAGCCTCGCGGCAAAAGCCGAGCGTATGTTTGTCCAGTATCGCGCCCTTCGTGTATCATCTGGAAATCTATTGGGTTGGTGATGTAACTAGATGTTCTGGCATACAGCGTGCATAAAGTTGTCACATTTGTGTGCGAGAATATTGTGACTCGGTTCAACCGTCGAAATTGTAATTTTGTAAATTTCGAATAAAAATTTTTTATCTTTTGGGAGTTTGAAATGAATATTGTTCGCATTGTTAGTGCCGTTGCAGCTGCATCCTTTATCAGCGCAACCAGCACATTTGCTGGCGTAACGCCAAACTTACTGGACAGCAGCGGCAAACCTGTGCGCGATGGCTCTGGTGCCTGCGTACAATCTTTAGTTAGCGTTGAGCATCCTGATTGCGTAGCTAAAAAAGCGGTAGCGCCGGCTCCAGCGCCTGTTGCAGCGCCTGCCGCGCCGGCAGCACCAGCTAAACCAGCGGATCCAGCTGGGGGTGCAAACGTTGCGAAGGCGCCAGAAACTAAAAAGGTAGCCATCACCATCCAAGCTGAGGCATTGTTTGATTTTGACAAGTCCGTGTTAAAACCAGCTGGCCGCGCTTCGATCGATGACGCTGTTACTAAAATGAAGACGCTTGACGTTACTGCTATCATCGCTACCGGCCATACAGATTCTGTTGGCACCGATGCATACAACCAGCGGTTATCTGAGCGCCGAGCTACTACTGTTAAAGAATATATGGTTTCTAAAGGTGTTCTAGCGACGAAGATTACCATTTTGGGTAAAGGCGAAACCCAGCCAGTTGCGACCAACAAAACTGACGAAGGTCGTGCTAAGAACCGCCGTGTAGACATCGAGTTTACGGGTGTTTCAAAGTAAAGTGAGTCCCGCGTAATTTAGAAAAACCCCGCAGATTTGCGGGGTTTTTTTTTACCACGGCTTACGTTCACTCTTGGTGCTCTGTGCTCTGCACTCTGCATTTAGGTCTCAGTACTTGTCCATCAGCGCTTGCCACGGAACTACAAACGCATCACGCACTCTAAAGAAATCAACTAAAACTCAATATCACTATGCAAAAAACTATTTCTCTCATATCCGCACGGTGGATAGCACCTGTCGAGCCGGCTAATACCGTGTTTGAACACCATACCGTGGTACTCGAGGCTGGCAAGATCAAGGAAATTCTACCGACGGCACTCGCGCAGGCCGCGTATGCAGGCGCGCCAGAGACGAAGCTTGAAAACCATATTCTCATTCCCGGCTTAATCAACTTACATACGCACGCTGCCATGACGCTTCTGCGCGGCCTGGCCGACGATAAGCCGCTAATGACGTGGCTCAACGACCATATTTGGCCAGCCGAAACCAAACTATTAAGTAAAGAATTTGTGCTTGATGGCACCGAGCTAGCTTGCGCCGAAAGCCTACGCGCCGGTGTAACCTGCTTTGCCGATATGTATTTTTATCACGACACGGCCGCCGCCGCTGTGCGTAAGGCGGGCATGCGCGCCGCTTTGGGCGGTGCCATTTTAGAATTTCCCACGCCGTACGCCATCGATGCTGAAGCTTACATTCAGCGGGCATTAGCGGCACGGCAAGATTTTGATTCCGATCCCACACTCAAACTATTGCTGTCTCCGCACGCTCCCTACACGGTTTCCGACGCTACGTTTGAAAAGGTAGCCACCATCGCCGCCGAAATGGATGTGCAAATGATGGTGCACATCCAAGAAACCGCTTCTGAGATTAGCGATAGCCTGAAGCAATACAATGAACGTCCAATCGCTAGGCTTGACCGTTTAGGGGTGATTGGTCCTAACTTAATTGCAGTACATTGCGTCCACGTAAACCAAGCCGAAATTGAATTATTCGCCGCGAAAGGCGTGCATGTAGCGCATTGCCCAGTATCAAACCTAAAGCTCGGTAGTGGTATTGCACCCATCAATGCAATGGTAACGGCGAACGTAAACGTCGGCATTGGCACGGATGGAACGGCAAGCAATAATTGCCTCAATATGCTTGGTGAAGCCCGATTGGCGGGACTCTTACAAAAAGGCGTGAGTGGCGATGCAGCGTCGTTACCAGCATTGAAGCTACTCGAAATGTGTACCTTAGCGCCCGCAAAAGCGCTCGGATGGGATGCCGAAATTGGCTCGCTACGCCCCGGTAAAGCTGGCGATATGGCGGCCATCAACCTTGACACCATCGAAACCCAGCCCGTGTTCGACCCGCTTTCGCATTTATTTTATGCGGCTTCGCGGGAGCACGTGAGTCATGTGTGGGTTGATGGTAAAGTGCTGCTTGAAAACGGTAAATTAACGCGGCTCGACGAGGCCGAACTGATTATTAAGGCAAAATCATGGGCGGCACGCGTCCTCAAATAACTTAGCATTAACAGCAACGCTAAAGTCAACCATTAATTCAACGCTTCAATCAACGAACAACCAGAACGGCAAATTAGCATGAACGCAACAACACAAAGCCCGAACGTCGACCCAGCAGAATTAGAAAAATTTGGTGCGCTAGCCTCGCGCTGGTGGGATAAAAACAGTGAATTTAAGCCGCTGCACGAGATCAATCCACTGCGATTGAACTACATTGATGAAAAAATACAACTCGCCGGGAAAAAAGTGGTCGACATCGGCTGCGGCGGCGGCATTTTGGCCGAAAGCATGGCCACCCGACACGCAGAGGTCACGGGTATTGATTTATCTGAAAAGCCGATCGCCGTGGCGAAACTACACTTACTAGAAACGGGTGAGAAAGTTGACTATCGTCTAATTAGCGCTGAAGAACTCGCCATTGCGCAACCCGCACAATTCGATTGCGTTACCTGCATGGAAATGCTCGAACACGTGCCCGATCCCCAAAGCACCATTAACGCCTGCGCCGCGCTGGTAAAACCGGGTGGCTGGGTATTTTTTAGCACCTTAAATCGCAACCCAAAAAGCTATTTGTTTGCCATCATTGGCGCCGAATATATTTTAAACATGCTGCCAAAAGGCACCCATGATTACAAACGCTTCATCACCCCGGCCGAGCTGTCCGCCCTCGCCCGCAATGCGGGATTGCAAACTGTTGACGTCTGCGGTATGACCTACAACCCCTTTACGAAGGTGTACAAACTGGGGCGTGATACCGACGTGAACTACAGTATTGCCTGTCGTAAATTCTAGTAAATTTCGCGCAAATATACCTTGTAAACGCCCGTAAATAGGGCATCTTCAGCCCATGAATGCAAACAAAAATACGCCGTTAATTACGCCACGTCGCCACTTCTTACAAGCGGCTTCGGCTCTAGCGTTGGCGCATGGCGCGGCACCCCCATGGGCTCGTGCAGCCGCCGCAAGCCCCCCCCAAAAGCTGTTGGTGCTGATTTACTTGAAAGGCGGCAATGACGCCTTTAATACCCTGGTGCCGTTTGCTGACCCAAGGTACAAAACCCTACGTCCGACTATCGCCCTAGCCCGCGACGGCTTGCTGCACCTAAATGAAAAACAAGCCATGCACAGCGCGCTAAAGCCCCTGCTAGCGAGCTGGAAAGTTGGTGACATGACTTGGCTACAGGGCATAGGGCAGGCGGAAATCACCAACCAGCATTATCGTGATTTAGAAATGCAATTTACCGGCGCTGCTGCCGACGAGTATTTTAGTGATGGTTGGATAACCCGAGCACTTTTGGCGCAGCCGCGCAACATCCGACAGCCGCTTGACGCCATTGCCTTCAACGATCTCGACATCCGCGAAGCTGATCCGATGGGGCCTTTTAGGGGGGACAAGCTGCGCGTACTGCAGCTGCAACAAGCCTCCACTTGGGTGGCAACCCGCGACATCGTAAAAGCCGACACCATTGCCACCACCGCTGCTAAAAATAGCACCATTCAGTTTGCGCAACCCGAATTCATCGCCCTCAACACCAAATTTAGTGCCGATACGTTTTCAGCTGCGCTCTACGCCACTGCGCAAATGGCCGCCGCAGGGATCGCCCCACCGGTAGTCCACGTCACCCTAAATTCAGCCGATGGCGATCACCACCATGCCTTTGACACCCACTGGGATCAATTAAAACACCACGGCACCGCATTAGCGCGCTTGGCCGAAGGGCTGAGTAGCTTCCGCAGCGCCATGCAAGAAATTGGCGCTTGGGACACAACATTGGTCGCGACCTATGATGAATTTGGTCGATGCCCGAACGAAAACAGTAAGCAAGGCACGCACCACGGTTGGTCAAGCGCCCATTTACTGCTTGGCGGCAAGGTCAAGGGTGGTCTGCACGGCCAAACGATGCCGCTAGTGGGCGTGGGTAACGTTGGCGGCCCCGAACCCGTTATCGACACTCGCGCGCTTTACAGCACAATCATCGAATCGTGGTGGGGTCAAAATCCGAACGGGATATTTAATCAGCGGTTTAAGGCGTTAGACATATTGAAGGCGTAAGCGTTGAAACCACCGAAAAAACGTGCCGTATTGTTTGACCTAGACGGCACCTTTGCGGATACCGCCGCAGATCTCACCCGCGCACTCAATCGCGTATTGGCCGATCTAAATCAGCCGCCTGTTCCCGTGGCAACAGCAGCGCCCTACGCGTCGCGCGGTGCGCACGGCATGCTTGATGTTGGCTTCGGCTACGCGCCGGAACACCCCGAATTTGCTGGCTTACAGGCGAGTTTACTTGCATTTTATGCAGCTGATATCTGTATCGATTCTAAACCCTACGCCGGCATCCGCGAATGCGTAACCGAGCTTGCCGCGCGTAAAATCGCATGGGGCATCGTCACCAACAAAGCCACGCAATACACCCAGCCGCTGTGGCAGCTTATGCAGCGCGAACATGATTTTTTAAGCAGTGCCAAGTGCATCGTTTCCGGCGACACCACGCCACATCGCAAGCCCCACCCGGCACCGCTATTGCATGCCGCGCAATTACTTAACATTGAGCCTAACCGCATCATTTACGTGGGTGACGACGCTCGCGACACGCAGGCAGCGCTCGCCGCTGGTATGCGCAGTGTTGCTGCAGGCTACGGCTATGTAGCCAACGGCAGCAATATTCACACTTGGGGCGCCAATGAAGTTGTGAACAGCACTGAGGCACTCAGCATCGCGCTACTACGCATGCTGGAAACCATGCGCTGAAGGCAGTTTCGGTGCGCTAGAGATTGTCGGCTATCTTTTGCAGCGCATATTGCGAGGTACGTTTTAAAAGGTACGCTTTACAAGCGCTTTAGCACCAGCGCCATTACGTCGGGCGAAAACAGCAAGCTCACATGCCCCACAGCACTGACGGCAATATTTTCAACATTCGGCTCGACACCGGGCACAGCATGTGGCGATTGCGGGTGATGAACAACCAACGCACCGCTTTCTGCCGGATACACTAAATCATCATTTAAGGTATAGACACACACGATCGGCAACAGCAGCGGATGGGCAACTTCAAATGCCTGTAAAGCCAATATCCACGGGCTTTTCCAACCCATATCTTGGGCGCACGTCCCGAAGCCAAAGCGCGCAAATTGCGAGCCCGCATGGGGCGAGCCCAAACAAATTAGCTTGCCCAAGCCGTGCGGCCGACTCGCTATCGCACAATCACGCATGTAGGCGCGCGTCATCAGCCCGCCCATGCTGTGCGCAATAATCGTGATAGGCTGATTTGGGTGCTGCGCCCCAATCTCCCCCAACCGCGCTGCGAGCTGCAATGCGCATGCGTCAATTGAGCCGAACACGGGCTCAATAGTCAATGTATAGATAACGGCTTGTGGTTTTGCCAGCTGTAACTGCTTACGAAACCAAGTCCAGATTCCGCGATTTGAGACATACCCATGGACCAGCACGATTGGTGGCATAGCTGGATCCGCATTTTTAGGCTCTGCCCCTATCACCAGCGGGTGAAACGGCTGTAACACAGACATACTCAGCATTTTTGCCCGTAGCTCTACGCGAAACGCACGCACACTATTTCCAAATGGCAACGCCTTGCCCGCTGCGCGCCGCAAGGCGCCCGCAACAATGGCGCTAAGTAAACACACAAGCACCCGCCACACAACAGCCAAACAGCCGCAGACCAGCAAGGTGAGAATCAAGGTGAAACCTTGATTACGCAACAAAAAACCAAAGACGGTGAGAATCAAAAACTCGACAACTAGGCCGATAAGCGTAATAGATTGCAGCATTTAGCAAGTCCTTAAATAATGCAAAAAAATCAAAACCAAGCCAACCATTTTAGTAGCCACAACATACCCATTCCGCTCAATAGCGTAAGCAAGACGTTTTTAGTCCATAACGCCACACCTACCGCTACCGCTGCAGCCAGCAAACGCACCGGATCATAGGACCAACCCAATGGCGGCGCGCGAAACAGCACTTCTGGTATCACTAATGCTGGCAGCACCGCAGCCACCACGTATTTCAGCGCGCGCTCGATAATAGTTGGCAATTTTGTACTCGCCGGCAATACTAAAAACGAGACGCGAATCGCAAAGGTAATCACCCCCATAATAAGCATCAACACCCACAACCACGCCTGCTCACTCATGATTTTTTAACCCGATACTCGCACAGCAAACCCGCCGCCATACCCACAAATGCTGCCACCAAAAGGCCGAGTTTTAATGGCAAGGCCACTGTGAACACGGACGCTAAACCCGCTACTACAGCCGTTGTCCAGTGGCATCCAGTGCGCAATGCGGGCAGAAGAAGCGATAAAAAAAACAGCGGTATCGTAAAATCCATCGCCCACGAGTCCGGCAATTTACTACCCCCAAAAATACCCAATCCCACTGTGATTTGCCACACGATCCACAGATAACCTGCGGCACCAGCGTAGAACCAATGGCAGTTCGCATTAGGCTTAGCGCGATCGAATGAAGCCAGCATCAAGGCAAAAGCGTTGTCAGTGAGGGTATAACCGATTGCCGCTTTCCAGCGCCAATTTAAGTGCTTAAACAATGGCGCGACTGCTGCGCTATACATCAACATACGCAAGTTAATCACCGTTACCGTCAGCACCAGCACCAGCGCCGGTGCGTGCTGCGCAATCAGCGCTATGGCTGCAAGCTGTGCGGCACCTGCATACACGATGATGGACAGCGCGAAGGCAAACCAAGGATCGATTCCCACGGCATTAGACGCTGCCCCCGTAATTAAGCCAAACGGAATAACGCCAAAAGTGCTCGGAAATTGCGCCTTGATGCCTGCCCAAATGGCAGCACGAGGAGAGTTCAAGCGACGTCCAAAAAAGAGTAATAGCGAATTTTACCGTAATGGCACTAAATTCCGAAAAAAAGGCTGGAACGCTCCCGCTCCAGCCTATCGATCCGCATTAAAAATCTTACTTACGCGCCTTACTTTAGCGTTCTGCTCACCAACCAAGTAGCAATAGCTTGCAACTCACTATCGGTCACAGTCGCATTCGCGGGCATAGCGGTGGCACCCCAAACGCCTTTACCGCCATTGCGGATGGCGGTGCTCAGTTTGTCAATATTGGTCTTTTTATCGCCTTCGGCATATTTCTTAGTGATGTCATTAAAGCTAGGACCAACCATTTTTTTAGTCATGTCATGACAACCACTGCAGTAACGCTCCTCCATAATTAGATCAATCTCGGCATCGGTAGCGACTTTAGCGACCGCGACCGTTGGTGCGATTATGGCCGTTTGCGCGATCACCGAAGGCGCGCAAAAGCCAATAGCCACTGTGCTGAAGAAGGCCATTTTTAGGGCGTTTAGCCGATAGTTCTGCATAAACGCCTATTTCACCGTGATGCGAATAGTTTTAGCCCACGCGGGACCAAACGACTCATGGTTTAAGTTAGCAAATTGCATCGTCAATTTGTAATCGCCTGCAGGTAGTTTTACTTCTGCTTCCGTTTGGCCTTTGCCGTAATGAATATGCATGGCGTCAAACGGGATGACTTCACCAGCGGGCTTCGCATCTAAATTGACCAACAGATGATGGTGGCCAGAATTAGGCGTGGCATCCCCAGCGGGCTTTACTGCTTTGCCAGTTACCCCAAACTTCACTTTGATGGGTGAAGTGACCGTGGCACCGTCTGCTAGATCAATAAAAAATACGCCTTCGCTCGGTTTTGCGGCTTCAAATGGGGCGCTGGCACAACCGCTGAGCATCGCGACGCCCGCGAACACACTCACTACGGATATCGCACGCCAGGCACTAGCAATGCGTAGTGTTAAACGAGAATTTTTACTCATATTTCCTCCTAGAACTACTTTATGATTATCACCAAATAACTTACCCTAAAACAGAAATAGAGTAGCACGCGATGCGGCTTTACGTCATCTTTTTATTACACCATGCATCAACAAGACATTAGCGCTTTCGATCGACATATCGGTTAATTCTTGGCCTATACTAATGAATAAGTTGAATTACGTTCTATTTCTTATAAAAATTACTGAGGAGTATTTTATGCAAAGACGCAAGTTTCTAACTGCCGCCGCTGCCGGTGTAGCTGGCGGCGTTGCCGCTGCTGTGCCTACGCTGTCACAAGCGCAAACCGCCGCGCTGCCGACTATTAAATGGCGCTGCACTTCTAGCTTTCCAAAAAGCTTGGACACCATTTACGGCGCTGCGGAAGTCATTTCAAAGCGCGTGGCTGCAGCCACAGGCGGCAAGTTTACGATTCAAGTTTTTGCTGGCGGCGAGATTGTGCCGGGCTTACAGGCAATGGATGCCGTTAAAGATGGCACAGTTGAATGCTGCCACACAGCACCCTACTACTACTTCGGTAAAGACCCAACCTTTGCATTTGCTTGCGCGGTGCCTTTCGGCATGAACGCACGTCAGCAAAATGCTTGGATGGTGCATGGCGGCGGCTTGGAATTGATGCGCGAATTTTTGAAAGACTACAACATCATCAACTTCCCAGCGGGCAATACGGGCGCGCAAATGGGCGGTTGGTTCCGCAAGGAAATTAAAACTGTAGCCGACCTTAAAGGACTAAAAATGCGCATCGGCGGTTTTGCTGGTCGTGTATTGTCAAAGCTGGGCGCGGTACCGCAGCAAATTGCCGGTGCAGATATTTACCCAGCACTTGAAAAAGGCACCATCGATGCAGCCGAGTGGGTTGGCCCGTATGATGATGAAAAATTAGGCTTTTATAAAGTGGCCAAGTATTACTACTATCCAGGTTGGTGGGAAGGTGGACCAGAGCTTGATTTGTTTGTGAACGACAAGCAATGGGCAGCGCTGCCGCCGGAGTACAAAGCGATTTTAGAAGCGGCCTGTGCTGAAGCAAATGCCTGGATGCTGGCTAAATACGATGCGCTAAATCCAGCCGCATTAAAGCGTTTAGTCGGTAACAAAGTACAGCTTAAAGCGTTTAGCAAAGAAGTATTGGCTGCATGCTACAAAGCGACCAATGAGGTATATGCTGAGGAGTCGGCCAAAAATCCGAAATTCAAAAAGGTGTATGATTCTTGGAAGGCATTCCGCGACGATCAAATTTTATGGTTCCGTGTGGCCGAGCAAAACTTTGATGGCTTCATGGCTACCGCGGATAAAAAATAGTGCGGATGTTGTAGCAGCACGTAGCAAGCAGCACGTAGCAAGCAGCACGTAGCAAGCAGCACGTAGCAAGCAGCACGTAGCAAGCAGCACGTAG
>JANNXI010000277.1:0-31081 GCA_031409495.1 Betaproteobacteria bacterium
CCTGTATCGCAGTTTGGGTTATGACGTTGCCAGCTTCAATATGTTGAAACAGCTGGGAAGCTGAACTATTCATCGACCGCGCAAGGTGTAACATGGCCAGCGAGGCGTAAAATGACGGTTGGAAATGGTGCTTGCGCCGCGCCTAGCGCGGTATTGAACTTGTTGGCCTAAAAACTGCCGTAAACCTTCAAAGGAATTAACATGAAAAAAATGTCAATTATTGGCGCAGCGATTTTAGTCACGCTGTCAAACTATGCTATCGCCGCTGCTGGTTTGGTCGCAGTTAAAAGCGCACATAGCGCCAAAGAAACCATGAACCGCTTTGAAGAGATCGTCAGGCAACGCGGCTTAAACATTTTCGCAAGAATCGATCATGCCGCCGGCGCCGCTAAAATTGGTAAAACCCTGCGTGCCACTGAAGTATTGATTTTTGGCAACCCGCAAGGCGGCACCCCAATGATGGAATGCGCCCAATCTGCTGGAATTGATTTGCCGCTAAAAGCGCTAGTGTGGGAAGACGCCCAAGGCCAAGTGTGGTTAGGCTATAACGACCCTCTCTATTTAGCGCAGCGTCACTTAGCCACCGCGTGTCCCGCCGTTGCGGGGCTAACAAAAGCGTTGGCTGCGTTGGCGGCGCCTGCCGTAGCGCCGGGTGTGTTGGCCGTGGCGACACCCGCGCCAACAGCAACGCCAGCCCCCGCACCAGCTGTAAAGTAGTTTTTTGTTTTGCAGTAATGGCTGAAGATGCTTTAAAATAGAGAATCTTCAGGCATTCGTAAATGCGCCAAGTTGTTAATTTGAATTAGGGCCTGGCTATTGTTATGCTTGCCATTACCACCGCGAAAACAGATCTAAACATCCCCCTAATCCACCAATTTTTAGGTACACAATCCACATGGGCTAAAAATATACCGTTAGCAACGCTTGAAAGGGCGATTGAAAACTCCCTCTGCTTCGGTGGTTATTTAGACCGTGAGCAGGTGGCGTTCGCGCGGGTGGTTTCTGATTTTGCTACCTTTGCTAACTTGGTCGATGTGTTTGTGCTACCCGCACATCGCGGCCACGGTTTTAGCAAGCAGATTATCCAAGCCGTCATGGCGCATCCACAATTGCAGGGACTGCGGCGGTTTACTTTGGCCACGGGCGATGCGCATGGCTTGTACGCGCAATTTGGGTTTGTCCCGCCTGTGCGGCCGCAGAGCTTGATGGAACGCTACGCACCGGATGTGTATTTTCGAGCCACTGCCAGCTAATAGAATGGTCGGAATCGTTCAATCGCAGTCTTGAGAGCTTACCCATTCGTACCCACCAAAAAATTGACGCTCGTAGCCGCGCAATGCACGCTTTAGTAGCGGCAAAAATTCGTGCGAACCCAGCATTTTTCAATCACGTAAAAATCACGCTTGCGCGCTGGCGCACCATCGTTTCTGCGTCATCGCAAGCCTATTTGATTGAGTGGGAAAG
Organism: Betaproteobacteria bacterium; assembly: GCA_031409495.1. Lineage (GTDB taxonomy): Bacteria > Pseudomonadota > Gammaproteobacteria > Burkholderiales > Usitatibacteraceae > JANMDR01. Next base: position 1,465 of record JANNXI010000277.1, read on the forward strand.
CTTGGTTAACGAGGGGCTGGAGCTGAGCCTCGCCATGGCGGCTGAAAATTCTCAGCGTGCTGATGCTCTGCGCCAATCGTCCCAATTTGCGGGCATCTTGACCAATGCGGAGCGCTTTGCGTTTTTAAAAAGTTGGAAGTTAGACCATGCCGTGTAGTCAACTGCAGTAGTCGATAAGTGCGACTGCTGCGATCACTAAGCGCTAATCATTTTTTTTCCTTTTGCTGAAAATTTCAACATGAAAATCCGCCGCCTCACCCCCGCTGACGCCACCGCCTTTCACCAACTTCGCCTCACAGGGTTGCAAGAGGCGCCTGTTGCGTTTGGCGCGAGTTTTGAGGAGGAGCAGGCATTACCGTTGGCCGAGATTGAAACGCGGTTGCAGTTGCATGCTGATCGCGGCGCGTTTGGTGTGTTTGTGGATGACGCGCTCGTGGGCGCAGCCGGGCTGGGGCGAGAGCGGCACGCTAAGCTCGCGCACAAGGGCATGATTTGGGGCGTGTATGTGGCACCCTCAGCGCGTGGCACGGGGGCAGGGCGGGCGCTGCTGCAGGGGGTGATTGATTTTGCGATTACAGTGCCATCGCTGCGGCAATTAAACTTGGTGGTGTATGTGGGTAACGCTGGCGCTATTAAGTTATACGAATCGCTAGGGTTTGTGCGTTTTGGGCTTGAGGTGGATGCGATTATCGTTGATGGTGTGGCCTACGATGATTTGCACATGGGCTTGAAATTGCAGCGCTAATGTACGTTTAGCGCTTACGACACCACAATAAAAAATACCTTGGGAACGCCCTATTTACGGGCGTCTCCAAGGCATTTATGGATGCTTAAACCAAGTTAAAACTTCAAAAACCGAGTATCTTTCGGATCGCGGTTTTTGCGTTCAAATGGTTTGGCGAACATCACGCGTAGCGCTTCAACGCGTTTACGGTTTACGTTGAAATCACGATAGCCTAGTCGCGATCCGCTTTTAATGTGGATGACGTTGGCTTTGCGATCTAGTGCAATTTCTAAATCGTCCACAAAGCCCAAACCCGGTGTTTTATATTCAACGTATAAATAGTCAGTCGCGTTTTGTTTGTGGGTCATGTGATCGCTATCCATCACTATCTCGCGCAGGGTCGCAAATGCTGTAGCTGCGCGGCTTTCCGGTGCAATTTCATAGCGGCTTACAAAGCTTTCAATTGCGATTGGCGCGATGTAATGTGGGTCAGTTTTATCAACCGTGGAGCTTACCCAGTTGGGCCTGTTTGACGGCACTGCAAACTTGCCTTCTTTATAGCCCAAGTTAGTGGGTGCGGTGCCTGAAAAAAATCCCATGGGTTGCCCTCCGTAATATTGAACAGCTAGAACTAAAAGTACGCCGATAATGAGTGCTAAATCAACCAGCAAAAAGCGGATAATGAATTTTTTCATAGCTTAACTTTAGCCGGTTTTTTTGACTTTTGCCGCGCGCTGTTCTTGCGCGGCGTTCAGTAGCACTTCAACGGACACAGCACCCGGTAGCACTTTATTGCCGACGATAAACGCGGGCGTGCCGTTAAGTTCAAGGTCAAGTGCTAGGCTATTTACTTTATCTAAAATAGCGGTAACTTCGGGTGATTTCATTTCGGCCAATAGCTTTGTGGCGTCTAGTCCGGCGCTGACGGCTGCTGCTGAAATAGTGGTGTCGTTAATGGCCACTGAGTTAATGAGGGCGATGTGAAACGGCAAATATTTGGCCGCAGATTGACGATTAGCAGCGATGGCGGCTTTGGCGGCGGTGAGTGAGTCAGGCCCTAAAATTGGAAATTCTTTGTACACCACTTTAATGTTTGGGTCGCGCTTAATAAGTTCAGGCAATACGTTGGCTACGCGCACGCAATAGCCGCAGCGGTAGTCAAAAAATTCCGTTACTACAACGTCGCCCTTAGGATTGCCGATGGAAGGCGAATCTTTGTCGTTTTCAATTAGGTTTTTGTTTTTTGCCAACATGGCCACCCGTTTCGCGTCTTTAGCAGCGGTTTCGGTGCGTTCAAGCTCCACCATTACTTCGCGCAAAATGCCGGGGTTAGTCATTAAGTAGCTTTTAATTACCGTTTCAATTTGGGTACGTTGTTCTGCTGGCATGGGCGTGTCGGCTGGCTTTTGAGCAACACTGGCAACGGCTAGACCTAAACCGCAAACCGCAGCAAGGCATAAAGATAATTTTTTAGCGCTGAAAAACATGAGGAATAAGCTCCAATAAATGGGGAATTACAAAAATTACAGACAAACCCCATTGTACCCGTGCCGCGCAAGTTGTAGTGCTGCGCCGCCCAATTGATGCAGTGTGTATCGCCGCTTGCGGAACGGAGTAAAATTATGAAATTAAAAATCACCAAGAGGCGTTTATGATTTCTAGCGGCACACCATTTTCAGTTAAACAAATTTTGGCAGGCCAAGCGCCTGCAGATGCGTTCGTCACCGTAAAAGGTTGGGTGCGCACCCGTCGAGATTCTAAAGCGGGGCTGTCGTTTGTAAACGTGTCGGATGGCTCAGGTTTTCAGCCGGTGCAAGTGGTGGCCACAAACACCATTGCCAACTATGCCGATGAAATTATCAAACTCACCGCTGGGTGCGCGGTTGAAGCCACCGGCACAATTGTGCCGTCACCGGCCAAAGGCCAGCCCTTTGAAATGCAGGCTACTGAAGTTAAAGTTATTGGCTGGGTAGATGATCCCGATACTTACCCTATATCGCCCAAAGCGCACAGTATGGAATACCTGCGTGAAGTTGCCCACCTGCGCCCACGCACCAACGTAATGGGTGCTACCACGCGCGTACGTCACACGATAGCGCAAGCCATTCACCGGTTTTTTCATGAAGAAAATTATTTGTGGGTAAATACGCCGATCATCACCGCGTCCGACGCTGAAGGTGCGGGTGAGTTGTTTAGAGTATCCACCTTAGACATGATGAATTTGCCACGCACGCCCGATGGCAAAGTAGACTTCAGCAAAGACTTTTTTGGTCGCGAAGCGTTCCTGACGGTGTCGGGTCAACTTAACGTAGAAACCCACTGCATGGCCTTGTCGAAGGTTTATACTTTCGGCCCCACCTTCCGTGCGGAGAACTCAAACACTAGCCGTCATCTAGCGGAATTTTGGATGATCGAGCCCGAATTAGCCTTCGCCGATTTAGCCGATGACGCAGCACTGGCCGAGCAATTGTTGAAGTATATTTTTAAAGCTGTGCTAACTGAACGTGGCGACGATATGGCGTTTTTTGATGAACGGATTGAAAAAGGCTTGATAGCGAAGCTTGAAGGCATGATCGCCAAACCTTTTGTGCGCATGGATTACACCGAAGCCATTAACATCTTGACTAGCACCAAAGAAAAGTTTGAATATCAAGTGAAGTGGGGCATTGATTTACAAAGCGAGCACGAACGCTTCCTAGCCGAAAAGCATGTGAATGGCCCTGTAGTGTTGATGAATTATCCAAAGGAAATTAAGGCCTTCTACATGCGCCTAAATGATGATAATAAAACGGTGGCAGCGATGGACGTTCTAGCGCCTGGCATTGGTGAAATTATCGGCGGCAGTCAGCGCGAAGAACGCCTAGAAGTACTTGATGCCCGCATGATTGAAAGTGGCCTAGATCCGGCGCATTACAGCTGGTATCGTGACCTACGCCGCTACGGCACGGTGCCCCACGCGGGTTTTGGTTTGGGCTTTGAGCGCACAGTTTCATATATAACGGGTTTAGGCAATGTGCGCGATGTGATTCCGTTTCCACGCACGCCGGGCAGTGCAAGGTATTAAAGTAGCCGCCGTCATTCCAGCGAAGGCAGGAACCCAGTTCCTCCAGCCTCACTTCAGGTCTACCGTGAAATTCTGCGCATAAACAAAAGGAAAAACCATCATGACCGCACGCGACAACATCCCACAATTGAACCTTGCCACATTAACTAACGCTATCGACCTACAGTGGGACAACGCCATTGTGCCCGCCCTAACTGAATATATTCGACTACCCGCAAAGTCGCCCTGCTTTGATAGCCATTGGGAGGCAAATGGCTACTTAGATCAAGCCTGCGAAGCGGCAAAAGCCTATGTGTTGGCACAACCCATAGCCGGTGTAAAGGCCGAGATTGTGCGGCTTCCCGGTCGTACCCCGATACTATTTTTTGAAGTTCCAGCTTCAGGGGTGGCAACGGCGGGCTACGAAAATAATCAAACTATTATGTTTTACGGCCACTTGGATAAACAGCCTGAAATGACCGGCTGGCGCGAAGGGTTAGGCCCGTGGATTCCTGTTTATGAAGACGGTAAATTGTACGGTCGCGGTGGCGCAGATGATGGTTATGCAGTTTATGCAGCCATGGCCGCAATTGGCGCTGTCGATGCGCAAGGGGCTGCGCGACCGCGCTGCGTAGGTGTGATTGAAACCTGCGAAGAAAGCGGTAGTTATGATTTGCCACCGTATCTTGATTTACTGCACCAGCGCTTGGGCAACGTTAATTTGGTGATTGCGTTGGATTCCGGCTGCGGCAATTACGATCAGCTTTGGGTCACCACGTCGCTGCGCGGCATGGTAGGCGGGGTTTTGCGCGTGGATGTGCTCAACGAAGGCGTACATTCAGGTGATGCAGGGGGCGTCGTGCCATCGTCATTCCGTGTGGCGCGGCAATTGCTTGACCGTGTCGATGATTCTAAAACTGGCCACGTCATCCCAACTATTATGCACAGCCCAATACCGGCTGAACGCGTAACCCAAGCCCAACAAGCCGCCACAATTTTAGGTGATTCAATTTGGAAGCGCTTTCCATGGGCCACCTGTTGCGCTGGGCCAATCACCTTCGTGCAACCCACCACCAAAGACCCTGTCGAGCTAATTTTAAACCGCACTTGGCGTGCGTCATTGTCGGTCGTTGGTGCAGCAGGGTTACCATTGCCAGAAAACGCAGGCAATGTTTTGCGGCCCTACACCGAGCTTAAGTTATCTTTACGTTTGCCACCAACGGTGGACGCACAAGCCGCAGGCGAGGCACTAAAATCAACGCTAGAAAAAGAACCGCCGCACCAGGCCGCAGTCACTTTCAGCCTAGATTCGTCAGCCACCGGCTGGAATGCACCACCCACAGCGCCATGGCTACTAGCCAAGCTAGATCATGTTTCAACCCAATGCTACGGCAAACCCGCAGCCTTCATGGGTGAGGGCGGCACTATTCCCTTCATGGGTATGCTGGGCGCAAAATTCCCAGACGCACAAATGCTGGTAACAGGGGTGCTGGGACCAAAATCAAACGCCCACGGCCCAAATGAATTTTTGCACGTGCCGTTCGCGAAGAAATTGACGGCGGCGGTTGCTTTGGTGTTGGTGGGGTAATTTTAGTTGAGGGCTTTGGTGCTGGAAACGTAAAATCTATGCTGCTGAATGCGCTGTAAATGCCCGCAAATAGGCGTTCTCAGCACATAGATTAATTACTATTTACCAGTTCTACAAACCGGCTCACCTGCTCAAAGCCATATAGTGGTACGCGCATTTTGGTGCCGTGTTTGTAGGGTTTGCCGGGAGCGTAGCCGCAGCGTTTTAGCGCTTGCACGATGCGAGTGGCGGTTTTGTCGTCTGCTACGCCGATTCTGGCTTCCCAGCCTTTTCGGTAGCTTTGCGTGGCATCGTCGGTGCGCGCGGCGATGGGATGACGAATATGGCCGTTGCCTTGGTAGGCGGCAAGCAATACTTGACGGGCGGCTTCTAGTTTTATTGGGTCAACTTGCGATGTCATATCTTTGACTCCTGCATTATCAAAAAGGGGAGTAGGAAAAGGGAGCAGAAAAGTTCATTACAAACGCTATTTCCAATCTTGCTTCGTTGATACCCCGTTTTAGGTTGGCGAATAGCTTTGATCGCCAACTTTAGTTAATGCATAGCGCTATATACGCTTTTTTCGGTTGTTACCCACGCTGTTCACGCAGCATGGCAGTGATTTCGGCTAGTGGTAATGGCTTTGCAAATAGATAGCCTTGGTAGGTATCGCAGCCATTTTCGGCCAGAAAATCGAGTTGCGCTTGTTGTTCTACCCCTTCGGCAATGAGGCGTAGTTTTAAGCGTTTGCCCATCGCAATGATGGCTTCTGTAATCGAGCAGCTATTGCTATCTTCGGGTATCTGCGAGATAAAGCTGCGATCAATCTTTAGTGTTTGCGCGGGAAGGCGTTTTAGTTGACCTAGGCTTGAGTAGCCGACGCCAAAATCGTCGATTGAAACCGTTGCGCCTAAACGGCGCATTTCACTCAAAATTTCTATGGTTTGTTCCAAATTGCGCATCGCCATGGTTTCAGTTATTTCCAAATCGATGCGCGTGGCGTCAACGCCTGTTTCCATGAGTGTTGACTTCATAAACGGTAGTAGTTTGCGCGATACAAATTGGCGCGGGCTGATGTTGATTGACATCGTAACGTCGCGCAGGCCTTCGGCCTCCCAGTGCTTTAGCTGCAAACACGCGGCGCGGAAAACCCATTCGCCTAGAGGCACAATTAAGCCGAGTTCTTCCGCAACTGAGATGAAGTCTTTTGGGAAAACTTCGCCGTGAACTGGATCGCGCCAGCGCAAAAGGGCTTCAACACCGATAATGCGGTTCGTCGTAATTTGTACTTGCGGTTGATAAACCAAATAAAATTCTTCGCGCTCAATGCCGCGACGTAGACGCGATTCAATTTCTAAACGCTTGCTCAGCAAGAAGTTAAGGTCATTGGTGAAGAAGCGCGCGGTGTTCCGACCCGCCTCTTTGGCTTGATACATAGCGGTATCGGCGTGTTTTAGAAGGTGCTGAACATCGGTGGCATCGTTTGGATAATGGCTGATGCCGATAGACGCGGTGACGGTTAAATCATGTCCCGTCACCTCAATAGGGCGCAGCAATTCGGTCAGAATTTTAGTGGCTACCACTTGCGCGGCTTCCGGCTTTTCAAGGTCGGGCAAGATAATCACAAACTCGTCGCCACCTTCGCGCGATACGGTGTCTCCTTCGCGCACTGCTTTAGTCAGGCGCTTGGCAATATCGCGTAGTACGTAGTCGCCGGTTTCATGACCCAAGGTATCGTTAATGAGCTTAAAGCGGTCGAGATCTATAAACATTAATGCCACGTGACGCTGTTGGCGGCGCGCCTGCAAAATGGCCTGATTTAGGCGGTCTTGCATCAGTCTGCGATTAGGCAACCCAGTGAGCGCATCATGGTGCGCCATGTAATGAATAGTGCGCTCGGTATTGAGCCGCTCGGTAACGTCTTGCACAAGGGTGGCCACGCCGATGAGATTGTTTTGGTCATCGATTAGAGGCGTGTTGTACCACTCGGTATGAATAACCGCACCTCTGCGCGTTTGATTCGCAATCGCAGCACGTGAAGTGCCTTTGGCTTGCAAAAGCTCCATCCACATTGAGGCTAGTCGTTGGTTCTCTTGTTGGCCCGAAACTAGGGTGTAGCCTGATTGGCCCAACATTTGCTCCGAACTGTAGCCAAAAATAGTGGAGGCGGCGGGATTCCATGTGGTGGCTCGAAACTCCATATCCCATTCCACCACGCCCATCGGCGTGCGTTCAACATGCATTTTTAGCTTTTGCAGTGCTATGCCTTCTGCTTTTTCGGCCTTTTGCCGATCGCTAGATTCTTGCTGCAAAGCCTGATTTACGCGCTCAACATGCAGCCGTTCTTCTTCCAAACGCTTGGCAATCAATACGTTGTCAAGCCTCGCGGATAGGGCATCTACAAGGGCACGATGCACCTTTGCATGCACCATCACAAGTAACCCAGACAGTATTAAAATTGCCGCACCCAGCAGCGAGCCGTTACGGTCGGCAAAGCCCATGGTCATAATGCCCATCGGCAAAAGTGAGAGCAAAGCAGTGAACCCAAATAGTGTTCGATGAGGCGCGTAGTAAGCTACAGCTCCCGTGGTCAACAGCGCCACCAGCATCATTACCGGTAGTTGGATAGCGCCAGTTTTAGGCAGCAAAAACGAGCCCATTAAGCCCCACAACAATGCCATGGCCATACTGCCCGCCATAAAATAACTCTCCCAGCGCGGTAGTTCAGCGGCGAGGGCGTGGCGGCGGATAAATACTTTATAAAGCGCATAGCGGCCAATCATCAGCGCCAAGGCGACGGCAAACCATACAAACAACGAAGCACGCTGGCCAAGCTCATCCCAAAGCAAAGCCCCCAGCAAAAAGGTGACCATCAGTTCAGCCAAATAGCCCACAAGCGAAAAGCGGTAGAGTAGGCGAGTTTGTTCCGCTTTTAAATGTTCCGATATCAAGGCGCGATCGCGTTCTGATAGCGGCGCATCCATATGCTCGCTGATCGAGGGCGAAGGGGGTGGAATTAAGTTTTGCACGACGGTAGAGAAAATGCTTGAGTCATTTTTGTGGTGGCAGCGGCTAATGATGGCTGTTGCAAATTTTTTAGGGGAAGTTCGGTTGTGAATTTTCTAACGGGCATTTTGAGAAAAAAAGACGCTGAAATGGCCAAAATCATCCTGTTTCAGCTAGATTGTCGGAAAAGCATAGCTTCGTCAAGCAGTTATAATTATGTTTTGTGTCGTTTCTAACATATCGTGCCCCCCCTTGCCATCCGTCCATCAAAACTCGCGTCAAATTGCATTATTACCCGAACTGCTCATCAATCAAATTGCTGCTGGTGAAGTTGTTGAGCGTCCTGCCGCTGCGTTAAAAGAACTGCTTGAAAACAGCATTGATGCGGGTGCCACCGAAATTGAAATTGAACTCCAAGAGGGTGGCATTAAGCGCTTACGCGTAGCTGACAATGGCCGCGGCATTGCGCGTGACCAGCTCCATTTAGCCATTGCCCGCCACGCCACCAGCAAAATTGCGTCTCTTGATGATTTAGAAGCCGTAGAAACACTAGGTTTTCGTGGCGAAGCGTTAGCCAGTATTGCCGCTATTTCGCGCTTGAGTATCGTTAGCATAGTGCCAGCTGATGACAGCAACGCTACGCACCACGCATGGCGCTTGGACGTGTTGGGCGGCACGTATGGCGAGCCCGAGCCAGCGTCACGCGCGCAAGGTACGGTGATTACGGCCGAAGACCTCTATTTTAATACGCCCGCCCGCCGCAAATTTTTAAAAACGCCCGCCACCGAATACGGCCATTGTGAAGATGCCGCCATTCGCGCAGCGTTAAGCGCCCCGCACGTGGCCTTCACGCTCACGCACAACGGCAAACGCATATGGGCTTATGCAGCGGGTAACACCGAAGCGCGCGTGCATGCGGTGCTAGGGGCAGAATTTGCCGCTGCCGCCGTAGGTGTGGAAGTGAATAACCCAGCGTTATCGCTGCACGGTTTAGTGGGTGCACCCACCTTCACCCGCACCAGTCGTGATCAGCAATTTATGTTTGTAAATGGTCGATTTGTGCGCGATAAAGTGCTTAGCCACGCAATGACGGAGGCCTATCGCGATGTGTTGCATCATCATCGCCAGCCCGTGTTTGTACTGTTTTTAGGCTTGGCCCCGCAAGAAGTGGACGTAAACGTACACCCTACTAAAACAGAAGTGCGCTTCAGAGATAGTCGTGCCGCACATCAATTTGTGTTCCACGCGGTGAAGAAATCCCTTGCCACGCCGGTGGCCATGGGCGACGCGCCAAGCGCTGATCCGCAGCGCTATTCCACGACGTTTGCAGAACCAACCGAATCATTATTAATCGCCAAAAGTTGGCCAGAAAGCCGCGCCAATTTTGCAACGACGAGGGCACCTTCGGCCGGCCCGTCAGCAGAGTTTAAAGACAGCATGGCATGGCTTAAAACCCAACAAGGTGTGTTGGACGTGCGGCAAGATGTCGCACCCTATGTGGTGGAATACGCTAAAAACACATCGCCGCAATCCTTCTCAGACCGTTTTGTCGACGGCCTTAAAAATCAGCCGTCTCCAGCTGAAAACACCCCAAAAGTGGCGTCAATGCTTGGCTTTGCCATCGCGCAACTACACGGCATCTATATACTGGCGCAAAATGAGCAAGGCTTGGTACTAGTAGACATGCACGCCGCCCATGAACGGGTAGTGTACGAACGCTTAAAATGCGCAATCGAGTTATCGCAACTAGCGGTGCAGCCGCTACTAACACCGCAGTTGGTCGCAGTATCCATCGGCGAGTCGGAATTAGCGTTCGCCAATAAAGAGTTCTTCGATAAATTAGGCTTCGATGTAGCCGTAATATCAGCCAGAGAACTAGCCGTAAGAGCCGTCCCCGCCATGCTCCCCAATATCGATGTGCCAGTAGTCATCCGCCAACTGCTAGAAGACCTAGGCCGTCACGGCGCATCCAGCGCGCTCAGCGATCAACGCGACGAAATACTCAGCACCATGGCCTGCCACGGCGCCGTGCGTGCCAATCGTGCGCTTACGATTACTGAAATGAACGCGTTGTTGCGCGACATGGAAATCACCGAAAGATCAGGCCAGTGCAACCACGGCAGACCCACATGGTTTCAGTTTTCGATTAAGGATTTGGATAAGTTGTTTATGCGGGGGCGGTAGATTTGTTGAGTAAAATGTGCATGTAGATGCCCTAGAATAGCGAGTTTACAGCCAGTCTCTGCAGTCATATGCCGTCTCGATGGGGACGTACTGCATGCACCCAAGCTGTAAACATACCGTAACGTTTTTTTAGCACCGCCCTACGGTTTTTGCCCCACCGGTTGTTGTTGCGTAATACAATGAATATTCCCCCCACCCAACAATATCTCCCGCCCCGGCACCATCACGACTTTTCTGTCTGGAAACAGTTTTTGCAGCATCGCTTCGGCTACCGCGTCCATGGGGTCATCAAATTTTGGGGCGATGATGCCGCCGTTTACGATTAGGAAGTTAACGTAGCTCCCGGCTAGTCGCACTTCGGGTGATCTTGCTTGGCTGCCTTCACATAGGTCTACGCCGTCGCATTCTGCTTGGGTGGCGTACATGGCGCTGGGGAGTGGCATGTGGTGTACGATTAACTTGCGGCCTTTGGCATCGATGGCCGATTTTAGGGCTTCTACAGCTTTTTGTACTCTTTCATAATTGGGGTCATCTACATCATCGGTGAAAGCTAATAACACTTCGCCTGGGCGCACGTAACAGCAAAAATTATCGACGTGGCCGTCGGTTTCGTCGTTGTATAGACCGTCGGGTAGCCAGATTACTTTTTGTACGTTTAAATAATCAAGCAGCTTGGCTTCGATTTGTTCACGGTTTAAGTGCGGGTTGCGGTTTTTGTTTAGCAGGCATTCTTCGGTGGTAATCAAGGTGCCTTCGCCGTCCACATGAAACGATCCTCCTTCAAGCACAAAGCCTTCGGTGCGATAGCGTTTGGTGGCTTCGATATTGAGTATTTTTTGCGCCACTTGGTCGTCGCGATGCCAGGGCCAATAGAGGCCGCCGTCAAAGCCGCCCCATGCGTTAAAAGTCCAATCTACGCCGCGCACTTCGCCTGCTTTGTTGACCACAAAGGTGGGTCCGGTGTCGCGCACCCAGGCATCGTCGGTGGTGATTTCTACTACCCGAATATTGTCATGTGTGAGGCGTGAAACCGCGTTTTCATATTGCGCTGCACTTACGCAAACTGTTACTGGTTCAAATTGTGCGATTGCCTCGGCAACGGCCGTAAATGCTGCCTGTGCGGGTTTAGCGCCGAACCGCCAATTGTCGGGGCGCTCCGGCCACACCATCCAAACTTGTTGTTGTGGCGCAAATTCAGCGGGCATATGAAAGCCATCGGCACGCGGGGTGGAATGGAGGGTTTGCATACCTTACGACTCCAACTGACCATCAAGCGTTTTTATCGCACCGTAAAGGTTAGGTCGCCGATCTCTAAAGCTCCCCCATGCGGAACGTATGTGTTCTAAGGCATCTAAATCAAACTTGTGTACTAAAATGCCGGTTTCAGTTTCGTTCAATTCGGCTACTTTTTTGCCGAATTGATCGGCGATAAATGACGAGCCATAAAAGTTGATGTGATAGCCATCTTGGTCTTCGCGGCCAGTACGGTTACTCGCGATAAGCGGCATTAAGTTTGCGCCTGCGTGGCCTTGTTGTACGCGCTGCCAGTGGTCGCGTGAGCTGATGGTGGGGTCGTGTGGTTCAGTGCCGATGGCGGTGGGGTAAAACAGTAGCTCCGCACCTTGCAACGCCATTGCGCGCGCGCATTCAGGAAACCACTGATCCCAACAAATACCCACGCCAATTTTAGCGTAACGCGTGTTCCAAACTTTAAAGCCGGTGTCACCTGGATTAAAATAATATTTTTCATGGTAGCCGGAGCCATCGGGAATATGGCTCTTTCTGTAGATGCCCATATTACGGCCGTCTGCGTCGATTACCGCGACGCTATTGAAGCGCGCGCGGCCTGCTAATTCAAAGAAGCTGATTGGCAATACTACGGCCAATTCTTTGGCTACTTTTTGAAAATGGGCGATGGCTGGGTTGGCCTCAACGGTGGTAGCTAATTGTAAATAATTAGGGTTGGGTTTTTGGCAAAAATAGGGGGATTCAAACAACTCTTGAATTAAGATTATTTGCGCGCCTTTGGCTGCGGCTTCACGCACTAACTTCTCGGCGTGGGCAATGTTGGCGGCTGCGTCCCATGTGCAAGCCATTTGGGTGGCGGCAACGGTAGCGATTCTTGTGGGCTTTTGCATAGCGAAAAACTTTCTTGCGATAAATGGGTTGCAAATGTGTAGTGGAGTTTACGATAGGCTGGATGGCCTTGCAATGTCTTGGAAGTTTAATGCAGGTTTAAATCTGCCTACTCCTTGCGCTAGATCAGCGTTTATTCATGGATGGCAGGTTATAATGCGAAATTGCGAAAATTTTTAGGTAAAGCATTGAATATGTTGGGTTTTTTTATTATATGTGCGGTAATGGTGGTGGTGGCTTTAGGCTTTGTACTTTGGCCTTTATTGCGACAAGATCAAATGTTAGCGACCGATGCCAAGGAGCCAGTTGCTAACGATGCTTCCAATCTAGCTATTTTGCGCAATCAGCGCGCCGAGTTTGAAAGCGAGCTAGCGCGCGGCGCAATAAGCCAAGCCACTTTTGATTCCAGCATCCAAGACCTTGCTGTACGCGTGAGCGAGGATGCGCCCGCACTGGTGGCAGCTAAAGTAACACCGGTTGCCGTCAAAAATAATCCGCGATCCACCATGTACGCCGTTGCCTCTGCGGTTTTATTGATCGGTGGGTCAGCAAGCTTTTATGCCGCTTTTGGTACGCCAAACGCGTTGCTGCCACAGACAAAAGCGAGCGTGAACACAGAGCCACGCGCCACGGGCGAAGCGCCCGAATTGAGCGACAAAAAAGTGCTTGAGATGGTGGACGGCTTAGCGGCAAAAATGCAAAGCCGCCCAGATGATTTTAAAGGCTGGGCGTTGTTGGCACGGTCTGAATTTGCACTGGGGCGCACTGATGCCGCAATCAAATCCTTCGAACGCGCGATAGCGATTGCCAGTGCTTCCCAAGTGGAGCCGAAGGAAATCCTTGCGCAGCTATACGCCGACTACGCTGACGCAAAAGTGTTGCAGCAAGAAGGTGTGTTTGACGCTAATGTGGCTAAGCTAATCGATAAAGCACTTGTGTTGGACGCCAATAATTTGAAAGCGCTAGCCTTAGCCGCTACGGCCGCAATGCGCGAAAATAGGGGTGATGCAGCTATTGTGCTGTGGCAGCGCCTGCAAAAATTGGTCCCACAAGAAACCGACGACGTTGCCGCTATCGATAAGATTGTTGCGGAAATTCGCGCGTCAAAAGGTGTGATGCCTCCGGCCCTCAGTGCTTCTTCTGCATCTTCTACGCCCGCTGTTGCCGCGCCGCCTGTAGCGATGCCAGTCAAATCCAACGCGCCGACGCTGGTATCTGGCCGCGTTACTGTTGATGCAAGTTTGGCGGCTAAAGTAAGCGCTGGTGATACGCTATTTATTTTCGCCCGCGCCAAGGACGGTCCGAAAATGCCCTTGGCGGTGCTGCGGCTAAACGCAGCAGATTTGCCGCTCGATTTTTCGTTGAGTGATGCGATGGCCATGGCACCCGGGATGGTGCTTTCGGGTTTCACGGCCGTGATGGTAGAGGCCAAAATTTCAAAAGTAGGCTCAGCTAATCGTGCTTCCGGTGATTTAGTGGGCGTTGTTGGCCCTATTGCACCCGGTAGTGATGCTGCACGCAATCTAAAACTCACTATCAACCAGGTCGCCCCGTAAATGGCAGTATTGCTCAAGGCGCTTGATTTAAGCCTGTTGCGAGGCAATGCCTTGCTGTTTTCAGGTGTTAATCTCACGGCTTCCGCCGGTGAGGCGTGGTTAGTGCGGGGTGCCAATGGTTGTGGCAAAACCAGTTTGTTACGCTTGCTTGGTGGCCTCACGCAAGCCGAATCGGGCACCGTGACGCGGAACGCGGCGCTGCTTTATGTAGGACATGCCAATGCGCTTAAAGATGACCTCACCGTGGCCGAAAACCTTGATTTCGCGACGCGTGCAGACGGCTTGCGGGTGGATGCGCATAGTCTGGAACAGGCGCTACACCACGTGGGTTTGTTGCGCAAGCGCGCCTTAATGGCTAAGCGTTTATCACAAGGGCAAAAGCGTCGAGTTGGCTTGGCACGGCTGTATCTTGCGCAGCAAAAAATTTGGTTGCTCGACGAGCCTACCAATGCGCTCGATGATGAAGGTGTAATGCTCTTTGAAGCCACTATTGGCGCGCATCTTCAGACAGGTGGCACGGCCATCGTCGCTACCCATTTGCCGTTAAATTTAATGCAATATGCTACTGCAGTGCACACGCTAAATTTAGGTGGTGGTGGTTGCAATTTGGCTCGTGCTGCGTGAGTGGGTTTAAACGATAATGGCCATGTTAACCTCGTCGCAGGCACCTAATTTTTCAGAGCTCAACGGCTTTATGTTGGGTTTGAAACGAGATTGGTTATTGGCGGTACGCCAAAAAGGCGAAATCGCGCAAATGTTGGTGTTTTTTTTAATTGTGGCGAGTTTTTTTCCGCTAGCCATCGGTGCCGAAGCGGCAATGCTGGCACGCGTTGGTGCGGGCGTGGTGTGGGTGTCAGGGCTGTTGGCGGTGCTGCTCACCATGCCGCGGTTGTTTGCCACAGATTATGCCGATGGCACTTTAGAGCAATTGATTTGCGCTGATTTTCCATTGGCTAGTGTCTGTGCAGGTAAAATCGTTGCGCATTGGTTATCAAGTGGTTTATTGCTCACCATTGTGTCACCGTTTGTGGGGCTGCAGTTTGGGTTACAACCCGCAGAACTTTGGGTGCTGGGACTGAGCTTGCTACTAGGTACGCCAATACTTTCAATGCTCGGCGCTATTGCCTCCGCGCTAACCTTGGGCTTAAGGGGTGGGGCAATGCTCACGGCGCTATTGGTGCTGCCCCTGTTTGTGCCGGTATTAATTTTTGGCGCGGGTTGCGTCAGTGCGTCGCAAAGTGGTTTGGAATACACGGCGCAGTTTTACTTATTAGGCGCTGGGCTGTTGATGGGTGCGGTGGGTACGCCGTTTGCAGCAGCGCTTGCCGTTAAAATTTCTTTAGATTAACTTAAACAAATGAGCGTATTCAAATATTCATCGCCCGTGGCGTTTTATCCCCTTGCAGGCAAGCTCGCGCCGTGGTTTGCGGCGCCAGCCCTGCTGCTTGGTGTGGTGGGCTTGTATTTCGGGCTGGTGTTAGCCCCCGTTGATTTTCAGCAGGGCGAAATTTATCGCATTCTGTTTATCCATATTCCCACCGCGTGGATGGGGATGTTTATTTATCTGGTGATGGCTGGATACGCACTATTAGCGCTCATCTTCAACACGCGCTTATCGGCGATGATGATGCGCGCTTTAGCACCAACTGGCGCTATTTTTACGGCCTTGGCACTATGGACTGGCGCGTTGTGGGGCAATTTAACGTGGGGAACGTGGTGGGCATGGGATGCGCGGAATACCTCTACTTTAATATTGCTTTTTCTCTATTTTGGCTATATGGCCTTGATGAACGCCATAGAAGACCCGCGTCGTGCCGACAAAGCCGGCGCATTATTGGTGTTGGTTGGCTCTATTAATATTCCAATCATATATTTTTCAGTAAAGTGGTGGAATACGCTGCACCAAGGCATCACTATTGGTGCGACTAGTTCGCCTAAAATGGCGCCCATCATGACAGCGGCGGTATTTGCCATGGTGTTCGCGTGTTGGATGTACACCATTGCGGTGGCGCTAATTCGGGTGCGCCACATTATTGCCGAGCGCGAATTGGCGCGCTTGCAAAATGGTGCGAGTGTTCCTGCTTGGTTGCAGTCCGATGCTAAAGGAAACTAAAAATGTCTTCAAGAGAGTTGATCTATTTAAGTGCGGCGTTTGGCGGATTTTTTCTGTGTTTGGCCTTAGAAATAATAACCTTGCGCATGGGCGCTAAACGACTTGCCGCATTGAAGCGTGATCTATCACTAACAACAACGGAAAGAAAATAATGACTGCGCGACATAAGCGAATCATGTGGATTGTTATTGGCCTGAGCTTATTAGGTGCGGCCACAACGATGGTGATGAAAGCATTAGACGCCAATATCGCCTTCTTTTTTGCGCCGTCGGAAGTGGCGACTAAAGCGCCAAAAGATAAAACTTTTCGTCTAGGCGGCTTGGTCACCGTGGGCAGCGTGCAGCGCCCACGCGCGAACGATGGTAGCAATACGTTAAATGTCCAGTTCGCAGTAACCGATACCGTCACGACTATTCCTGTCACCTACACCGGAATTTTGCCGGATTTGTTTAAAGAGGGTAAAGGCGTCGTAGCGCAAGGCAAGCTCGTTAACGGCGTATTCCAAGCCAGCGAAGTTCTGGCCAAGCATGATGAAAATTATATGCCGCCCGAAGCCGCAGAAGCGTTAAAACGAGCGGGAAAGCCGATTGAAGGTAAAGTTTTTGCAGGGCAAAAAGCGGTGGTAACGCAAGCGCCCGATGTGAAATCATTGCCGCCCAGTGATGATGGCAGCTATCCCACTCCGACCCCTGCTGGTAAATAGCCGGCGAACACCGTCGCCATTCCAGCCTTCGTTGGAATGACGTCCTAAAATAGAACAGGTTTTAAACGTAGCCGCGGCAAACAGCAACCCCAAAACTTAGGTGTAGAAAATGATTCCAGAACTCGGTCACTTTGCATTAGTAATTTCTTTGTTTTTAGCGCTGCTGCTAGGCACCATGCCGCTTATAGGTGCATTTCAAGGGCATACGCGCTTAATGGCAACGTCCCGACCATTGGCGGCGGGGCTTTTTGTGTTTGTGACATTTGCCTTTGGATGCTTGGCTATTTCGTTCTTAGTCAGTGATTTCTCAGTGCATAACGTAGCCATGAATTCCAACACCAAACTGCCCGCGATTTATCGTTTAACGGCTAGCTGGGGCTCGCACGAAGGATCATTGCTGCTCTGGGTGCTGATGTTAGCGGGCTGGACAGTTGCCGTGGCCGCATTCAGCCGCAATTTGCCGCAAGATGTGCTGGCGCGGGTGTTGTCGGTGTTGGGTTTAATTGCGGTTGGGTTTTTATTGTTTATGTTGCTCACCTCTAACCCATTTGATCGCCTATTGCCAGCCGCCCCTGAAGGCCGTGATCTAAATCCGCTTCTGCAAGATGTGGGCATGATTGTGCATCCGCCCATGCTCTACATGGGCTATGTAGGCTTTAGCGTGGCGTTTGCCTTCGCGGTAGCCGCATTGCTTGGCGGTAAGCTTGACGCGACTTGGGCGCGCTGGTCGCGCCCGTGGACTACAGCAGCGTGGTGCTTTTTAACCGTGGGTATTATGTTGGGTTCTGCGTGGGCATATTACGAACTTGGCTGGGGCGGATGGTGGTTTTGGGATCCCGTTGAAAATGCGTCCTTCATGCCGTGGCTTGTGGGTACTGCGCTGATTCATTCTTTGGCAGTGACTGAAAAGCGCGGTATTTTTAAAAGCTGGACGGTACTACTTGCGCTATTGGCGTTTTCACTTTCCTTGTTGGGTACTTTTATCGTGCGCTCCGGCGTGCTGACGAGTGTGCATGCATTCGCAACTGACCCAAAGCGCGGTGTTTTTATTTTAGCGTTTTTGACTGTTGTTGTTGGCGGATCGCTCGCGCTATATGCATGGAGAGCACCGAAAATAGGGCTTGCGCGAGCACCTAAAGCGTTTGGTTCGGCATCGCGCGAATCCTTTTTGCTCGCCAATAATTTGTTATTGGTCGTTGCCATGAGCATGGTGTTGTTAGGCACGCTTTATCCCCTGTTCATGGATGCGTTGAAGGGCGTCAAAATGTCAGTGGGTACGCCGTATTTTGATTGGCTGTTCTATATCTTAATGGCACCCGCTTTATTTTTAATGGCCATTGGCCCAATGGCAAGCTGGCGCGAAACCACAGTGCCCAGTTTAGCCAAGCGCTTAAAGTGGGCGGCTGCTAGTGCCGTGGTGTGCGCCATTGTGGTGCCGTACGCTATGGGCAAATGGACGCCAGCGTTGGCGTTTGGTATTTTGCTGGCCGCATGGATTATTGGCGCGACGCTTGTGGCGTTGATGTTGCGTTTTAAAGCCGCACCGCAGCAGGGGTTTATGGCCAAACTGCGCAGTAATTCCAGCAGCTACTATGGCATGCATTGCGCGCATGTAGGTGTGGCAATATTTGTAATCGGCGTGACGATGGTGAAAGGCTATGAATCAGAAAAAGATGTGCGTTTGGCACCAGGTGAATCTGTAACGCAAGGCGGCTATGACTTTAAATTTATTGGCCTTCAAACCGTGCCAGGGCCTAATTTTACGGCCCTTCGCGGTACATTTGAGGTGTCGCAAAACGGTAAGTTGCTCAAAACCATGCATCCTGAAAAGCGCCGCTATTTTGCGTCTGGCCAGACCATGACCGAAGCCGATATTGATTCTGGCTTTACCCGCGATTTATACGTATCGCTAGGTGAACCGGTAGAAGAATCCACCACCGGCGCGTGGGGCGTGCGCGTGTATGTGAAGCCGTTTGTAGACTGGATATGGGCAGGGTGCTTATTGATGGCGCTTGGCGGTATTTTAGCAATCGCCGATAAACGCTACCGCTTAAAATTAGTAAAAGCGCCTAAGCCAGCCCTTGCACCCGCAACTGCGCCTTTGCAACCTGCAGCTGCAGAATAGTGATGAACCCGCAACCAGAAAAGCAATCCACGGCCCAAAGCCGCTGGGTATTTGCACTGCCGCTTATCGTATTTGCCGTGGTGCTCGGCTTTTTGTTTAAGGGCTTATTTTTAAACCCGCGTGAATTGCCCAGCGTGTTAATCAATAAACCTGCACCTAATTTTGTGCTGCCACAGGTCGCGGATCGCAACCAAACCTTTAGCCGCGCGCAAATGCTCGGTAAGGTGTGGATTGTGAACGTGTGGGGCTCATGGTGTGCGGCCTGTCGCATCGAACACCCGCTATTTATTGAGCTAGCCAAGCAAAAAACGGTGCCAATTCTGGGCTTTAACTGGAAAGATCAACAGGCCGATGCACTTGCCTGGTTGGCTCGTTACGGTAATCCCTACGATGTTTCGGTGAGTGATTTAGACGGCAAAATTGCGATTGATTTTGGCGTATACGGTGCGCCAGAAACCTTCATTATCGATAAAGCCGGCGTGATTGCTTACAAGTTTGTAGGGCCAGTTTCTGCTGACGTAATGCAGCGCGAAATGCTGCCACTCATTAAAACCTTGCAGGCAAAATAATGCGCTATTTACTCTTGATTACTTTGCTTTTATCCTCATTAGCCTCAACTCTAAACGTAACTTTAGCGTTCGCGCAGGCCCCCCAGCCCAGCTTAGTCACCCTGGCGCCCGAGCAGGAAATTCGCATCAAGAAGTTAGAAACCGAATTGCGTTGCCTAGTCTGTCAAAACCAAACCTTGGCCGATTCGCCCGCAGGCCTGGCAGGCGATTTGCGCCGGGAACTGCGTAGCTTAATGGCCGCCGGTAAAAGTGACGACGACATAAAAAGTTTTCTACAAGCCCGCTATGGCGACTTTGTGCTCTACAACCCGCCGATTAAAACCAGTAATTTTTTGCTGTGGTTTGGGCCATTTCTATTGCTAGGCTTCGGCGCAATGGGGTGTGGATTGATGCTGCGCAAGCGTAATCGGCAGTTGGAATCTGCTCCAGTGAGCAACCCAACTGCGGGTGAAAGTAATGCCGCTAAACTGTTGATGGATGACAAAGTACGATAGTTTTTGTGCTGGTTCCCATGCTTGAAGAAGGCTGTATTTAGGGATTCTTCAATCATTGTTCTGGTCTAAGTTCGAATGGCCTCATCTAAAGCCTCAGATTTTTGACCACCGTATCCGCGAGCACCATTGCAATTTGCCGCCTTAAAGAGGATTATTTTACTATACCCCCTAAAAAGTCCTATGTGGCTCGAACCCTTACGGACGTTAAAAAACAAAAAAGCCCCGATTTACGGGGCTAATTGATGTTTTTGTTACTCTTTTTGGACGCTATCGAACAAAAAAATGAAAACTGGCGGAGGGGGCGGGATTCGAACCCGCGGTAGGCGATTAACCTACGCACGCTTTCCAGGCGTGTGACTTAAACCGCTCATCCACCCCTCCATGCTGCGGAATTTGCTTTGCTTCAGAGGCGCGATTGTAGCTGGTTTACGCGATTTTCGCAAATTATAGTGCGACTTACCTAGGCGATTTGCACTTTAGCGCTTCGCAAACGCGAGCCAGCGGAAGGAAAATAGTTGTTTTGAAAACAGCACGAGCAAGATAAATAAGATGCCTGCGTGTACTGGCCAAAGCCCAATTAGCGTATGAATTTTTCCTTGCGCCGTCCACACCTGAAATACGCTAAGTAGTTGATAATAAAGCGCAAAAACGAGAATTGCGATGATGAGGTTGTAGGATTTTCCGCTTCGCGGGTCAACAAAGCTCAAAGGAATCGCGAATAGTGCGAGTATGATCGCAAAAATGGGTAAAGCCATGCGCCAGTGCAGTTCGGCCATGTGTTGCGGGGTTGCATTGGCGAGCAGACCCAGGCTGGTCATACCCTTGGTGCCGGGGGCTTCTGACTTTAGGCGTGCCTGGTCTATGCGCAGCACTTGCTTTTCAAAGTCGATAATTTGAAAATCAAGCGCACTAGGCGTGCCTTCGTAGCGCCGTCCGTTGAGCAATACCAAAAAGCGGTCGCCGTTGGCGGCGGTTTCTGGGTAGCCTTGCTCAGCCACGACCACGCCAAATTTGCTGCCTTGGTTGTACTGCACAAATACATTGTTCACGGTCGCATTTGTCAGTGATGTTTTATCGACAAAAAATACCCGCTCGGCGCCGGGGGATTCGATAAAGACGCCTGGCGAAATAAGCGCCATTTCATCGCGATTTTTTAACGTGCGTTGGTATTCGCGGCTTTGCTGTAGCGCCCAGGGGCTGAGCACCAAGCTCAAAAAACCGATGAGTGCAGACAATGGCATTGCAAATGCCAGCACGGGCCGCACCCACGCTGCGAGCGACAAGCCGGACGCAAACCAGACCGACATTTCTGAATCGCGGTAACTCCGCGTGAGAGTGAGCAGCACCGCGATAAATGCGGAAAGTGCCAGCACTACCGGTAGCTGGGCAATTAGCGTAAAGCCAACCAAGGCCCACACCGCCTCTGGCACCACCGCACCAGTGGACGCGCGACCGATCCATGCCATGATTTGAAACGAAACGAGAATGGCCAGCAACACAGCGCCGACACTCATGCACATGCTGCTAAATTCGCGGACTAAACTGTTTCTGAAAATTTTCATGCGCACGAAGTGAGTAATTAGATTAAATTGACTGTAAAACGGGGCGTTAAAGGAGCTGTTTTCGCCTAGGCAGGTTAAAAACGGCGATAATGTTGGTCTAAGTTTTGCGGATAAATGAATTCGTGCTGCGCCCGCCAAATTGGCGTCGCAGTAAATGCAGTTTTAAATCCACCAGAACATATTAATTACTAGGAGAACTCAATGGAATTTAGCATAAAAGTAAGTGACATCACCAAGCTCAAGACAGATTGCGTCATGGTTGGCGTGTTTGATAACAAAAAACTCTCGCAAGCTGCGTCACAATTAAACGTAGCTTCTGGTGGTGCACTGGCCGCCGCGGTGGCTGCTGGCGATATTACTTGCAAAACAGGCAGCACTTTGATTTTGCAGGCTGTAGCTGGCGTTACCGCGAAGCGGGTGATGTTGTTAGGCTTTGGTGATGAAAAAGCATATAGCGCAGCCGTGTTTTGCAAGGCCATCGGCGCTGGCTTCACCGCGTTGAAGGGCACCTCTGCCACCGATGCAACTGTTGCACTTAATGCGAACCAATCAGCAACTGATTTAGCAGTCAAAATTGAGCAGTCAGTCATCGATGCGATTGGCAGCGCGTACCGTTGCGATGGCTTGAAGTCAAAGAAAAGCGACAAGCCAGCGGGCACGGCTGTGACGTTCCTTATCTCTGGCAAGCTTGATGATAAGTCCAGCAAAGCCGTGAAGGAAGCCATTACACGAGGCTCTGCGATCGGTGAAGGCATGTCATTGACGCGTCATTTGGGTGACTTGCCACCAAATATTTGCACGCCAACGTATCTAGCTGAAACCGCTAAAGAACTCGCTAAAGCGTACAAATTTAAAGTCACGATTTTAGAGAAAAAAGACATGCAGAAGTTAGGCATGAATACGCTGCTCTCAGTTTCTGCAAGCTCGTATCAGCCACCAAAGTTTGTGGTGCTTGAGCACAACGGTGGCAAAAAAGGTGTTGCGCCAATTGTACTAATCGGCAAAGGTATCACCTTTGATACGGGCGGAATTTCGTTAAAGCCAGCCGCTGAGATGGATGAAATGAAGTTCGACATGTGCGGTGCTGCCGCGATGTTTGGCACCATGAAAACAGTGGGCTTGATGAAGTTGCCTTTAAACGTGGTGATGCTGGTACCAACGTGCGAAAACATGCCGGGTGGCAATGCTACGCGCCCGGGCGATGTTGTCACGTCGATGAAAGGTCTCACAGTCGAAATTTTAAATACAGATGCCGAAGGTCGCTTAATTTTGTGTGATGCCATGACCTACGCTGAACGCTTTAAGCCTGCTTGCGTGGTGGACGCCGCAACGCTAACGGGCGCGATTATCATCGCGCTTGGCACCATCACTACGGGTGTGTTTGCCAACGACGATGCGCTGGCTTCCGAACTGATAGCAGCCGGCACAAAAGCGCGCGATGCTGCGTGGCAATTGCCGATCAATGCGGAATACGACGAAATGCTGAAAAGCAACTTTGCTGATATTCCAAACATCAGCGGTGGCCGCGCTGGCGGCAGCATTACCGCAGCATGCTTTTTGAATCGTTTTGCGGGTGAATACAAGTGGGCGCATTTGGATATCGCAGGCACAGCTTCAAAGAGTGGTGCTGCAAAGGGGGCAACGGGTCGCCCAGTGCCGTTGTTAGCTAACTTCTTGTTCAAGCGCGCGGGAATGTAGTAAAAGTATGCCTGAAGATGCCTGTAAATAGGGCGTCTTCAGGCATTAACTATTTGTAAAATGACTGAAATAAAATTCTTTTTTAATTCGCCGAATAAAGTTAACACAGCTTGTCAGCTTGCCAAGCGTGCCTACGATGGTGGCAAGAAGTTGGTGCTCTATGCGCCTGACACCAACATAGCTGAAGAGCTCGACCGTGCCTTGTGGACTATTTCAGCAACATCGTTTTTACCGCATGTGTTTGCCAATAGTCCCCACGCAACAGCCACGCCAATTTTGATTGCGATTGAAAATTCGCCCGATGCCACTTTCGCCCATATGGAGGCATTAGTAAATTTGAGTGATGAGGCGCCACCGTTTTTTAGTCGCTTCGACTTTTTACGCGAAGTTGTTTCAGCTGATCTTGATGATCGTGCCCGTGCCCGTGAGCGCTTAAAGTTTTACAAATCGCGCGGCTTTGAAATTAACACTTTGGACTTGGACAGCCATGCTAAATAATGACCAAACTGTGCCGCTGCGTAGCCAAGCCGCGAATGCCGATATTTTAAGCGATAAAATCAATTCCCTCATTGCGCGGCATCAGTCGGCGGCTGAAAATCATGCCAATGTCGATGACCGTAATTTGCCAGTACTCACCGAAGTAATTCAGGCGCCTGAATGGACAGCCGAAATGGCGGCGGCTGCTGATGCCGCAAAACTTGCAGCAGCGCCTGCTAAAACGGTGCTTGCGGGCACCGCTGCCGTTAAAAGTTTGAACGAGGCAGAAATAGATGCGTTGAGCCAAGATATATTTAGCCGTGTTATCGGTCGCCTAGATGAACACCTAGGATCGCGCCTTGAAGAACGTTTAACCGAGCGCATCGCCGCCCAAATTGGCGTTGCGATTACGCAAGCCATGAGCGATATGCAGCAAGAAATAGCCAACGAAATTGGCGATGTGATTAATGCAGCCCTGGCTGATCGCCTACGAGACTAAGCGACTAACCAATTTTTACCCCATTTTTGAAAACTGAATTGCAATAATGACCACACCACAAACTACAAACCTCGCTAACGCGCTCGCTAAGGCGTTTGATCCCGTTGCTATTGAGTCGCACTGGTATCCCGTTTGGGAAGCCGCTGGATATTTTAATGCCGGTGCGGTGGCGGATAAACCCGCATTTTGCATTCAGCTTCCGCCCCCGAATGTCACCGGTACGCTGCACATGGGCCACGCGTTTAATCAGACCATTATGGACGCCATGACGCGCCATCGCCGCATGTGCGGCGATAATACGCTGTGGTTGCCGGGTACCGATCATGCAGGTATCGCTACGCAAATCGTAGTGGAACGTAATTTGGAAGCGCAAAAAATATCGAAGCACGATCTTGGTCGCGACAAATTCGTAGAAGAAATTTGGAAGTGGAAGCAGTTTTCTGGCGACACCATTACCCAGCAAATGCGCCGTTTGGGCGCTTCTACTGACTGGAGTAGAGAATACTTCACGATGGATCCAAATTTAAACGAAGCGGTGACGGAAGTGTTCGTGCGTTTGTTTGAAGATGGCTTAATTTATCGCGGAAAACGCTTGGTGAATTGGGACCCGAAACTTAAAACTGCACTGTCAGATTTAGAAGTAGTGTCTGAAGAAGAAGACGGCCATTTGTGGCACATTCAGTATCCGTTTGCAGATGGCGCGATTGATGGAGTGGTCGGCCTGACTGTCGCCACCACCCGGCCGGAAACCATGTTGGGTGACGTTGCCATTATGGTGCATCCTGAAGACGCCCGATATACGAACTTCTTGGGCAAGCACGTAAAGCTGCCGTTGACTGATCGCGTCATCCCAATTATTGCCGACGATTATGTTGATCCTGCATTTGGTACCGGCTGCGTCAAGGTAACCCCCGCGCATGACTTCAACGATTACGCTGTAGGCCAGCGGCATAAGCTAGAACAAATTAATGTGCTAACGCTGGATGCGGCTATCGCTGCAACTATGCCAGAGGCATATCGCGGGTTGGATCGCTTTGTAGCACGTAAAAAAATTGTGGCTGATTTAGATGCGCTGCAATTGCTAATTAAAACTGAAAAGCACAAGTTAAAAGTACCGCGTGGCGACCGCACCGGCACGGTGCTCGAGCCCTTGCTAACTGACCAATGGTTTATGGCTGTTGATAAGCCAGCGCCAGCAAATCACCCGCATCAGCCAGGCCAATCTATCGCTAAAAAGGCCCTAGAAGTTGTGGCGTCGAACGAGATTAAATTTGTGCCCGAGCACTGGGTAAATACCTACAACCATTGGATGAATAATATCCAAGACTGGTGCATCTCGCGCCAGCTTTGGTGGGGGCATCAAATACCGGCTTGGTATGATGAATTAGGCAATTGCTTCGTTGGCCGTGATGAAGCTGAGGCCACTGCAAAAGCCCGTGCCGCTGGCAGCTTGGGTGTGTTGCGTCGTGACGCCGACGTGCTTGATACCTGGTTTTCATCTGCTCTCGTTCCATTTTCTTCATTGGGTTGGCCACAAAAAGTGGATAGCGATTTAATGCGTCGGTACTTGCCGTCGCAAGTGATGGTAACGGGTAGCGAAATCATCTTCTTTTGGGTCGCGCGCATGATTATGATGACCACCTATTTCACGGGAAAAATCCCGTTTGAAACGGTGTACATCCATGCGACCGTGCGCGACGCAGAAGGCAAGAAAATGAGCAAAAGCGAAGGCAACGTGATTGACCCCGTTGATCTTATTGACGGCATCGAAATTGAACCGCTGCTGGTTAAGCGCACGTCCGGTTTGCGTCGCCCTGAAACCGCACCTAAAGTTGCTGAGCGCACCAAAAAAGAATTCCCTGCTGGTATTCCGGCCTTCGGCTCAGACGCGCTGCGCTTCACCATGGCTAGCTATGCGTCCCTTGGCGTTAACGTCAATTTTGACTTTAAGCGCTGTGAAGGTTATCGCAACTTCTGCAATAAGCTGTGGAACGCCACGCGCTTTGTGCTGATGAATTGCCAGGTGACCAATGATGAAACGGGCGAATTGTCGACCCTAGATGTAGGCTTAAATGCCGCAGATGCGGTGTATCTCTCACCGCTAGACAATGCTTTAATTTCGAATTTACAGCAGCTGGAGATGGCCGTAAATAGGGCGTTTACAGAATTCCGTTTAGATACAGTTGCAGCCGAAATTTATCAGTTTGTATGGATTGAGTACTGCGATTGGTATTTGGAGTTTGCCAAAGTACAGTTAGCGCAAAGCCGCGCCGTTTTGGAAAGCGCGACAGCCACACCCGCTGAACGTGACCATGCAACTGCGGCCGCGCGCGGGACGCGCCGCACGCTATTGCGTGTGTTGGAGGTGTGCTTACGTTTAGCGCACCCGCTAATTCCGTTTATCACCGAAGAGCTGTGGCAAAAAGTTGCACCATTGGCAGGTAAGGAAGGTGCCAGCATTTGCATTCAACCCTTTCCCCAAGCGCAACCTGAAAAGCTTAACGCGGATGCAGAAGCGTTCGTGGCTGAACTAAAGCTGAGCATCGATGCCGTGCGCAATTTGCGCGGTGAAATGGGTGTTTCGCCTGCTGAAAAAGTGCCGTTATACGTTGATAGCCAATCAGCTACAGTTATGGCGCAGATGCCCTATTTATGCGCCTTAGCGAAGGTTTCAACGGCTCATCATGTAGCGGCGCTGCCGGATGTAAACGCACCCGTCGCGGTTACAAAATCAGCTAACTGGATGCTCGATATCAAAGTGGATATAGCCGCTGAAACCGAGCGCTTAAACAAAGAGATCGTCAAGCTAGATGCCGAAATCGCCAGCGTGCAGCTAAAGCTTAGCAACGCCAGCTTTGTTGATCGCGCGCCGCCTGCAGTAGTAGCAGCGGAACAGCAGCGTTTGGCTGATCGAATCGCCAAGGTGGTGCAGTTACGGGCGCAAATGGCGAAATTAAGTTAGCGCTATCGCGAAGGCAGAAAAATCCATGAGGTGGCGGTTAAAGATATTTGTGGGTGAACTAAATTAAGCAAACTACGTCCACCCGCTACCCGCACGCCATTCGCGCGTTGCGGCACCAGAATTTTCGGCGTTACTACATTGGCCAAACAGTGTCACTAATCGGCTCGTGGACCCAGTCGGTAGCGCTGCTGTGGATGGTTTATCGTCTCTCAGGATCCACCGGCACCACAGGCACTGTGGCGTTTTTTGGCCTCTTGCCATACTTAGTTGTTACGCCGTTTGCGGGGCTGCTGGCAGATAGAATGCCGCGCCGAAACTTGCTGCTAATCGTGCACAGCCTACTATTCACTTTGGCGCTTAGTGTCAGTGTGTTGAGCTATTTTTCAGTCGTAACCGTGCCAATTCTTGCGGCATTTGCCGTCCTACTTGGCATACTAAATGCCGTTGAAATTACCACACGGCATTCGTATTTTGTGCAATTGCTAGACGATAAAAATGATCTGCCCAACGCCTTGGCGCTCAACTCAATCAACATCAACGGCACTCGTTTAATTGGCCCTGCTATTGGTGGCTTAATTATTGCCAACTACTCCGAAACCGCCTGTTTCGCCGTCAACGCGATATCGTATTTAGCGGTAATTGCCCAGCTAAAAACGATGCCAGTTGTGCCTGTGGCCGCCGCCAGCGCTGGCCAACATGCGCTCACGCAATTGCTCGATGGTTGGCGCTTTGCGTGGCGTAGCGCCAGCATTTTGCCGCTGGTGTTGACTGCTGGCGCGGTAAGCTTATGTCTAAATTCATACACCGTGCTTATGCCCGCCATTGCCACATCGGTGTTCGGCCAAGGCGCTGCGTTAAATGGCATATTGTTAAGCGGCGTGGGCGCTGGCGCACTCATCGGTGGCATCTTGCTCGCGATGCGCAAAAGCATTCGCGGCCTATCCACGTGGATAGTGCTCACGCTAGTTTGCGCGGGCGTAGGCGCGATGTTGTTTGCCGTGCTTGCACAGTTTAAATTAGCGCCACTATCATTTATTGCCATGGCAATTATGGGCTTTGGCATTATGGGCACCAGCGTCTGCGTAAACACCATTATTCAAACCGTAGTTGACGACGCCTACCGTGGCCGCGTCATCAGTGTGTATTCCACATTTTTTATCGGTGCGACGCCAATTGGCCAGCTGGCCGCAGGCTGGCTAGCCGAGCACATCGGCCCGCTGCAAACCTTGATGGTGTGTAGCTTGGCAAGCCTAGTCGTTGCCGCCATTTATGCCCACCACTTACCTAGGCTTAAGGTCGTGCTGCGGGCTGAATATGCGGTGCGTGGCGTAGCACTAAAATAGGCTGGAGACGCCCGTATTTAGGGCGCCTAAAACTTCTAAGTGATGGCCAACAAGTTGTCGGCGCACTTGGCCAGAATGCCATATAATCGAATTGCAGTCATCACTTCCAATTCGTCACTATCAAACTCAGCCAACAAGGAAACTATCATGAAAAAACTACTCACCAGTGCAGCAATCGCATTGTTGTTTTGCGGTGCTAACACCGCGTTTGCGTCAGATCAATATAACCCCGTGCCAGCAGGTGATGCGCAATACAAACAGTGTCTGGCATTCGCAAAAAAATTAGGCTGGGAAGGCGGCGAAGAAAAGAGCCCCGTTAAAGGCCAAACAAAACTGCAAGCTTTTTGCACCTGTATGTGGAATGAAACACCAGAAGATTTCAAGGGAAACTTAGCCACGTATTCAGAAAGTAAGCGCGGCGCCGCAACCAGTAAAGTTTGTGAAAAGCATTCCAACTGGTTTAGCGAATAAATCGCTACATAGTGTGTGGGTATTAGATAAGTCGTTTAAAGTCTAAGCCAGAATATGGCTGAGCGTGCCCGTATTTAAGCACTCACAGCCATTTTAATCGTTGCTTTTTTTAAAATGCGGGTAGCGATGTTCAACGAAACTCTCGTCTTTGATGTAAGCCAGGCCATCGCCACCATCACCTTCAATCGTTCAGTGCATGACGTTTAAGCGTCGCCAATAGCGTTGTGGCTCACGATGCATTGACCCTAAAAAAAGCAGTCAACCGTCATATTCGGCCTAGAATTGGGGTCAATATGGATGGTAGCGCGGTGGTGGCCAGCATAAATTTTGCAAATGCGCGAGCCAGAATCGCCTTCAACCGCTGAGCATCACTCAACTGCTCCGC
>JANNXI010000278.1:0-13660 GCA_031409495.1 Betaproteobacteria bacterium
CCTAATCTTTCATAAATATCAACGCGGTACAACTTACATCACTTGCACTGCAAATACCTTACATCACTTGCAGTGATGACGACGCCGGCTTGTTGCCGAAAACGTGTAGATGTAAATGATACACGTCCTGCCGCCCCATCACACCCGTATTGATCACACTTCTGAAACCTGCGGTTAAACCCAGCTCGCGCGCCAACTTTGGTGCTAATGCCAGCATGCGCCCCAGCACTGGGGAATCCTCAGCCGAGACTTCCATGAGGGATGGAATGAATTTTTTAGGAATAATCAAAAAATGGACTTCAGCAACTGGATTAATATCGTGGAAGGCTAAAATTTCATCGTCTTCATACACTTTGCGGCTAGGAATCTCGCCGCGCAGAATTTTGCCAAAAATAGTGTCGTTGCTATTCATAATAACTATCCTCTGCTGGCTTTTTCAGCAATGCCAGACGTACCCTCACGGCGCTCAAGCTCGGCCAGCACTTCGGCAAACTTGATATTCTGATGACTTAATAAGACCATTGTGTGAAAGAGTAAATCAGCGGTTTCATAAATGACTTCTTCACGTACACCGCCTTTAGCAGCAATCACCGTTTCCGTGGCTTCTTCACCGATTTTTTTCAATATGCCATTTAAGCCCTTGGCATGCAGCGCCGCCACATAGGAGCTTTCGCGGGGCGCACCTTTGCGCGACTCAATGGTTTGTTCTAGCTGTATTAGGGTGTCGTTCGTAGGCATGGGGAGCAATCAATTTCAATGTGCGGTCGGGGTGGAGATGACTGGCTCGGTTACAGCCCAAGCGCCATTATCGAGACGCCGATAAAAACAGCGCCGCCTCCCAGTATGACAAGCGGATCCACCCACTTGTTCAATTTGCATGATGAGCGCATCGCCATCACAATCTAGGCGCAATTCCTTTACGCGCTGAAAATGACCCGATGATTCGCCCTTGTGCCAAAGCGCCTTGCGGGAGCGCGACCAATAGTGCGCATCTCCCGTTAACAAAGTTTGCTTTAATGCCTCGGCATTCATCCATGCCAGCATTAGCACTTCATGGCTCACGGCGTCCTGCGCAATGGCAGCAATTAAGCCGTCACTGTTAAATTTTACGGCAGACAGCCAGAGACTATCCTGCGGATTTAGATTTACTTCACCCATCACAAGCGCATTTCAATGCCACGGTTGTACATCAGCAATTTTGCTTCTTGTATGGTGTATTCACCAAAGTGAAAAATGCTGGCGGCAAGCACCGCGTCAGCCTTGCCCTCAATCACGCCAGCGGCTAAATGCTCTAGGTTACCTACGCCACCGGACGCAATAACCGGCACTGTCACGGCCTCGGCCACCGCGCGGGTGAGGGCCAAATCAAAGCCTGATTTGGTACCGTCGCGATCCATACTAGTGAGTAAAATTTCACCAGCACCCAACGCCGTTACTTTTCTCGCCCATTCCACCACATCTAAACCTGTTGCCTTGCGGCCGCCGTGAGTGAATACTTCCCAACCGCTGGAGTCGGCCTTTTTACGGGCATCTATAGCCACTACAATGGCTTGCGAGCCAAACTTTGCGGCCGCATCTGCGACTAATTTCGGATTAGAAATAGCGCTGGAGTTAATGCTAATTTTGTCCGCACCTGCGTTCAACAATCGTCGCACATCCGCAACTTCACGCACGCCGCCACCCACAGTGAGCGGAATAAATACTTGGTCGGCCACTTGCTCGATCACGTCAATAATCATGTCGCGTGCATCAGAGGTAGCAGTGATGTCGAGGAAGGTAATTTCGTCGGCACCTTCGTCGTTATACTTTTTGGCGATTTCTACTGGATTGCCAGCGTCGCGCAAATTAAGGAAATTGACGCCCTTTACCACGCGGCCATTGTTGACGTCTAAGCAGGGAATAATGCGTTTGGCGAGCATGGATTATTTCTTGGAAGCGGCGTTTGCAGAGGGGGTAGCAGATGAGCCAGCCGTGAGACTAATCGCAGCTTTAAGGTCCAAGGTACCATCGTAAATAGCACGGCCTGTAATCGCACCCATGATGCCCTCGGCTTCCACAGCCATCAAACGTTTGACATCT
The DNA here is from genome assembly GCA_031409495.1 of Betaproteobacteria bacterium. Taxonomy (GTDB): domain Bacteria; phylum Pseudomonadota; class Gammaproteobacteria; order Burkholderiales; family Usitatibacteraceae; genus JANMDR01. The sequence continues at coordinate 2,080 of JANNXI010000278.1, forward strand.
TCAATGCCGTTTAACCCGCCGCTGGCGATAACCGGCACAGTAAGCGCTTGGGCTAGCTTTACAGTGGCATCAATATTGACGCCCATCATCATGCCATCGCGACCAATGTCGGTATAAATTATGGCTTCAACCCCATAATCTTGAAACCGCACGGCTAAATCAATGACATCATGGCCCGTTAATTTTGACCAACCGTCGGTGGCTACTTTGCCCTCTTTGGCATCCAATGCCACGATGATGTGGCCGGGAAACGCATCACAAGCTTCATGCAAAAAACCTGAAATTTTGACGGCAGCCGTACCGATAATGACGTAACCAATACCGCTATCTAAATACGCTTCAATGGTCTCTAAATCACGAATGCCGCCGCCCAATTGAATCGGCATGTCGTCGCCAGCATTGGCGACAATTTGTTTGATGACGGACGCGTTTTTAGGTTTGCCGGCAAAGGCCCCGTTCAGATCCACCACATGCAAGCGCTGTGCGCCCATGTCACGCCACTGCCGCGTCATCGCAGCAGCGTCTTGAGAAAACACGGTGGCAGAATCCATTTCGCCCTGTTGCAAGCGTACACAGGCGCCGTCTTTGAGATCAATGGCTGGAATAATTATCATGGCAAATTAGCGCAAAAAAGTGAGTGGTACTTCGATGGAGTGAACCGAAAACTAGGTGGGTTGCCAATGCAGGAAATTTTTGTATAACTGTAATCCAGCATGTTGGCTTTTTTCAGGATGAAACTGTGTCGCAAAAATATTACCACGGCTAATACTGGCACAAAACGGTAACTCATACTCTGCCACAGCATTAGTCACTGTGGGGTCAGCTGGCACACAGTAAAAACTGTGCACAAAATAAAATCTTTCGTCGACCGCCACGTTGTTCCAGATTGGGTGCATGTGGCCTACCGACGTTGGTGTCACCTGATTCCAGCCCATGTGCGGCACTTTATTGGTGGGATTCGTTGGACGAAAGCGTTTTACCGCACCGCTAAACAAGCCTAACCCAGGGGTATGGCCTTCTTCAGAAATATCAAACAGCATTTGCATACCCACGCAAACGCCAAAAAATGGTTTGTTTGCCGCTGCATGCAGCACGGCATCTTGCAGACCGCTTTCACGCAAGTACTCCATGCAGTCAGGCATAGCGCCCTGCCCCGGAAACACCACACGATCGGCCGCTAATACATCATCGACGCGGCTAGAAATTCGCACAGTGGTGTTTGCGTCGGCAACGTAGGCGAGCGCCTTTTCAACCGAGCGCAAATTGCCCATGCCGTAGTCAACCACTATCACTTGTTGATTTCTCATCCGCTTTCCTCCAGCTTAACTACAGGCTACCTTTTGTGGATGGCATGATACCTTCCGCACGCGGATCGCGCTCACAGGCCATACGCAGCGCACGACCAAACGCTTTAAAAATAGTTTCTGCTTGATGATGCGCATTCACGCCGCGTAAGTTATCAACATGCAAAGTACAAAGGGCGTGATTCACAAAACCTTGGAAAAACTCAATGCAAAGGTCGACATCAAAATCACCGACTCGCGCTCGGGTGAAATCACAATGGAAAAATAAGCCCGGGCGGCCAGATAAATCTAGCACCACGCGCGACAGCGCTTCATCCAGCGGTACATAAGCGTGGCCATAGCGACGAATGCCCATTTTATCGCCCAGCGCTTTACCGAAGGCTTGGCCCAAGGTGATGCCAACATCTTCCACGGTATGATGTGCGTCAATATGCAAATCGCCCGTCGCTTTTAAGGTGATGTCAATCATGCCATGGCGGCAAATTTGATCGATCATATGATCTAAAAACGGTACGCCAGAATCCAGATCGGCAACACCTAAGCCATCTAAATTCACGGCAACGGTAATCTGCGTTTCTTTGGTATTGCGGGTTACTTCAGCAGTTCTATCCATAACTTTCTTTACGTATTTTTAATTCAGGCGGCTAGAAATGCACGAATTGCAGCAACAACTTGGGCATTTTCGGATTGCGATCCAACGGTAATTCTAAGGGTGTTGCGCATCAGCGGATGCCCGGCACCAGTATGCTTTACCAAAACTTTTCGGCTGCATAAATAATCAAACAATGCTAAAGAATCGGCTACGCGCACCAGCAAAAAATTAGCTTCGCTGGCAAATACGGTCACACCATCAATAGCTGCTAGCGCGACTGAAAATAGTTGCCGATCACGCACAATAAGCGCTGCTTGCGCCGTAAAGCTCGCATAAAATTCACACGCCACTAAACCGGCAGCTTGCGTATACACATTGATATTGTAAGGCAAACGCACTTTTTCAAATTCAGTTAGCCAATGCGCTGCGCCGATCAACATGCCTAGGCGCAAACCTGCTAACCCCAATTTTGAAACAGTGCGCATTAACACCACATTAGCGTATCCACCAATTTCGCCCAAATAAGTGCGGCTGGAAAACGCAAAATAGGCTTCATCTATGACCACTAAGCCCCCAATTTTATCGGCAGCTGTAATGATTGCATCTAGATCGGCATCGGCAAATAAATTGCCCGTTGGATTATTTGGGTAGGCGATAAACGTCACTGCGGGGCGGTGGCTGTCAATGGCTTGCAGCATTGCAGGAACATCGATCGAAAAATCAGCCTGCAGCTGTACACCCACATATTGCATCTTGGCGTACAGCGCGATCATTTTGAACATGACAAACGCAGGCTCTACCGACAACATGGTTGCTGGCTCGCCTGCTTTTAAGCTGGCGCAGGCAGTCGCGATGATTTGAATAATCTCATCACTGCCATTACCCAGCATAATTTCGTACTCGGCGTCAATACCTATTGCCTCGCGAAGCCCCTGTTTTAGGGCTTCTGCAGCTGGCGATGGATAGCGATTGAGCGCCACTTCTGCCAACGCCGCGTGCAGTGCGGGCTTCACATCAGCAGGTAAATCATAGGGATTTTCCATGGCATCAAGCTTGACCATGCCCGCCGCTGCTTGGACGTGATAGGCCGAAAGCTGTGCAATATCGGCGCGAATCATGACGCGTTCACGCCGCTGCTTAAGCGGTACTCCGCTGCCAGCGCATGCGCTTCCAAGCCCTCGCTGCGCGCCAATGTAGCTGCAACCTTACCCAGTACTTGCGCGCCTTGCGCTGAGACATCAATGATGGACGAGCGCTTTTGAAAATCGTAAACGCCCAATGGGGACGAGAACCGTGCTGTACGCGACGTGGGGAGCACATGGTTTGGCCCCGCGCAATAATCGCCTAATGATTCAGAAGTAAATTTACCCATAAAAATCGCGCCTGCATGACGGATTTTCGGCAGCAATGCGTGGCTATCGGCTACCGACAATTCCAAATGCTCCGGCGCGATTTGATTAGAAATCTCACAGGCCTCATCCAAATCACGCACCAAAATTAACGCGCCACGGTTTGCCAACGAAGCCGCAATAATGCTGGCGCGCGGCATCGCGGGTAACAGCGCGGCCATCTCGGCGCGGACGGCTTCAAGATACGCAGCATCAGGAGACAGCAATATCGACTGGGCAATTTCATCATGTTCCGCTTGCGAGAATAAATCCATCGCTACCCAACGCGGGTTGGTGGTGCCGTCACAAATAACTAAAATTTCCGAAGGCCCCGCCACCATGTCAATACCTACGGTACCGAACACACGGCGTTTTGCGGCCGCTACAAACTTATTGCCAGGGCCAGTAATTTTGTCCACTGCTGGCACGGTTTGCGTACCATGGGCAAGTGCGGCCACAGCTTGCGCACCGCCGATACGGAAAAGCCGATCTACGCCCGCCAGCGCAGCGGCCGCCAATACCGTTTGGTTCACTTGGCCATCCGGCGTGGGCGTAACCATAATAAGCTCACCGACTCCCGCTACCTTGGCGGCCAAGGCGTTCATCAGTAGCGAGGAAGGATAACTAGCCAAACCGCCCGGCACGTACAAACCAGCACGATCGAGCGGCGTTATTTTTTGCCCCAACACCGTACCGTTCGCTTCTGTGTACTGCCACGATTTTTGCACCTGATGCCGGTGATATGTAGTGATGCGTGCAGCCGCAAATTCGAGCGCCTCTCGCAAGGAGTTAGGCAAGGCATTAAGTGCGGCCATGCACACCGCGCGACTTATTTCAAGCTCACTCGCTGATGCGGGCGCCCAACGATCAAATTTTGCCGTGGCGGCTAGCAGTGCTACGTCACCTTGGGTTTGCACATTGTGCAAAATTTTTGCGACGATATCGTCGGTGGCACTATCTTGCGCAGTTTCAAACGCCAAAAGCGCTTTTAGGCTATTCGAAAAATCGGCACTTTTTGAATCGAGAAGTTTAATATTCATCACAAATTTTAATGCTTGAAAACGCCCTATTTACAGGCATCTTCAGCCACTATTGCACCAGAAAAAGCCGCCAAAATAGGCTCCAACAATTCGCGCTTAAGCTTTGCTGCCGCGCGGTTCGTCACCAGGCGGCTCGAAATATCGCATATATGCTCAACAGCCACAAGATCATTTGCCTTGAGCGTATTGCCGGACGAGACGACGTCAACAATAGTTTCAGCCAAGTCTGTCAAGGGCGCTAATTCCATCGAACCATAGAGTTTAATCAAATTAATATGCACGCCCTTTGCCGCAAAATGTTCACGCGCAATTTGTACATATTTAGTAGCCACCCGCAAGCGCGCACCGCTACGGACCGCTGCTGCATAATCAAATCCATTACGGCACGCCACCATCATGCGGCATTTAGCAATACCTAAATCTAATGGTTGGTACAAACCTTGCCCGCCGTGCTCAAGCAACACATCCAACCCCGCAACCCCAATATCGGCAGCACCTAGCTGTACATACGTGGGTACATCTGATGCACGCACAATGACAAGCCGCACTTCTGGCCGATTAGTGCCAATGATGAGCTTGCGTGAACGTTCAGGGTCGTCCGTCGGTACGATGCCTGCTGCTGCCAACAACGGGAGCGTTTCTTCAAAAATGCGGCCTTTGGACAAGGCCAGTGTGATGCTATTAGAACTAGACATGGAGTGCGATCAATGGACGGTCAAGATTAAGTGCTGCTACATCAAGCGTGAGCGCTTAGGCGTGCGGGGCAGCCCATTCATCAGGCGTGATGGTTTTCATCGAAAGCGCGTGAATTTCAGCGCGCATTCTATCGCCTAAAGCGGCATAAACGACTTGGTGGCGCGCTACGCGGGTTTTGCCGATGAATACAGCGGCGACGATGGTGGCTTCAAAATGGGCGCCATCGCCCGTTACTACGAGATGGTCGCAAACGAGTTCGCGGCGCAAATAGCCTTCAATTGCTTCGGGGGTAACCACATTCAGTCCTTAAGTCCTTAATTTATAGCCTGATTTTAACAGGCCTACGCTAATGGAAGCCAACACAATACAACTAAATCCAGCCACACTTAGGCTTAGCCAAGGTGGTGCATCCGATGCACCAAAAAAACCATAGCGAAAACCGTCAATTAAGTAGAAAAACGGGTTTAAATGCGAAACGGTATTCCAAAAAGGCGGAAGAGACTGTAGCGAGTAAAAGACCCCGGACAAAAACGTAAGCGGCATAATAATAAAATTTTGAAACGCGGCAATTTCATCAAATTTATCAGCCCACAGCCCAGCGATAATACCCAACGCACCCATCATGGTGCACCCTAAAATTGCAAATGCAATAATCCAGACAAAACTATAATGCGGCAAGTCGGCTGCAAAAATACCTAAAATAAATACGCCCAAACCCACCGCCAAGCCTCGCACTACGGACGCCAGCACATAGGCGTTGAAAAAATCCCAATGCGAAAAGGGTGGCAACAATACAAACAAAATATTACCGGTAATTTTTGATTGAATCAACGATGATGATGCATTCGCAAACGCGTTTTGTAGCATTGACATCATGGCCAAACCAGGAATTAAAAACTGTACGTAAGTGATGTTGGATGCGCCTAAAAGCGGTACATTTTGCCCAGCCATCACGTGCGAAAAAATGAGTAAATACATCAGCGCTGTGAGCACTGGCGCGGCAACGGTTTGAAACGCAACCTTCCAAAAGCGATGGATTTCTTTTTTTAGTAGGGTTTGAAAAGCAATCATGCTTTAGGCTTTTTTCATGATTTTTAGAAACACGTCTTCCAGTTCTGGTTCCGTCACTTCGAGCTTTTCGATGCCGATCTCATTGGTACGCAGCAAGGCCAAAATATCTTCTACTTCTTGGTAGGCAGAAATGGAAAAATAATGCCATATGCTATCGGACTTCATTCGCCTTGGCGCCAAGCTTGCAGGCAGTGTAGCGTTGCCTTTTAAAGCTACGCGCAATACCCGTTCAGAAAAACCAGCCAGCAAATTCGCTGTCGTATCCAATGCAACCACCTTGCCTTGCTTCATCATGCAAAGGCGCGAGCACAGCTGCTGCGCTTCTTCTAGATAATGCGTAGTGAGCAGGATAGTGTGGCCCTGCTGATTTAACTGGCGCACAAATGCCCAAAGTGTTTGTCGCAATTCCACATCCACACCTGCCGTTGGTTCGTCGAGCACAATGACTGGCGGCTTATGCACAAGCGCTTGCGCCACCAGCACGCGACGCTTCATGCCACCCGATAAAGCGCGCATGTTTTTATCGGCTTTGTCGGTAAGCGATAGTTTCTCAAGTAACTCGTTAATCCAGGCATCGTTGTTGCGAATGCCGAAATAGCCGGATTGCATGCGCAGAATTTCTCGCACAGAAAAAAATGGGTCGAACACGATTTCTTGCGGCACGATGCCCAGCACTTGCCGCGCTTGCTTATATTGCGTGCGGACGTCAAATCCCATAACTTTCAACGACCCACTGTCAGGCTTGGAAAGCCCAGCCAGCGCAGAGATTAGTGTGGTTTTACCGGCACCATTGGGGCCTAAGAGCGCAAAAAATTCGCCTTGCTCGACATTAAAGGAAACACCATCTAAAGCTTGAAATTTTCCGAAGCTTTTTTTAACGTCTAAAATTTCTACTGCAAATCCAGCCAAGCCCGAGGATTTACCTGCGCCTAAACCCATTCCTTACACGACACTCTTGGTAGTAGCGCTCTCGGCATTCAGCGCTACCGCGGTAAATTTCCCAGTTTCCATCATCGCCTGCGCCAGCGGGCACTCTACAAATTGCTGGACGTCGTAGAGTTCGGCCAGCGCGGTCAGATTTTTTGGTAAATTAATATAGCGCAGCACTTTATTTACGTTTGCCGCTTCTCGACGCCAGTGCAAGAGCAAAGCTACAGCAGACGAATCAAACTCTTGCACTTCCGACAAATCGACCGACAAGCCATCCGGCAAATCAGTGCACGCCATGTACTCTGCCGTGGCGGCGAGGACGCGCGGCATGCTTTCAAAATTTAATGCACCTTCAATTTTGAGCGATTCTTTGTTCATGCGCGCACGGTCTTTTTAGAAAATTAAACGACTACTTCTTAGCGACGTTTTTTGCGTTGCGATCAGCCAGTACTTTAATCAAACCATCGATTCCGGTAGTTTGGATTTCTTTGCCAAACGAGCTGCGATAGTTAGTGACCAACGATACGCCGTCAATCAAGACATCAAACACTTTCCAGCCGTCTTTACCTTTTTCCATGCTGTAGTCAATAGGAATACCGGCACCGCCCGGTTGGTTGATCAGCGTTTTAACTGTTACTTCGGTGTCTGCGGCCGTTGCGCCTTTAAGTGGCTTCACATCAATGGTTTGGTTACGAAATTGCGCCATTTGGATGGAGTAAGTACGCACCAACAAAGCACGGAATTCATTGGTTAACGCCGTTTTTTGCGCATCGGTGGCTTCTTTCCAGCCGCGGCCCACAGCCAATTGCGTCATTTTAGGGAAGTTAAAAAACGGGATCACTTTTTCGTCAGCCAATTTTTCTAATTTTTTAGCGTCACCTGCCTGTAGGCCAGGATCGGCTTTAATGCCAGCCAAAATTTCCGTTACGTTTTTGCGCATCAATTCGTCTGGCGCGACATCAGCAGCCAGGGCGCTTCCAGCCGAAAAAGAAATTACAGCAATTGAAGTCAACACAAAGCGTTTAAACATGGTTTTTCCGTAAAAATTAGGGTGTGAAGCCGTAGTAACGCAATCAGCTGCGCTAGGTTTACAGCAACTACTTTGCTGGTGCCGCTGGGGCTGGCGCTTCCGCGGCCTTATTGAACATAAACTGGCCAATCAAGCGCTCCAGCACAACAGCAGATTGCGCCAGTTTAATACGATCACCAGCGACGAGTTTTTTATCATCCCCGCCTGGTTCAAGGCCGATATACACCTCGCCCAAGAGGCCGGAAGTTAATATGGACGCCGAAGAATCTTTAGGAAATTCATAACGCTCGTACAATTCCAAATCGACCACCGCTTGGAACTTGTTGTTATCGAAGTGAATTCCCTTGACGCGGCCGACCAGCACGCCTGCGCTCTTAACCGGTGCTTTCAATTTAAGGCCGCCGATATTATCAAAACGTGCTTCTACACGATAAAGCTTAGCTTCCCGTTCACCACCAAGATTGCCCACTTTAAAGGCGAGAAGACCCAGCGCTAGCAAACCTAGCAACACAAAAATACCTACCCAAAGATCAATTGTTTTGCGATCCATTTTCTACAACCCTCTCAACATAAATGCTGTCAGAATCAAATCTAACAACAACACCGTTAACGCCGAACTCACCACTGTGCGCGTGGTGGCCGCTGATACGCCCTCAGCCGTTGGCGTGCAATCGTAACCTTCAAAGGTGGCAATGACTGACACTGCCACACCAAACACCACACTCTTAACAAAGCCACTGAGTACGTCATAACGGAAGCTTACTGCCGCTTCCATATTGCTCCAGAATACGCCCGAATCAATACCCACCATCAATACGGCAATTAAGTAGCCACCAAAAATACCCATCGCTGAAAATAACGCGGCCAACAGCGGCATGGAAATAATGCCTGCCCACAAACGCGGCGCCACCACGCGAGCAATAGGATCCACTGCCATCATGTCCATTGCTTTCAATTGCTCCGTGGCTTTCATCAAGCCAATCTCAGCGGTAATGGCCGAACCAGCGCGGCTTGCAAACAATAAGGCGGTAACAACCGGCCCCATTTCGCGCAGCAACGATAACGCAACCAGTACGCCCATCGTTTCTTCAGCACCGTATTTTTGTAAGGTTTCAAAACCCTGCAAACCCAGCACCATGCCAATGAACAGGCCTGAAACCAAAATAATGATGAGCGACATCACGCCGCTAAAAAATATCTCGCGCCGCACAAGGCTAAAACGGCTAAAACTGGTGCCCGAATTGGCGAGTACGAGCATAAAAAATCGCATAATACTACCGATGCGCCATACACTGTCGATAGTACGGCCACCGATTTTACTAATCAGACTTATCATTTCGGTAGCCCCAATTGCTTAGCGTAATCTTGCGCCGGATAATGAAACGGCACCGGACCATCGCGCTCGCCGTGTACAAACTGCTTGACAAAGGGTAGCTCAGATGCGCGAATTTCATCTGGCGTACCTTCACCGACGATTTTGCCTTCAGAGACGAAATACAGATAATCAACAATTTGCAGTGATTCCATCACATCATGGGTGACCAAAATCGACGTCGCACCCAAGGCATCATTCAAGTGCCGAATCAACTGCCCCACTACTGCCAAGGAAATTGGGTCAAGCCCCGCAAATGGTTCGTCATATAACACCAAGGCTGGATCGAGTGCAACTGCGCGCGCCAGCGCCACGCGTCGCGCCATGCCACCAGACAACTCCGCTGGCATCAAATTTGCTGTGCCGCGTAGCCCCACCGCATTGAGTTTCATATGCACCAGATCGGCGATCATTTTCTCGGGCAAATTAGTATGCTCGCGCAGTTGAAACGCCACATTATCAAACACCGATAAATCCGAAAATAAGGCGCCAAACTGAAATAACATACCCATTTTGCGGCGCATACTATATAAACCGGCTTGATCTAGATCAGCAACATTTTGCCCATCAACACGCAAAGTACCCGATATTGGCGTCAATTGGCCACCAATTAAGCGCAGCAAGGTGGTCTTGCCACAACCTGAGCCACCCATAATAGCGACGACTTTGCCGCGCGGCACATTGAGCGAAATGCCCTTCAAAATTGCTCGTTTGCCATAGGCAAAATCAACGTTAGCAATTTCGACTAAATTTTTGGTTTCAGCAGAATTCAAAGGATATTTTAGGAAGTAGCGCAAAATCTAGCGCAAGATTACTATTTTAACATTAAGCGACGCAGCAGGCTTAAGCTAATCTTAGACAACAAAGTTAATGAGCGAAATTACGTGCACGACACTTAGACTAACTTATATTGCGACCAGTTCTAATAAATCAAGACGCGGCGATATTTTAATTAACCGCGCTTGAGTGACTAAACTACAAGTCAAGCTGACGGGAGCACTGTTTTATCGGGCGGCAAGTGCGCTGCCAAACCCCTTCGCGGTGCCGCCTGCGCCAAAGCCGTGCCCGTCGGCAGATAGCCCACACGCGCCAGCATTTGCAAGGTATTTTTAGGCCATTCAGCTTCCAAAAGCTGATGAACTTCGCTATAAAGTTGGCGCATTTCCGCAAATTCCTGCAATGCTTGCTCATTCGGATGCATCGCCAATCCGGCCGCGGCACCTGCCAAATTCACACGCACGTAAGCGCGTCCGGCTTCAATTTGCTGGCCTCGGCTATTGCCCGCCGTGCTCAACCAAAAATAAGCCGGTGTGGCCGCCGTAATCGTATCAAAATCCCTAAGTTGACCCTTTGTCGCTGAGGAGTCAGGCGCCGGAAACTTATTGCGATCGAATAAGCCAATGCGTTCCAACAGCACCACCAGCGGTTTGGTCAGCGATATACCATCGCGATGTTTATCAATTTCACGACTGCCAATGCGTAGTACGTGCATCGATTCCATCATCGTCACTTCCGTTGTGAGCTCAATACGCCATGCCTCACGCGCAATTCGGCGGATATCCGCTACCCGTTGCGCATCACCCACCCCTTGTGTCTGTGTCGGTGCACCCGCAATACCGAACCGCACTGCCATATTGCCCAAGGCTTGGCGTAGCAGCGTTACCTCTGCATCCCCAATCATTCGCTGACCATCATAGGCGCGACGATCGGTACGTCGATTAAGCACTTGAACAAACAAGGGATCACGTACTACCGTCGCATTTTGCATCAAACGAATCCGTGCAAACGCCCTATTATCAAGCTTCTCTCTGGGTTCTCCATCGGGAAAAAGCGTAGGTTGCGCAATAAACCCTTTCTCAGCAGCAGCCATCGAAAGTAGTTCTAAAAATGCGCCTGCCCCCATCAAAATCTGCCGCCCATAGGGATCAGTGGCAGGCAATAAGCGGTTTAAATCGAACTTAAGCGTGATCTCATCCTTGACGCTCAGGTCGGCAATCCAAGGCTGCATATTGTGCGGATTGGGCGCGAGTAAAGCGTACGATAATATCCACTCGCGCAAACCTAAATCAAGGTTTGGCGCCTGCCATGCCGAGATTGCACTACTCGGCACGCCAAACATCGCCCCTGCGCTTGTAGCCGTAGTAGTGGCAGCTAAAAC
>JANNXI010000279.1:0-5681 GCA_031409495.1 Betaproteobacteria bacterium
ACGAACATAACTCGCACCATGATAAACTAAGATACTTCGTAGTGGTTATTGCGCCGCGAGCAAAATTCTGGAGTTTAAAATGTACGAATCTGACATCACAAAATTTATGCGCGCGCTCATGCAAGCTGACCCGAGCCTAGCGGAGATACAAAAACAAAATCGCGCTACGTGGTGGGATAAAACACAAGACAGCGATGCCGCGGCCGAACATGCGCAATCTGAAGCGCCAAAACAGCCTTATGCGTATTTTCCTTTACCGCAGCAAGCAAAGGTTGCAGCAGTAAGTGTTGATGCCGCCGACGCTGCCAAGCAGGGCTAACAGTTAGTCCTGCCACCCAAGTAACGGCAAAGCGCCAGATAAATCCACCGCATTGAGCGCGTAGCGCGCTTCGGCTTGTACTTTTGGTTTTGCGTGATAGGCGATTGATGTTCCTGAAACTGCCATCATGGCTAAATCATTTGCGCCGTCGCCAATGGTAATTATTTGGCTTTTTTCAGCACCTAGTTGCGCGGCAATAGCCTGTACGTGTGCGGCTTTGGCATGCGCGTCACAGAGCGCACCAAGCACTTTTCCGGTGAGCAAGCCATCGATAATTTCAAGCTCGTTAGAGAACGCATAGTCAAGTTTCAGCCGCGCTTGTAAGCGCGACGTGAAAAAGGTAAAGCCGCCAGAAACTACAACCGTTTTGAGTCCGGCTGCTTGCGCGGCGGCAACTAATTTAGTCGCACCCGGCGTGAGTTTTAAGCGTTGCTCATAGACTGTTTCTAGCGTGCTCGCGGGTAAGCCTGCAAGTAATGCCACGCGCTGGCGTAAGCTTTGTGGCCAATCAATTTCACCGCGCATGGCCGCTTCAGTAATGGCGGCAACTTCTGCTTTCTTATTAATGAAGTCAGCAATTTCATCAATGCATTCGATGGTGATTAGCGTGGAATCCATGTCCATCGCAAGCAGTTTGTAGTCGCTTAAAGTTGTGTCGGATTGGATAAAGCCAAAGTCAATTTTTTCGCTTTTACAATACTGCGAAACTTCGTGCTGAGTGCCGATGTAGGCGCCATTGAGGCTAAAAGCTTGATGCGGAATACCTTGTAGAGCGCCTATATTCGAGGCTTTCGAGAGCATGTGTAAATGCTTTAAAGCGCTGGTGGGCACATCGGCTGCTTGAATAATTAGGTTTGTGGTTTGCATAATCTAGGCTGCTAATATTTTAAGAACATGTTTAATTTCGCCGACGCGGTCTGCAAAGTTGGGATGGCTGACTTCAATGCGTAATCGGTCAGGCCCCGCAAGTTTGTAATTGCGCTTATTTTGCACCAAGCTAATGATTTTATGCGGATGCAAAACAGTATCGTGACCAATTTGAATCACAATTGCGTTTGGGCTGGCGTCAATTTTTACGATACTCAAGGGTTTGCCCAACACCCGCAGACGATGACACTCAATCAAAGCTTGTGCAGGTTCTGGCGGCAGACCGAACCGATCGATTAACTCTTCATGTAGCCTGTCAATGGCTTCATCGTCTTCGCAGTTAGCAAGGCGCTTATAAATTACCAAGCGTTCATGAGTATCTGCGCAATAAATCTCGGGTAAAAGCGAGGGCACGTGCAAATTAATTTCTGTGCTCACATTTAATGGCTTGCTTAAATCAGGCTCTTTGCCGGCTTTTAAGGACTTTACAGCCGCATCGAGCATTTCGGTGTAGAGCGTAAAGCCGATGTCTTGAATGCCGCCAGACTGGGAATCACCAAGCACTTCACCAGCGCCGCGAATTTCTAAATCATGCATCGCTAAGTAGAAGCCAGCACCTAAATTTTCCATCATTTGAATGGCTTCTAAGCGCTTTTTGGCGTTTGCTGTAAGCGCTTCTAAACCATTCGTGAGCAAGTATGCGTAAGCTTGATGATGCGAGCGCCCGACGCGACCGCGAAGCTGATGTAATTGCGCCAGTCCGAAGCGATCTGCACGGTGCATCAAAATTGTGTTGGCGGTTGGCACGTCGATGCCGGTTTCAATGATGGTCGAGCACAACAGCACATTACTGCGTTGATGATAAAAATCGCGCATCACCCGCTCTAGCTCACGCTCTGGTAATTGCCCGTGGGCAATAGCGATGCGCGCTTCGGGTAGTAACTTAGCAAGTTTGTCGTATTGGTTTTGAATTGTCTCGACTTCGTTATACAAATAATAAGCTTGACCGCCACGATTGAGTTCGCGCAAAATTGCTTCGCGAATTACACCATCTGACGTATTCGTGACGAAGGTTTTAATGGCCAAGCGTCGCTGTGGGGCCGTGCTTATTACCGAGAAATCGCGCAACCCTTCCAGTGACATGGCAAGCGTCCGCGGAATTGGTGTGGCCGTCAAAGTAAGTACATCCACTTCCGAGCGCAGCGCCTTTAACATCTCTTTTTGCCGCACACCGAAGCGATGCTCTTCATCAATTATGACTAGACCTAAATTTTTGAAGACAATATCTTTTTGAATTAGTTTATGCGTGCCGATAGCGATATCGATAGTGCCGTTAGCAATACCCTCTAAGCCCACCTGTGTTTCTTTCGTCGAGCGGAAGCGTGAAAACTCGGTTAGCCGTACCGGCCATTGCGCAAAGCGATCTGAAAAATTTTGAAAATGCTGTTCAGCTAGTAATGTAGTGGGCACTAGAACCGCAACTTGCTTGCCTGCACTCACAGCGATGAACGCTGCACGCAAAGCCACCTCAGTTTTACCAAAGCCTACATCGCCGCAAACAAGGCGATCCATCGGCTGCACCTTCAGCATATCGGCTTTAACGGCTTGAATCGCGCTGGCTTGGTCGGGTGTTTCTTCAAAAGCAAAACTGGCGCTAAAAGTGTCAAAGTCCTTTTCTTCTAGCGGAAACGCATAGCCTTGGCGGGCAGCACGGCGGGCATACAGGTTCAACAATTCAGCTGCGGTATCGCGCACTTGTTGGGCGGCTTTACGCTTCGCTTTTTCCCACTGACCGCTGCCAAGTTTGTGTAGCGGGGCGTTTTCAGGGTTGGCACCGGTGTAGCGCGATATGACTGATAGCTGTGAAACTGGCACAAAAAGCTTATCTGTACCTGCATAGTGGAGTTCTAAAAACTCCATATCGCCTTCGCCCAAATCCATCGTTACTAGGCCAACGTATCGGGCTATGCCGTGCTGTGAGTGTACAACTGGATCGCCGCTCTTTACTTCGGCTAGATCACGCAACATGCCTTCAGCCGTGCCGCGATTTTTGTCGCGGCGCCGCGTTTGCTTTACTTGGGTTGCGTAAAGCTCGTTTTCAGTAACGACCGCGATTTTTTCATCTAGCAGAACGAAACCAGCGCTTAAGGGCGCGGGCGTGAGCACCAGCGGGGCGACAGAATTTAAGCAATCAGCAAAACTATCAAGCTGCTCCGACTGCACACCGTTATCACGGAAAAACTGGGCAATGGTTTCTCGCCGTCCGGTGCCTTCTGTGCAAACGATGACACGACCTTGCTGCTTGCTAAACGCGGATAAAAACAACGAAAACTGCGCTAATGGCCGCTCTGCGCGGCGATCAACTTCAATCGGCGGCAACTCATCGGTGCTTAGCACTGGCAGGCGTACTTTTTCAAATTGCTTTAGGCCAACGAAAAACGCTTCTACGGGCATGAAAATTTCTTGCGGCGGTAGCAGCGGTTTATCTTTATCGCCGCGCAGTAATTCATAGCGTGATTTTGTATCTACCCAAAACTGTTCGGCGGCTTCTGCCACCTGGCCTATTTGCACGACGCGCGAACCCGGCGGCATATAGTCGAGCAGGCTGGCGGTGTGTTCGAAAAACAACGGCAGATAATATTCAACACCAGCAGGTGCTACGCCGTTAGAAACATCTTTATAGAGGCGACACTTTGATGGGTCGCCTTCAAAATGGTCGCGAAAGCTGTCCCTAAAATGGTTTTGTCCACTTTTATCCATCGGGTATTCGCGCGCGGGCAAAAGCCGCACATTGGGTACGGCATAAATTGAGCGTTGGGTATCGATATCAAAGGTACGAATCGTTTCAATGTCATCACCTATCAAATCAATGCGGTAGGGGATCACTGAGCCCATTGGAAACAGGTCAACTAAGCCGCCGCGCACTGAATATTCGCCCGGTGCCATCACTTGCGATGTGTGAGTGTAACTGCCGCGGGTGAGCTGATCGCGCAGGCCATTTAAATCGAGGCGTGAGCCTTGTTTTAAGAAAAATGAGCGTGCGTCTAGATAGTCTTTTGGCGCTAAGCGCGTTAGTGCGGTAGTGATCGGAATAATGCCAACATCAACACGATTGGTTGAAAACTGATACAACGCGGCTAATCGCTCAGATACTAAATCTGGATGCGGAGAAAAATTATCGTAGGGCAGCGTTTCCCAATCCGGAAGACGGTGAATTTCCAGTTCTGGCGCAAAATACTGCATCTCCATCAATAGGCGCTCAGCAGAGGCGGTATTGTGGGTAAGAATGAAGAGGGGTGCGGTTTTGTCGACACTGGAGCGCGCTAGTTGGACAAGCGCCAAGGCATCGGCAGCGCCATGGAGTTTTTGGACAGTTTTGGTCGAGTTACTTGATGGGACAGACATATTCAAACTAAAACCTAATGCAAATTGGCGATAGAAAAGCTGCAGGGAAGCTAAAGAGTAGCAGCCCGACACCTAAGCGGCAGGGCGCATCATGTTAGCGCAATTAGCCAATAATTACCGTTTGAGCGGCGCTGAAATTATGGTTCTGTGCAAAGCCAGCTTAGGCTTCCGGCAGAAACGGCGCGAGTTCTGCGATTAGGGCATCAATATTGGCGAGTCGTTCAAACGCGTTTTTTGCGAGCAAACGATCCACCAGTGGCTGCAACCCGCGCGCTAGTTTGGGTAGCATAGGCACTTCATGATGCAAATGTTGATAAATGGTGTGGGAAGTGGATTCGCCGATAAAGGGTGGTGCGCCTGCCAGCATTTCGAACAGCACCACGCCCACGCTGTATAAATCAGAACGGCCATCTATTGTGTCACCACGGCCCTGTTCAGGGCTCATGTAGGCAGGAGTGCCCATAATCTCGCTATCGCCGTTGGCGTTGCGCATCCGGGTAGCAAAATTGCCGAAGCGCGCCGAAATATTGAAGTCGATCAGTACTACTGTGCCGTCCTCGCGAAAGAAAATATTTTCAGGTTTTAAATCGAGGTGGGCGTAATTGCCATCATGTAGCGCCTTCAGTCCCTGCGCGACACCGGTACAGATTTGCGCCGCGCGGCTTACGGCTAACGGCGCTCCCAGCAGCTTACGCAAATCGCCGTGACTGATAAATTCAACCACAAAATAGGTCCAAGGGCCGGCCATACCGGCGTCTAGATACTGAGGAATATGGCGGCTGCGAATATGCGGGAAGAACTTATACCGCTCAGTAGACTGCGCGTTGAGGGCGGTATCAGCATACGGGGTGCCGACGTTTATTTTAACAATTACTTTGCGCTTGTCATGCATGCGTTCAGCAAAAAATACATGCGCCCAATCATTGCTCGAAATCTTTCCCAAGCAGCGCATATTGTAAATTTCTAAGGCGTGCATCGTGCCTTTGAGGGCCACCGGGAATACATCGTAGTCAACTGCGCTGGTTTCCGGCGCATTTTTTTCTGCCAAACTAATCTGGATAGCGCGATAAAACTGGGCAATGGAAAAACG
>JANNXI010000280.1:0-8637 GCA_031409495.1 Betaproteobacteria bacterium
TGAAGCTGATGCAACCCCCTTAAAACCGAAGTCTTCCCTGAATTATTCGCGCCGATCAATACGTTAATCTGCCCAAGCTCAATGGTTCCGGAATCTACAAATGATCGAAAATTTTCCAGCCTAATACTCTTAACTTTCACGGTGTTGCCTTTCTTTGCAATAAAGTCACGCTAAAAGCAGATACAGAAATGCCTGAAGATGCCCTAAATCCGGCCATCTTCAGGCATTTTATCCAAGCCTAAATTTATCCCTTACGTTTTTGCTTAGGTGAAGCCTTAGCCGCATAAGGTTTCGACTTCCCACCCGCTGTTTTACCGCGTGGTGGCCCCACAAACTTGCCTCGTGCAGGTGCCGGATGCCCGCTCGGTCCATAGGCAATACGGCGACGATTTTTAGGGGCTGCCGTGGTGTCGTCTTTGGCTTCATCGCCGGGGGG
The DNA here is from genome assembly GCA_031409495.1 of Betaproteobacteria bacterium. Taxonomy (GTDB): domain Bacteria; phylum Pseudomonadota; class Gammaproteobacteria; order Burkholderiales; family Usitatibacteraceae; genus JANMDR01. The sequence goes on from JANNXI010000280.1 coordinate 437, forward strand.
GCGAAGTTTTGCGCGTTTTGGCTCTGTGGCTAAAATGCCTAGGGGGAGTACTCGGGATTTACGGACCGCAGGCGCGGGTTCTGGAGCGGCTAATTTAGCGGCGGCTTGTTTTTTGTTGAGTTTAGGTGGGCGGGCACGGATGACGGGCGCGGGTTCTTTTTTGTCTGGGTTTAGGCGCCACAGGATAAATTGCTTGCCGACATGCGCGATCGGTGTGCAGGACAGCTTTTCGCAAATTTCGGCAAGCCACGTTACACGTTCTTCGCGCACGTCGCTATTGGCTTTCACCTTGATGAGTTCGTGGGCTTTTAGGTTTAAGTCGATTTCGCGGACAACAGCGGGTGTTAAGCCGTTGTTGCCGATCATTACGACTGCGGACAGGTCATGTGCCTGTGCTTTGAGCGCTTGGCGCTGAATAGAGGATAATTCTGTTTTCATTTATGGATTATAAGGCTTATGGCGAACGCGCGTCCTAAAAATAGTCGTGACTGGGTACAACGACATTTGAGCGATCCTTACGTTATTCGTGCTAACGAGGAAGGGTTTCGGTCGCGCTCAGTCTATAAACTGACTGAAATTGATGATAAAGAGCGGCTGCTGAAGCCGGGAATCACTGTTGTAGATTTGGGCTCAGCGCCGGGTGGGTGGTCGCAATTGGCGGTGCAAAAGTTGCGTCCAGACCTGCATCCGTCTAGTAAAATTATTGCAATTGATATTTTAGAGATGGATCCGATCACAGGTGTGCATTTTATCAAGGGTGACTTTTCTTCGCAAGAAGGGCGTGATGCCGTGGTTGCGGCCGTGTCGCCAGACGGTAAAGTAGGCCATGTTGACCTTGTAATTTCGGATATGGCCCCAAATATGTCTGGTATCCCGACGACGGATCAAGCCAGAATGTTTCATTTAGGCGAAATTGCGATGGATTTTGCGATCGAGTTTTTGAAACCTAACGGCGTTTTTATCGTCAAAGTATTTCAGGGCACCGGTTTTGAGCCGTTTGTGAAGCTGCTGCGACAGAATTTTGTAAAGGTAGCGACAAAAAAACCGGGAGCGTCGCGCAATGAAAGTCGGGAATCGTATTTGTTTGGTCGTGGTGTGAAAGTGAAGGCGCCAGGGCGCCCGCAAGATTAAGCATTTTATAAGCCGATTGTTGTAATATTGATGTCTGTTTTGGCACGCTCGCTATAGTGCTGCGGCCAAATTTTGGGAATTCGAGGAAAATCTGATGAATAGCAATTTAGCAAAACAAATCGGCATTTGGGTACTTGTGGCCATTGGCCTCACTTTTGCGTTCACGTATCTGAATAAAGGCGCAAACAAAGAAGACAAAATGCTTTACTCCCAGTTTAAGCAAGAGGGGCGTAACGGCAATATCGACTCTGTTAAACAAGAGGGCGAACGCACTTTAAAAGTCACCTTGCGCGACAACAAAACGTATACCGTTTCTGTACCTCGTACTGATTTGTATTTATGGGAAGACCTCGGCAAGTCTGGCGCGAAAATTGATGTAAAAGCGGAAGAAGAAAATTCGATTTTGATGTCGATTTTTATATCTTGGTTCCCGATGATTTTGCTTATCGGCGTATGGGTATTTTTTATGCGCCAAATGCAAGGTGGTGGTGGAGGCAAGGGTGGGGCGTTTTCATTCGGCAAAAGCCGCGCAAAGATGCTTGACGAAGGCAACAATACCGTCACCTTTGCCGACGTGGCAGGCGTAGACGAAGCTAAAGAAGAAGTAGTTGAAATTGTTGATTTTTTAAAAGATCCTTCCAAGTTTCAAAAGCTTGGTGGTCGTATTCCTCGCGGTGTATTGCTGGTCGGATCGCCCGGTACTGGCAAAACTTTGTTGGCGCGCGCTATTGCGGGTGAAGCGAAAGTGCCGTTTTATTCAATTTCAGGTTCTGACTTTGTAGAAATGTTTGTGGGTGTGGGTGCTGCTCGCGTGCGCGATATGTTTGAGCAAGCGAAAAAAACAGCGCCATGCATTATTTTTATTGACGAAATTGATGCAGTGGGTCGTCAGCGTGGTGCTGGTTTGGGCGGCGGTAACGACGAGCGCGAACAGACGCTAAACCAAATGTTGGTGGAGATGGACGGGTTTGAAGGCTCAGCAGGCGTTATCGTGATCGCTGCGACTAACCGTCCGGATGTGCTTGATCCTGCGTTGCTACGTCCAGGTCGTTTTGATCGTCAAGTTGTTGTGCCGTTACCAGACGTCCGTGGCCGCGAACAGATTTTGAACGTGCACATGCGTAAAGTGCCAATTTCACCGGATGTGAATTCCAATGTGTTGGCACGCGGTACACCTGGTTTTTCCGGTGCAGACCTAGCGAACTTAATTAACGAAGCGGCCTTATTTGCGGCGCGCCGTAACAAGCGCTTGGTGGATATGCAAGATTTGGAAGACGCTAAAGATAAGATTTATATGGGTGCCGAACGTAAATCCATGGTGCTGACCGAAGATGATCGCCGCGCCACGGCGTATCACGAATCAGGTCACGCTGTAGTGGCAAAATTAATGCCCGGCGCCGATCCGGTACACAAAGTAACTATCATGCCGCGTGGCCGCGCTTTGGGCGTGACATGGCAGTTGCCTGAGCGTGATCGCGTTTCGTATTACAAGAAGCAAATGCTTACTGAGATGGCGATTTTGTTCGGCGGTCGTATTGCTGAAGAAGTGTTTTTGGACCAGATGAGTACCGGTGCATCGAATGACTTTGAACGCGCCACTAAAATCGCGCGCGACATGGTAATGCGCTACGGCATGAGTGATGCGATGGGCCCGATGGTTTATGCCGATAATGAGGGTGAAGTATTTTTAGGCCGCTCCGTCACCAAGCAATCAAACATGAGCGAAGAAACCATGCGCAATGTTGATGCTGAAGTGCGTAAGTTTATCGATCAACAATATGCCGTTTCCCGTAAGCTAATTGAAGACAATCGCCACACAATCGAAGCCATGACCACTGCATTGATGGAGCTTGAAACTATTGATGCTGATCAAATTAACGACATCATGGCAGGCCTGCCACCACGGCCGATGAAAACCTACACCCAAACTAAGCCAAAAGCGGATGAACCAGGTTCCAGCGGAGGTGCGACGGTAGAGGCAACAACGGCAGCGCCAGCAGCAGAAGCCACAGCCGTGGCCGACACCGCCAGCACCACCGGCACTATCAGCACAGCTGCAGAGGCCACTGAAAAGCCGCAATAAGTCGCAAATTTGCAGCAGTTAAATATTTTGGGCGAATCAACAAGTTGGTTCGCCCTTAACTTTTTTAGAAATGAAATAATGTCGTGGCCATTCATTCTAAAGTAGACGACGCAGCGCCCACCTTCTGGCAATGTGGCGATTATCGCCTACTGATATCGCCTGTGAAGCCGCTAATTATGGGCATCTTGAACCTAACGCCAGACTCATTTTCGGATGGTGGAAAGTACGCAACCGTCCCCGCTGCTGTCGCTCGTGCAACGCAAATGTGCGAAGACGGTGCGGCTATTATCGATGTGGGAGGTGAATCCACACGCCCCGATGCCGCACCGATTGATCTTGCAACCGAGCGCGAACGGGTCATGCCGGTAATCGAGCGCTTAGTGGCCTTGGGCATGTGTGTCTCTATTGACACCCAAAAGCCTGCGCTGATGCGCGAAGCGCTAGGGGCAGGTGCATCAATTATCAACGATGTAAACGCCCTGCAAGCGGCCGACGCGATTAACGCGGTGTTGCACTTTAACGCAGGCATTTGCCTGATGCATCGCCAAGGTTTGCCCAGTACGATGCAGCTTGCGCCGCACTACGTCAATATTGTCGATGAAGTAGCCGGATTTTTGCGTGAGCGGGTAGGTGCTTGCGAACAAGCTGGTGTTGCTGCGAATCGCATCGTGATTGATCCCGGCTTTGGTTTTGGCAAAACGGTAGCGCATAATTTTCAACTGTTGCGCGCGTTGAATCAAATTACAGAAATAGTTGGAAAGCCTTTATTAGCGGGCTTCTCCAGAAAGTCATCCCTCGGTGCAATCACTGGACGTGCCGAGCATGAGCGGGTTGTTGCGAGCGCTGCGGCGGCACTTTTGGCGGTGAGTCACGGCGCGGAAATTGTGCGGGTACATGATGTGGCCGAAACCGCGGATGCGCTAAAGGTTTGGGCTGCGATGGAAACCCTGGGATTACCGACCACTCCATAAAAATAGTTGCTCGCGTACCTACATAATCTCGCGCATGGGGCTGTAATCTAGGATAATTGTGAACTTGATGTGCGAGCATAAATATAGTTGTGCCAATAAAGTACTTTAGAACATCGCATCGCATTACTTCGTGCCATCGGGCAATATTAGGCGTGGGTATACGACCACTGCGCAACATTTTTGGCAAGTAGCAATAAACGTAGTCAACATAAAGGGAGAAATTGAACATGAATGAAAACGAAAATCAAGCCGTAACGCCTTCTGCAAATCCATACGCCGCGCCAACGACCACTGTCATTACCGCTACGCGCGACGACGCGGAGATGGCTTTTATCCCCGAAGGTCGCGTTGTTGGTGCAGGCCGCGGCGCCAGCTGGGTTGGTGAGGCGTGGGATTTATTTAAGAAAAATCCAGGCATTTTTATTGCCTGCATCATCATCCAGTTTGTGATTGTTATGATTCTTAACGTCATCCCCTTCCTTGGATGGCTTTTGGGCAGCTTGGCGGCGCCGATATTCGCGGCCGGCTGGATTGTGATGGGTAACAATGCCCACAATGACGAACCCATCGAAATCGGACAATTTTTTGCTGGTTTGCAAAATAAAACCGGTGAATTGTTTACGGTTGCAGCGATTTATCTAGGACTCACGATTCTCCTCATTGTGTTGCTCGGCATAATCGGCGTTGCAGTATTTGGTACCGCTTTACTCGGAATGATTGGCAGCGGTGGTGTTGAAAACGTTGGCGCAGCATTGGCAGGCGGAGGTGTTTTACTTATTTTTGTTTTCATGTTGATTGCCATGGTGGGTTCGTTTTTGCTCTACGCCACGACATGGTTTGCACCTGCTTTGGTCTTGCAGCACAATGTGGCACCGGTTGAAGCGATGAAAAAAAGTTTCTTCGCGGCATTGAGAAACTGGCTTCCCTTTGTGGTGTTTAGTTTAGTTGCCATTGGGCTCAGTATCGCTAGTATCTTTACGCTTTTCTTGGGGTTAGTGGTGGTCTTCCCGCTGCTGTTGCTCGCCTCGTACACAAGCTATCGCGACATCTTCATCGAAGACTAGTGATTTATTTTCACGCGATGCGCCGAATTGAATCGACTTTGATTTGACTTTGGTTCATATGCCGTTTTGATTGTTTCAGTTTAGGTAAGCATAGGTCCTTGTCCTCATCTGTAATTCCACCGCTTGATACCCTACGCGCTCTGGCTAGTCCAGAGGGCGTCGAGTTGCCGCTTTCTTTGGCAGGCCCTATTCCGCGCGCCTTAGCGTGGTTTATTGACGCCGTCGTGCGGGTCTTGATTTTTATTGCCTTGTGGATGGTGTTGGGCATGCTCATGCAGGTGGGTGAGGGTTTGCTGATCTTGCTCTATTTTGTGCTGGAATGGTTGTATCCCATCCTGTTTGAGCGCTTGGCAAATGGCGCTACGCCAGGTAAAAAGATGATGCAGTTGCGGGCATTGCGTGATGATGGCGCGCCGCTTACATGGCGGGCTTCAGTGGTGCGTAATCTGCTGCGTACGGTTGATTTTTTGCCGTTTATGTACGCCACTGGCTTTATCGCTATTTGTTTAAATCGTGATTTTAAGCGCTTAGGCGATTTGGCCGCTGGCACTATTGTGGTGCACGTCCCCAAGCTCGATGCGCGGCGCAGTATTCGCCCGCAAAATGCCGCAATTGCACCCCTAGCACCCAAAATAGGACTAGAACTTACTGAAGAACGCGCGTTGCTGGAATACGCGGCACGGCGTCACTTATGGTCAGACGCGCGCGCCATTGAGTTAGCGCAAATTGCCAAGCCGTTGCTGAGCGGCAGTAGCGCTGATCGAAAAAAGGTTGATCCAGCCGATTTGGCTGACGTAAACCAGCTTATCGCCCAAGCAAATTATTTGGCAGGCAGATAGATGAAACAAGCCATATTTGAAGCCCGCTACAGCGCCCGCTGGCATGAGTTTGAAGACTATTTGAACCTTGATTTGTCGACGTCTGCGCGCCGCAAAAAAGAACAGGCAGCCAACGTGCGGCAATCGGCTAGCAACATAAAACCGTCGAACGCTTCCGCTGGAGCGGCTGGCGAACCTGGCAATCCTTACAAAATACGCGCTTCTGATACGGTGAAACCAAACTTGCCGACAGTCAAGAGCTTTCCTGCCACGGAATTTGCCGCGCGTTATCGCGAGTTAGTGCAACACGTTGCGCTGGCGCGAGATCGGCACTATAGCGGTGATCTAGTGGCGCAACTTGAAGTCTTGGCGATGGCTGGCCACCAAATTTTGTACCGCAATCACGATAGCGAAACCACCACATGGCACCAGTTTATTGCCTACGGTTTGCCGATGTTAGTGCGCGCGCGCTGGCGCTCGGTATTGGCGGCAACTTTGTTATTCTATCTGCCTTGCCTTGCCGCGGGCTTGGCTGTGTATTTTTTTCCAGACTTCGTCTACCAGCTCATGGATGCACAGAGCGTTTCAAGCCTGCATGCGATGTATTCGCCGGATGTTCAACGGGTGGGTCGCCCCGGTGGCGCAAAAGATGATTTTCAGATGTTTAGTTTTTACATCATGAACAATGTTTCGATTGATTTTAAATGCTTCGCCAGCGGCCTGCTGTTCGGCGTGGGCACCATTTTTGTCTTAGTTTTTAATGGTTTGCACATTGGTGCCGCTGCGGGATATTTAACGGGTGCTGGCTTAGGCGAAACGTTTTGGAGCTTTGTGTCCGGTCACTCGGCGCTGGAGCTTACCGGTATTGTGCTGTCGGGTGCGGCGGGCTTAGAAATGGGTTACGCCTTGGTGGCGCCAGGTGGCTATTCGCGGGTAGACGCACTGCGCCGCAGCATGCGCTATGCGGTTGGGCTAATCGTTGGTGCCGCCCTATTGACGGCCTTAGCAGCGATTGTTGAAGGCTTTTGGTCAGCAAATACTGTTGTTTCATCGCAGTTTAAATACACGGTTGGGATTTTGTTTTGGGGTGCGCTGATTAGCTACTTAGCCCTTGCGCGTCAGCCGCAGCAGTCTGCAAAACGCGAAGGAATGGTTGAGGTCGCCCGCAATACCAGCAAAGCCGTGTCGAGCAACGCTGCATCGAGAGGTAGTCCCACGCATGGATAGCATTGCCGCACGGTTGCGGCCCCGCAGTAAATGGGAAGCCGCCGATTTAGGCTTTGCGTTGGTGCGCGAATGGTGGCAGCCAATGCTCATCGCTTGGCTTGTAGCGAGCTTGCCCGTGGTGTTGCTTGTAGCTGGGATTGCGTTTTTGCCGCCCTTACTGACTGGCTCTGAACTGCATGGTGAATTTGCCGATGCGGAAATATTTTCTACCAGTACGATCGCACTTCTAGTGCTGTGGTGGCTAAAGCCCTTGTTTGAACGAGCGCCGCTGTATGTGCTGGGTGAAGCGATGTTTGGCCAAGTACCGAAGCTGCGACAAATTATTAAAGCACTGCCCAAGCTTTTTTGGAACAACGGCATTTTTGCCAGCCTAACGTGGCGACGCCTAAACCCTGGGCGTACTTTTGATTTTCCGATTCGTCAGCTAGAACGCAGCAAAGGTAAATTTGCCGCACAACGGCGGCGTGCGCTAAATCCCTACGGGTGGTCGGTTGCGGCCACATCTGCATGGGTGTTAATTCACGTCGAAATCGTGCTACTGCTAGCAGCTGGTATGGTGCTTAATATGTTTTGGATTGGCGAAGGCCCATTTAGCTTTGGTTTTGACCTTGCGAACCCTGAAAATAAATTGCAGCAGGATATTGCGTATTTTTTCCTGTACTTTTTAGTACTCACGTTTTTAGAATTGTTTTTTGTAGCCATTGGCTTTGCACTTTACCTAAACGCACGTAATTCGCTCGAGGGTTGGGATATTGAGCTGGCGTTTCGTAAGTTGCGCGCTCGTATAGACAGCGCCCCGCGCAAGCATACCCGCGCCCCGGCAACTGTTGATGATGCTGTAAGCGGCAACACAAGCAACTCAAAAGTGCTGAGCATTGGCTTAACAATATGGCTAGGGATAGCAAGC
>JANNXI010000281.1:0-9771 GCA_031409495.1 Betaproteobacteria bacterium
CTCAACGCTAAATAGCTTCGCCTTTGCGGCCTCGATTAATGGCGGCAGGGCATGATTAAGTGGCGCCGTCATGTTTTTTTAAAACCGCACCTTATCTTCCCATTGCGCATCAAAACCCGCACCCACTTGCGCAACGGCTAAATAATCTGCGTGCGCCTCGGCCAACAACACCGGCGGTACCTTTTGCAATGGCAGCAGGCGTTCATCCCACGACTTGGCCGCATCACTTTCAAAGCTCAGTGTTTTAAGCGCTGCCGGAATATTTTCTTCCGGCAAGGTATTGCCCGAAAACTCAATGCGCACCTTTAATCCGATTGATGCATAAGCCTTCACATAATGCTCAAAATACCCGCCGTCCTCAGCCGCGCGTTGATAGCCAAGCTTTATGAATGCGCTGCGTAAGGTATAGGTGTCGCTCATCCAACCTTGGTGAGACGCGATAGCAGTAATGGTTGTATCTTCAAACACCAACGCAGGTGCGTGGCGGGTGAGTTGCGCAAATAGCGGCGTGATTTTATAGTCTTTAAAATGCTTCAACCATTTTGCAACTTGTGGCGCGTCCAGCAAGCAGGCGTGCGCGACACACACCGTACTCGTTGGCGCTAACTGCACCTCGTTGTCGTCTAAATCAACAAGGGTACCGTCTTCAGATGGCCTAAATACGGACTTCTTCAGGCTATTTTCATCGTACTCAATCCATAGCAAACGCTGCGTTAAACGCCCTACTATCGGATGACCATGCAAATATTCGAGCCACTGCGCAACAGGCCAAAGCCTGTTTACGCACATGGCTTCTTGCAAACGCACCGCTTGGGAATCGAGCACTAGTTTCAGCTCTTTTTTGCTCACCGAAAACTGCGCAGTAGCAGTTTTAATCAACTCGGCATCGTCCTCTTTACGCGGTTCAGGCAGCGCTTTAATCTCTTTGCCTTCATCGTTTTGCAACACGAATTTCATGTTGGCATTTAGCACCATATGGAAGGTACGCGCACCGTATTGTAGCGTTACTTTACCGGTTTCATCCAAGCCCGCCGTGGGCGTAGTGCGATCACTTAGCTCATCGTGCGTCCAGCCATTGGTCTCTGCAATTTGCGCAATCAGCGTTTGCGCTTTTTGCTGCACGCTTGCCGTGCGGTGACGACGGGCAACGCCTATCAACAGTTGAATCACCAGCGGCTCACTGCCGGGTTTGTTAACTGAGGCTGCCGCCTCGAGCATAGCCTCAATCTGTGCTCGATGTAAGTGATGATCGCGCATGTAGTGCGTAATGTGTGCGACGAGCTCATGCCCTGGCGCACACGGGATAAGCGCCAATATGCCTTTTTCGCCGATGGCGCTAGTAATATACTCACGTTTTGCCAACCACTTATCGTATGCAGACATGCCCGGTACGAGCGGTAGTTGCCTTGAATCTTCTGCAATGAACTGCAGCAACACGTTTAGACTAAACGCCGCCCTACTTTCCGGTGCCAAGAGCTGCAAGTAACGCGTCACCAAAGCATTGCCGCCCGGCTCCTTGAGCTTGCAAGTAAACACCACCCACCAGCGCAAAATATCTGGTTCCACCGCGCCGCCATCGCGCCACGTACAGGTTGGCAACGCCGCAAAATTAAACCACGCAAGGCCTGAAGGTTCCTTACTTTTAAGCCCTTTCAGCGCTTCGGCATACAAAATTTCGGGCGTCAAATAAGCCGCAATATTCTGCCCCAGGCGTTCTAAACTTGCCAACAAAGCGGCCCGTGCCGATTCGCGGCTCTCCGTTTTTAACGCCGCGATTAAAGCCGGAACCGCAGCCTGATACTGCAAATCAGCCAGTAGATTTGCGGCTTCGATGCGCGTATCAATTTTGGGTGCATGCAAATAAGGCAGCAATACCTCGCCCAAGTTTTTTTGTGACGCCAGTGCCGCAACGGCAACCGCGCGGTTAGTTTTACCCGTGCCCAGCGCAACTTCTAGCACGCGCGTCAACCATTGTGGTTGCAACACCGGAAAAATAGCTAGCAGCTTTAACGTCGCTTCCAACGTGAACGCTCTAAATTTTGGTTCTGCTGGCGCTGCTGCAACGCCAAGCCCAGCATCAATAAAATTAAGATGCTCCGCAAAAAACGGCCACACACATTGCGCCGGCAAACGGTCTGTCACCGTATTTATTTCCCAGCGCACGGCCAAGGATGCATTGGCCACAAACACTGCACTATCAAGCTGCCCGCAACCTCGCCATGCTGCTGCTAATGCCCGCAAATCAATCGATCCGAAGGGTTGCGCCGCCAACCAACACTGAAAACGATAATCAACCCAGAAGTGTTGGGCTCGACCGGCAAGCTGCAGCCAACGAAACAAATGCATGACACCAAAATGCGGCAACAGCCGATTGCGAAAATCATACTCAATGACTTCAAACATACCTTGCTGCACAAGTTGCGTATATTCAGCGGCCGGTGCTAAACCATTTAGCATCGCTAATACGCCATGCAATTTGTCATCAGAAATTGCTAAAAAAATCTCGACCTGGTTTTGTTGGTAAGCCCGGTGCGACAAGTCCGTTATGGCGTCAACCCGCATCTTCTGGCGCGTTAAAATTTCATATAGATTTTGCTTTAACACTGCAAAGGCAGAATCCCCCAACGGCACATCGGCAAAGGGTTGCCACGGCGGACTGGGCGGAAATACTGTTGGAGCAATTGTCATTTTTTCTATCCTTAAAAATTGAGTACCTATTCCCACAACCCGCGCGCCGCTTCATGGAATACCTTCCAATTTGCATCGCGCTTGGCACGTTCGCGCACGACCGTTTCAAAATAATGACGCACGCGTTTTACATCATCAGCCCTGTCCTTTAGCACTACGCCTTGCAACTGACTGGCGATTTCGCGCGGGGTTAATTTACCGTCGTTAAAATAGCGTGCTTGCAGTGCCGCCGCATGTGCGACGTTTACAGCCTCTGCAGTGGACATCACTGCATCTAAGCCCTTTATGAGCGCACCGTCTTGCGTTTTGCCCGCGCGTAGCTCTTGGAACGTGGTGACCAGCAACGCCACCACATCGCGCGGAATTTCTACTGCCTTGGCATCGTCTTGCATTTCATGCCGCACTTGCGCAAGCACTAAATCGACTTCAAATTGCAGGTCACGAATTGGCTTTACGGTTTCAAAGTTAAAGCGCCGCTTAAGCGCGGAGGACATCTCATGCACGCCCCGATCACGCAAGTTGGCGGTGGCAATAATATTGAAGCCACGCTGCGCAAATAGTCGTGCGCCGTCTTCGGGATTGTCAGCGCCGCGCCCTAGTTCGGGAATCATCAATTGTTTTTCGCTCATGAGCGAGATGAGCACATCTTGAATCTCTGGCGGGCAACGGGTAATTTCTTCAAAACGCACTAAGCGCCCGCTGCGCATGGCTTCATACAAAGGTGACGGCACCAGCGCCTTATGACTTGGCCCTTCAGCCAGCAACAGGGCGTAATTCCAGCTGTATTTAATGTGATCTTCTGTGGTGCCTGCGGTGCCTTGTATGGTGAGGCTTGAATTACCGCTAATGGCGGCTGCAAAAAGTTCAGAAAGCAGCGATTTTGCTGTACCCGGCTCGCCCACCAACATTAATCCTTGATTGCCCATTAATGTGACGATGGCACGGTCAACCAATGGGTCATCGCCGTAAAATTTACGACTTACTTTTAAGGCTTCGTCGCCCAAAATAAAACGTCGCACCGCGCGTGGCGATAGCTTCCAACCCGTGGGACGCGGGTCTTTATCGGCATCGGCTAGTCGCGAAAATTCATCCGCGTAGCGTTGCTCAGGAGACAACCTAACCACTTGGGAAGGCTTGATTTTATTGGCTTCTTCAACTTTTTTATTCATACGTTTTTTCTAGATTTAAAAATATTATTATCTGCCTACCCTACTCCTACCACCGCATCTTCTTTTCCCAATCCGCGTCAAAGCCCGCACAAGCTTGCGCTACTGCTAAGTAGTCAGCATATGCTTCGGCTAACAGTACGGGTGGTACTTTCTTCAACGCTACCGTGCGGTCGCTCCATGAGATAGATTTGCTGTCTTCAAAGCTTAGCGTTTTTAATGCGGCGGGTACGTTTTCTTCAGGCAAACAATTGCCAGAGAATTCGAGCACTACCGTGACGCCTACGCTTTCAAAGCGTTTGGTGTACTGGTAGAAGAAGCCGCCGTCCTCCGCCGCTGCGCGTTTGTAGCCAAGTTTGGTGAATGCGCCACGCAACGTGAAGCTGTCGCTGAGCCAGCCTAGGCGGTCGTCGATAATGGCGATTTCACTGCCGTTTTTGTCGGTGAAGGCGATGTCGGGGGACTTGCGGGTCATTTGGGCGAATAGCGGGGTTATTTTGTAGTCTTTTAGGTGTGCTGTCCATGCGCTGGCAACGGCATCAGGCACGAGGCTTGCATGGGCTAGGCGGATGGCGCTGGTTGTGGCTAGCGTTACTTCGTCATCGTCTGTGTTGATTAAGCTGCCGTCTTCGGTGGTTCTGAAGGTGGCGCGGATAGATTGATCTTCGTTGATTTCTAGCCAAATTACGCGTTGGATTAAGCGACCAACAATGGGGTGGGCATGGAGGTATTCGCGCCATTCGTTTTGTGGCCAGATGCGGCCTACACACATCGCTTCAACTAGTCTTGCAGTTTGTAAATCTATGACTTGCTTGAGCTCTTTTTTGCTGGTGGTGAGTTGGGTTTTAGCTTCTTTGATGATGGCTGGATCGTCGTTTTGTCGCGCGTCTGGTAATGCTTTGATGGCTTTGCCTTCGGCATTGCGTAGCTCGGGCTTCATGGCGGTGTCGAGTACCAAGTGGAAGGTACGTTCGCCGTAGGCTAGCTCTAGTTTTCCGGTTTCGTCCAGCCCCGCCGTGGGGATGGTGCGGTCGGCTAGTTGGTCTTGGGTCCATTTGTTTTTGTCGGCTATTTGTTGCACTAAGCCTCGGGCTTTTTCTTGTACGGATGCGGTGCGGTAACGTCTGGAGATGCCCAGTAATAGCTGGATTACAACGGAGTCGTTGCCTACTGCAATGCCTTCAAGCATGGCTTCAATTTGGGCACGACGTTGATAATGGTCGCGCATGTATTGCTGGAGTAACGTGACGGCTTCATGTGCTGGGGCGTGGGCTGTAAGGGCGAGGATGCCTTTTTCACCAATAGCGCTACCGAAGTAGGCGGACATTTTTTCCCGTTTGCATTCTTCAAATACTTGGTCTTTAGTTTTTTGGTAGTTGGCTAAATAATATTCTTTGTATTCAGCTTTGGTGTTGTTGTACTGATCTTGATAGGACTGCCAACGGGCGGGCGCGTAGGATTGGGCGTGCTCGATGCCGGCGGCTAGATCGGGGCAGCTAATATCTTGGGCTACAAATTGATGCAGCACGGCGCGGCCAAATGCGGCGCGGCTAGTGGGTGCTAATAACCCTAAATAGCGGCTTAGCAGGGCATTGCCGCCGGGTTCTTTGAGTTTGCAGGCGAGCACGACCCACCATTGGAGTATTTCAGGCTCGACTAAGCTGCCGTCATTCCAGTTGCATTCGGGGATGGCGTCTGTTTTAAACCACGCGAGGCCTGCAGGTGCTTTGGCTTTGAGGCCTTTTTTTGCTTCGGCTAATAAAATGGATGGGGCTAAGCGTGGCGATATGTCTTCACCCAGCGCTTCGAGGCTGGTGAGAAATGCCGCACGGGCAGTTTCGCGGGTTTCTTTTTCTAAGAGTTTGATGAGTGCGGGAATGGCAGGTTTGTATTGCAAATCGGCTAACCAATTTGCGGCTTCGATGCGCACTTCGCTTTTTGACGCGTCCAACGATTCCATCACCCTTTGGCCAATATCGGGCAAGGTGGTGAGCGTTTTTTGCGCAGCGGCGCGATGGGTTTTACCCTCACCTAGAGCGAGCTCCATGAGGCGAGGCAGCCAGCGAGGTGGAATAGTAGGGAAGATGGCTAGGGTTTCGAGGGTGGCCGACATATCAAAACTGTCACGGACATTACTGGTACTGGCTGGTGTTAAGCCCAAGCCTTCGTCGATAAGCTGTGGATTTTCCGCAAAAAACGGCCAAACACAATGCGCCGGCAAAACTTGGATCGCTAATGGAGTTTCATACAAATGCCGTAGTGACGTCGCCGCTACCTCCGAATAAGCATTACTCCAAGATGAGCGCTTCAACACATCTGCAAGCGCGCGCAAGTCCACGCTGCCGTAGGGTTGTTTTGCCAACCAGACTTGAAAGTTGTAATCCATCCAAAAGCAACTCCATTCACGAGTGACAGCTAGCCAACGCAGGATGTGCACGATACCAAATTCCGGCAACGCTTGGAGGCGATTTTGAAAAGACACCAAGGCAACGACACCATTATTTCGCAACGCGCTATTTTCAATTTTGGTGCTCTTACCGTTCAGCGCTGCGAGAACCGAGCGAAGGTCTTTGTCAGTAATTTTTTGCGTTCGTTTGTAGTTTAAAAGCATGTAATTCCGTTTGTACTTAATGGCCTCCGGCGAGTTCGCTTCCTCTTCAGCTGCAATCCGATCAAGCTCCAGCACGTCTGCATGATTGCCACGTAGCACACTTAATGCCGAGTCGCCCAACATCTGCCCTTCAATGGGCACCCACGGCGGTGCGGCTTTAAGGTCAACGGTTGTGGTGTCACCCGATGCGCTCATGCGGCTGAGCGCTGCGCGAATCGCCTGGGCTACTGATTTTGTGGGTCCTGCTGCCAGCGCCGCTTCCAACAGGGTGTTCGCACGGTCGTCTTGCATCCGCGCGAGCCAATCAGCGGCTTGTCCGCGTTCGGCGCTGCTGCCGGTGTTCAACATGACGGCCAGTAACTCTAAGCGCTGGGTGGCATCGATGGCATCAAGATGCAAGCCCGCTTCGGTGCGCACGCCCTTGCTACTGTCGGCGGCAAGCCGCACCGTGAGCGGCGCAAAAACTTGCGCGAGCGATTTATCTTTGCCAATTCGTCGCGACAATATCATTCGCCCGGCCGCCCCAATAAGTGTTGGCAGAAGATTCACAGCGTTAGGGTTCTCCAACATAAATTGCGCGACGCTTGGAGGCGTGACCAAGAGGTGCAAATGGTCGTGATAGAAGGTATCAAGGTCTTTACGCTCAAAGGCCACCTGCAAAACTAGCATCGGATCAAGCCCCTCGTGGCTGAGTAATTTTGCAAAAAAACTCAGATTCCAAACGGTTTCCTTTGCGGCTTCTGCATGAGTCAAGTCTCTATGTCCAATGGGCCTATTGCCGCTCGCAAAAAGAATGTCATTGATCAAATATTGGAACCAATCTGGGATTGGCGCACCCGGATGCTCGAGTGACTTTCTATCGTCACCCGCTGCGAGCACTTTCGCCATGCGCACAAGTATGTCGAGCGGAAACTTTGATGTATCAATGCCGCAATAAAGTTTGTTGCGCGCTGCCAAACTTTTCTCACCTAACTTTTCTAGTGACTTATCGTCGTAGTGATAGAACTGCCAGCGCAGTCTTCCCGGACTGCCCAGCAATATTCCTGGCAATGCTGTCTGCACGCTTTGTGCATTTTGTAAGTCGAGCAACACCGTTTCTTGCGTTCCCTGCAAGATAAATTCTAACGCTTTTTCAGGTAGCGCTGGACTGGCTTTTGCGAGTGGCTCTAAGCTTTGCTTTAGCAAGTTTAGCTGCTCAGTGGTCACGATAACGGCTTTGGCGTCGCCACCGGTAATTGCTTTAAGAATACGATCAAAAAAACTCATTTTTAGCCTTTAAAAATTAGGAATTTAGCGCAACCAACGTGCTTCATATTTCAAAACCTTCCAACTCAATCAGCAGATTGCATAGATAGTTCAAGCGCATTAAACTGCGCATTGATGGTGCTGCCAGATGCGCTTGCAGGGCTGTAGCCAGCGTGTAGAGCCCTACGGACTCGCTAACACTAACTGCATGCTTCAGTGTTTCAACTTGATATGCGGTGAGCGGCACACGTCCCGTTGCGGCTTGCGTTTCTAGTACCTCGCACACGGGCGAGAGCAGGCGTGCGACGAGCGTGAAAGCATGTACGGCGGGTGCGGCCGCTTTGTCGGCATTTAGCCGCGCTTGAAACATGCGCAAAATACGATCGGTCATTGTGGTGGTGATAACAGGTTCTTTGGCGTAATCAAGCGACACCACGCGAATGGGTTGCTCAGTTGCGCCGATGATAACCGCTGCAGGATTCAAAAATACTCGCGCCCCACTACGCTCAACTACTGCAAGAACCCCTAAAATAGGGCTTTTACGGGCAGTGATGCGATCCAAATTTTGAATACGCGTCTCGTAACCCGGGCCACACGGAATACTCAAGTTAAGCCAAGCTTCATCGCTATCTTGCAGCGCCCAATTAAATTGTTGCTGGGCTTCATCTAACACTGGTAATGCGGTGGTGGCTGGGCGTAACAACAAGGTGTGCAAGGGTTCGCCCGCAAGCCCGGCGGCTTGGCGAATTTGTGTGCGTACCTGCTCCCAATTACCCCAACCCATCTCGCTCAAACGTGCATCGTTTGCCTGAAACACAGGTAACTTTGCAGCACGCGTTAGGCCGCCAAGAGCTATATTACAGCCATCTTCAGACAATCTCGGGTGTTCGAGCTGCAACGCAGCGGCACAAATTGTGGCGGCTGATCCTGCACCCGGCCATACGGCCAACGTGTTCCAAGCGCTTTCACGATTGAAGCCCATGTCACTGGCATCGGGGCGCGCCAAGGTGGTTTGTAATAGTTGCTTGTTTTCGAAATCCCACAACGACAGCGTTAGCCCGCGCGCGCCACCCAAGGTTTGCCACCAGTGTGCGCCTAGGGGCAGCAGGTTTAAGACCGTCTGCTCGGAAGGTAGCGCAAACGCGCGGCGCAGCCTGCCACGCAACGCTAACAAAGGCTCGCCACTAGCGCCAGCCAGCGCTTCACATAGGGCGTTGATGCGCGAAATGAGCGCCAAGGCATCGCCTTCTTCCACGCGATGGTCTCGCGCTTCAAGGCCTTGGCTCATGCCGCTCAAGCTACGCAACATTGCGGCTAAACGCGGCAAACCCTCGCCTCTGGCCGACATATTAAGGGCGAGCAAACGTGCGCTGGTGGACGGCCCAACATGCGATAAGCCACCCCGCAGCAATTCTTGCAAAGTGGCTTGAACTTGCTGTAAAAACTGCTTTTCGACTTTACCGACCACTTCCAGAGGCGGCGTAATCTGCACTACCCCATCCGGCCAAGGCACTGCTTTTTCATGTGCCCGCCACACTGCCGCTAGCGCCATTAAATGCACGGCTTTGCGCTCATTTGCCGGCACATCCGACACCATGCCCGCAAAGCCTGCGCCCGCGATGTAGCGGCAAGATTGCGCTAAGGCTGGCATGGTTACCACCAACACTGCAGATTGCGCATCAATATCAACACTGCCCTCTGGCGTATTGGCTGCTCGCCGCACCGCTGCCACACCTGCGAGCTTGAACACCAGTGGCCATTGCAGCGCCAGCACTTCCTCTAACGCCGATGTTGCGCTTGACGACGCGATAATAGCAGCCGTAGCGGCAGTTGAAACTGTACCCGCCGCCTCTGCCTGACCACGCAGCCACAACACTGCGCCCAAAATATGCTTGCAAATACCTGGTGCGGGGCAATTACAGCGATTGGGAGCTGAGGTGCGAGCAACAGCAAGGAAAAGATGAGCAGTGCATTCTCTATCAGAACGTTGCTGACGAGAAGGATTCGAACATCAACGTTGTTGTTGTGGTGCTGCGCGTAGCAGAAGGGGCGGGGGTTGAT
>JANNXI010000282.1:0-61973 GCA_031409495.1 Betaproteobacteria bacterium
CCTTGTAGAAGCCCTAAAATAGGGCGTATACAAGGCATGTGTGCTGCTAAAAAGAGTGGTGGGCCGTGTTGGACTTGAACCAACGACCAAAGGATTATGAGTCCTCTGCTCTAACCAACTGAGCTAACAGCCCCCGCGCGAATTATCCCATTTTATGGCTATGCCGTACAGCGCAACGCGATGAAAACGAGACGAGATTTGATATTTTTACTACTTCGTTGCACCGATGTCCGCAAGCTTGTAGCTATTGATGGTATTGACTAATACCAGTTTGCTATTCAGGTTCATTTCGGGTGATAGCATCTTCTGTGGCATGCCAGTACACCATGCCTTAAATTTCTCCGTGCCTTCTCGTTCTAGTGCCGTGATGATGAGGTTTGTTTCTCTCACCGATATCGTCGCCAGTGCGCGGCGTTCGTCTGCCGTAAATTTCTCAGCCAAAATTTGTTTGCCCTTTGTGATCAATTTGTCGTGGCGTTCAAGCCATCTATTGCGTGCTTCCACGATACTTTCGTGTGCGGGTGGGTAATTGAATTGGCACCACTGAGCAGCGCGCAAAATCGTGTGTGCCGTAGCACCGATGGCGGCGGCGGCTTTTATTGGGTCGCTGTGGTCTTTGCTTTCTTGTGTAGGGATAGTTTTGGTTGTGGCGGAGGCCGCGCACGGTGTGTCTTGAAACGCGGTTTTGCCATCGGTTTGCACGCGCTTGTAGTATTGCGCAAAGCCGAAAGAAGGAAGAAGTGAAGGGATAAATATTAGTATCGCCAGAACTGATCGCCGCATGGTCGCACCTTCAAGAAAGTAGAAATAATTACGCCGAGTTGTGTAGAAAATTCTACAGAACTCGGCGCACTGGAAATATACTTTTTACCGAAAAATTAGCTATCTGATTCCAAGAAGCTCTTGAGCTTTTCGCTTCTGGAAGGATGGCGCAATTTACGTAGGGCTTTGGCTTCAATTTGGCGAATCCGCTCGCGCGTTACGTCAAACTGTTTGCCCACTTCTTCCAATGTATGGTCGGTATTCATCTCGATACCAAAGCGCATTCTTAGTACCTTTGCTTCGCGTGGCGTAAGGCTATCGAGCACGTCTTTGGTGATGTTACGTAAGCCCGAATATTGCGCGCTTTCAAGCGGTGCTAAGCTTGCTTGGTCTTCAATGAAGTCGCCCAAATGGGAATCATCATCATCACCAATTGGCGTTTCCATTGAAATTGGCTCTTTGGAAATTTTTAGTATTTTGCGGATTTTATCTTCCGGCATTTCCATCTTCACAGCCAATGTTGCTGGATCTGGCTCAATACCCGTTTCCTGCAAAATTTGCCTTGAAATACGGTTCATTTTGTTGATGGTTTCAATCATATGCACCGGGATACGAATGGTACGGGCCTGGTCGGCAATCGAGCGCGTTATAGCCTGACGAATCCACCATGTTGCGTAGGTAGAAAACTTATAGCCACGACGATATTCAAACTTGTCCACCGCTTTCATCAAGCCGATATTACCTTCTTGGATAAGATCCAAAAATTGCAAACCACGGTTGGTGTATTTCTTTGCAATGGAGATAACCAAACGCAAGTTGGCTTCAATCATTTCGCGTTTAGCAAGGCGGGCTTTGGCCTCACCCGTACTCATTTTTTTAGAAATATCTTTAAGCTCTCTAATCGGCAAACCCACGTCTAGCTGAAGCGAGATGAGCGATTCTTGGGCTTCTACAATGGATGGCTTGTAGCGCACGAGGGCGGCACTGTAGGCTTTGCCAGAAGCAATTTCGTCGCTAACCCATTTGATATTAGTTTCATTACCTGGGAACACTTTAATGAAGTGCGCACGTGGCATGCCTGCATTTTTAATGCACAAATCCATCACGCTACGCTCGTTGCCGCGTATACGTTCTACTAGCGCGCGTAGGCCTTCGCATAACGCTTCAACTTGCTTAGCCGCGAAGCGAATCTGCATGAGTTCTTCAGAGATTTCTTCTTGCAGTGTTTTGTATTCTTTGGCGCGATGACCTTTTTCGGCCAACACTTTTTTCATCTTTTTGTGCAGTTTGCGAATCGCGTTAAAGCGCTCTAGCGAATCCAATTTTAGCTGTTCTAAATTCGCAGCGGCCAGTGCACCGGCAGCGTCTTCATCTTCTTCTTCAGCAATTTCTTCTTCTTCGTCTTCTGGCTCTTCTTCAGCTAATGCAGCGGCCGCGGCGATTTCCTCTTCTTCATTCGGGTTTACTAAACCATCTACTACTTCGTCGATGCGCATTTCATCGCGCTCAACCTTGTCAGCTAGCTCGATAATGTCGGCAATGGTTGTAGGGCATGAAGAAATGGCGTGAATCATGTGCTTCTGGCCGTCTTCAATTCGCTTGGCGATTTCAATTTCGCCTTCACGCGTCAACAACTCAACTGACCCCATTTCGCGCATATACATACGCACGGGATCCGTGGTGCGACCAAACTCAGAGTCAACGGTGGAGAGCGCTTGTGCCGCTTCTTCTTCGGCATCGTCGTCCGTTACGGTGGGCGCGGCTTCAGTGAGCAGTAAAGTTTCTGCATCAGGGGCAACGTCATAAACCTGAATACCCATGTCGTTAAACGTGGTGATGATGGACTCAATTTGTTCCGCATCCACCATGTCAGGAAGGTGATCGTTAATTTCGGCATAAGTTAAAAAGCCACGATCCTTGCCTAGCGAAATCAGCGTCTTTAAACGCGTACGCTGTGCTTCAACATCTACGGCTTTATCAGGCTTATCGGTACCCTTAGACGTTGGAAACGGATATTCGTCGTTTTGCAGTGATTTAGGTTTGCGTGCCATGTGAAAAAATCCGAAAGTATGAAGTCAAAAATAAACAATAAACGCTGCCACATTAGACAGAAGTCTAATTTTTGCGCGGCGCGAAAACAGGGTAGAAATGCGGGCATTGCGAGAGAAGGCGCGGATTCTTATGCAGCTTTACAGGACACAAAATCGTCTTGGACACGTCAAAAAAACCAACTTGGGCAACCTTAAATTATAACATTTCTCAAAAATTCCTGCCCGACGTTTTGAAAAAAACGGCATTACACAGCGATGAATTTATGTGAAATAAAGCAATATGTTGTTTTAGACAAATCAACTAAAAAAAAGTTCCATCTTTTTTGCGAAAGGTTTAGGTTTGAGGTGACGCAAGCTTTGCGCCCTCAGCGCAAGAAAGATCATCGCTAATGCCTTGCTGCGACGGATAGAATGGCGCAAAATTGACTGAAGGTGGCCTAAAATAGGGCGTTTACAGCCATTCTGATGGTGAAACCGAGGGGGATTTTTTTGATTGGCTACGCCAATCCCATCAATTTTGCGCGTTCAAATTCTGCTTCCCGCTGTAGTTTTAGTGCAATCGTTTCTTTCAATGACGTCATCGCACCGTCAAAGTCGCCGTCGATATCCAGCCGCTCCGCTTCAATGCCACGATAGCGTTTGTCGTTCACGGCTTTAGAAATATCCTCAAAGTCCGGTGTTTCGCGAAAGCTCTCTACTAGGGCAGCAACATGCATTTCGCAATCATGGTCGCGGATAAAGTGCACTACGCGCACCAGCGTGCCCAAGGGCGTGTCGGCGTCCACATCGGCGTCAATATCGAAGCGTTGTGCTAGTTGCGGCTTCATCAGCAGGGCGGCTAATATTTGGAAAGACGTGCCGGGCATGGGTTCGCGGCGCAGGGTGGGTGCGCCGCGTTCAGCTTCTTTTTTGCCCCATTTTTTTTGGCCTTTGAAGGTTGCATTCGGCTTGAAGTTGCCGGCTGCTTTTTGGTTGTTGCTGAAATTACCACCGTTGCCTTGTTGGGAGTTGGCGTACCGCGGTTGCTGCAAGGCGGGTAGTAAATTCGCCAGCTCGTGATTTTGCATGCCCATCAATTCGGCTAAGCGTTTGCGCAACATCAGGCCCAACGCGGGCGCGGTAATTTGGGCTATTAAGGGTGTGGCGATATTGAGTAATTTCGCGCGGCCTTCTTCCTCTTCCATATTTACTTGCGCAGTTAACTCTTCGAAAAGCACCGTAGATAGCGGTTTTGCGGCTGCTAGTGCTGCGTCGAATCCTTCCTTTCCAAGTCTGCGCACGTAGGTATCCGGATCGTCTTCTGCGGGTAAAAACAAGAAGCGATAATTTTTACCGTCCACCACCGTTGGTAATGAAATTTCTAGCGCGCGCCATGCGGCTTTTCGCCCTGCCTTGTCTCCGTCGAAGCAAAATACGATCGTGTCGGCAAGGCGCGATAATTTTTCTAAATGCATCGGCGTGGTCGCTGTACCTAGTGTGGCTACCGCGTTGCCAACGCCGCTTTGTGCCAGTGCGACTACGTCCATATAGCCTTCCACCACGATCACGGTGGCGCTATCGCGAATGGCCCGCCGGGCTTGAAATAGGCCATATAGTTCGCGGCCTTTTTCAAACAATGGCGTCTCGGGGGAATTCAAATATTTGGGTTCGCCCGTGCCAATTACGCGGCCACCAAAGCCGATGGTATTGCCTTTGTTATCGAGTATCGGAAACATCACGCGGTCGCGGAAGCGGTCGTAGCGACGGCCTTCTTCACTGTCTATCACCAAGCCGCATTCAGCCAAACTGGCCATGCTGTAGTCTTCATAAGCAGCCTTTAAACCCTGCCAGCCATCCGGGGCATAGCCTAGCTGAAAGCGCAGCGCTATCTCGCCAGATACACCGCGTTTTTTAAAGTATTCAATGGCGTTTGGCGAACGTTTTAATTCACGACGATAAAATTGATTAGCACTTAACATCACGTCCGTTAAGCTTGCCGTAAGTTTGGCGCGGGCGATGACTTCTTCGCTATTGATGCCCGTTGGCATCACCATGCCCACTTGTTCGGCTAATTCGCGCAACGCATCCAAAAACGGCGTGCCGTTGTATTCAATTAAAAACGTGATGGCGCTGCCGCTAACGCCGCAACCGAAGCAGTGGTAAAACTGCTTAGTAGGGCTGACATTAAAGCTTGGGGATTTTTCGTTATGAAATGGGCAGCAAGCTACATAACCTTGCCCCGCTTTTTTGAGTTTTACTTGTCGATCAATGACTTCGACAATATCAACCCGTGATAGAACCTGTTGAATAAATTCTGGTGCGATCACGGGGATTTAGCCTTCAGTATTTTAAGCCAGCGCCACTTTCACAAGCCCAGATAACTTGCCCATATCCGCACGCCCCGCCACTTTCGGGCGTAGCGCAGCAATCACTTTGCCCATGTCTTTTCCTGAGGTAGCGCCCACTTCAATAATGGTAACTGCAAGGATGGCCTTCACTTCATCGTCGCTCAATTGCGCGGGCATGTAGGCCTGTAACACGCCTACTTCAAATTGTTCAACTGCCACTAAATCTAAGCGATTACCGGCCGTATACTGCTCGATGGAATCCTTGCGCTGCTTGAGCATTTTTTCAATAATGGCGAGCACGATATCGTCGGTAATTTCAACGCGCTCATCCACTTCCTTTTGCTTTAAGGCAGAAGTAAGCAGACGAATTGCGCCCAATTTATCGGCTTCGCGCGCCTTCATGGAGGCTTTCATGTCGTCATTAATTTTATCGCGTAGGCTCATAGCAACTCCATCTGGGTGAAACCTGAAAGCTAAAAACACAAACGGGCGGACTGAAGTTCAGCCCACCCGCTTGGATCACGAAAGGAAAAAACTTAAGTTACTAGTAAAGCTTTGGTGGCAGCATTTGGCTGCGCAGGCGCTTGAAACGACGTTTCACAGCAGCAGCATGCTTACGCTTGCGCTCGGCTGTTGGCTTTTCATAAAATTCGCGAGCGCGAAGATCAGTTAAAAGACCTGTTTTTTCAATAGCACGTTTGAAGCGACGTAGCGCAACGTCAAACGGCTCATTTTCTTTAACGCGAATATTTGGCATGTATAAATCATTCCTATCGTGATGAAAGTTGCAGGGCGTGACCCACTACAACAAAATTTTTCTCGTCTGAAAAGTGGCAAAAACAGCAGCCGAAGTTCCAAGCGAAGCCCTATATAATAACAGCTAAGCTGCTTTCTGCCAAGCGCTGGATTTGCCCACGCGTTGGTTTGGCCACGGAATTGTTGACTAAATGCAACGCTTCTCCAGAAATGTGGGCGTTATTTGCATGATTAGGAAGGGTAAATTGTTAATACTAGGCATTGAATCGTCATGTGATGAAACCGGTTTGGCCCTCTATGACACCGAAAATGGCGGACTACTCGCCCAGCGCATCCACTCGCAAATTGATATGCACAAAGCCTATGGTGGCGTCGTGCCCGAGCTCGCCTCGCGCGACCATATCCGTCGCGCAGTCCCCCTCACCCGCGAGGTTTTAGCTGAAGCTGGACGTCAACAATCCGACATTGAATTGATTGCCTACACTGAAGGCCCAGGCCTCGGCGGCGCCTTGTTAGTGGGCGCTAGCTTTGCTGCAGGCTTAGCATTGGCAATACGCTGTCCCACACTTGGCATTCACCACCTAGAAGGCCATCTGCTCTCCCCCTTGCTCGCGGACCCTCGCCCCAACTTCCCGTTCATTGCCCTATTAGTGTCCGGCGGTCACACTCAATTGATGCACGTTAAAGGTGTGGGCCAATACCAATTGCTAGGTGAAACGCTGGATGACGCCTGCGGTGAAGCCTTCGATAAAACTGCTACGTTGTTAGGCCTAAGCTACCCCGGCGGACCCGCCTTGAGCGCCTTGGCAGCCAAAGGCCGCACGGACTGCTTCACATTACCCCGCCCGCTTCTGCACAGCGGCGATTTAAATTTTAGCTTCAGCGGCCTTAAAACGGCCGTCGCCACCCTAGTGCAACGCGAAAAATTAAACGCCGAAGACTTCGCCGACGTCGCCGCCAGCTTTCAAGAAGCCGTGGTAGATGTGCTGGTCGCAAAATCATTAACTGCGTGTGCCTGGTCAAAGGCCAATGCGCTGGTCGTAGCCGGTGGTGTGGGTGCGAACAAGCGCTTACGGGAGCGACTAACGCAAGCCGGTGAGGGTAAAAAAGTTAGCGTTTACTATCCGCCGATGGCACTGTGCACAGACAACGGCGCGATGATTGCTTTTGCCGCTGCATTGCGGGTCGAGGCTGGGCTGGTGCCAGAAGTGGCGCCGTTGGATGGGTTTAGTGTTCGGCCTAGATGGCCTTTGACGGCGGTTGGTGTGGGCGCGTTAGGTGCCTGAAGATGCCTGTATTTAGGGCGCCTTCAGGCATCAAACTTCCGTAGGATATGCAGCACGTTATTTGCCCACCGTTCTATGCACAGATAAAGCGGCCGCGTGGGCAAATAAAGGGTTGCCCACGCTACCATCCATCATTAAATTAAATCACCCGGCAGCCGATACCCTCTTCCAAACCAGTTCCGCCAGCGCCACATCCTCCACGCCGATACCTACCGATTTGTACAGCGTCACATCGTCCGCTTTACGCACGTAGCCTGTGGTGCCAGCTAGTAGCGCGCCTAGTTCTACTACTTTACGGCGGTCTAGGGCTTCGGGTTTGGCCAGCATGAAGTCGCCGGTTTCGATCAAGGTTTGCGGTGCCCATTCGACTGCGATGCAGGCTGATCTTTCGAGTAGCGCATCATCAACTTCGCGGGTATCTGGCTTGCTGGATCCTATTGCCGCTACAAACGTGCCGGGGCGCACGGCGTTGCCGTCGAATAGAGCGGTTTTTGATCTTGTTACCGTAATGATGATGTCGGCATCAGCTATTGCTTGCTCCGCAGTCATGGCGGTGGCTTCCACATGAAAGGTGTCACGCAACCACGTGCAAAATGCGCTGGCGTCGCCCATTGGTTCTACAACGTTTACTTTTTTGATCGGCATGGTCGGTAAAAACGCTTGGATGTGGGCGCGGGCTTGAATGCCGGTGCCAAATATAGCGAGCGTGTTTGGAGCTGAGGTCGCGAGCACGCCTGCGGCTACGCGGGTGACGGATGCGGTGCGAAACTCCGTCAGTGCATTACCTTCCATTACGCACAGCAAGCGGCCATCGTCAAACGCAAAAAGTGGAATGACGAAATTAAATTTGCCGTCTACCGTTGGGTAAATTTTAGCGCCCATTACCCCCGCGCCCGGCAGCACGGCACCCATCGCGCTAATGGTGCGCCCACCGGCGTTAGCGCGGTTGCGCGCAAGGTTGGCACCATTGCCTGCACCGAAGGCGCGGAAGGCGGAATCCATCGCAGCGATGGCGTCGTTCATGGTCATGTGTTCGCGTACTTGGGCGTCGGTGATGAAAAGCATCGGGAATATCCTTAAATTAGATGGCTGAAAACGGCTGTGCGTTGAAGGCAGATTTTTTGCCCAAAATATTATCCGCGACAATTTGCGCCGAGCCGCACGATAGCGTGAAGCCCAATGCACCTTGGCCTACGTTTAGGTGCAAATTATCAGGCCCCCATTTATGGCGGCCCAGTATCGGTAGGGCGGTTGGGGTAACGGGTCTGAAGCCTGTCCATGGGTTGGGTTCAGTATAGTCACCGCACTCGCCAAACAGTGCGCGGGTAGACGCAATGAGAGACTTTATGCGATCCGGTGGGATGGTGGCGTTACCGCCCACCAGTTCTGCCATGCCCGCCACGCGCAAGCGATTGCCCAAGCGTGCAAACACCACTTTGCGTGCAGAATCAGTGATGCTGACTTGTGGTGCACCTTTGTGATTATCGGTGTTGATACTAATGCTATAACCTTTTAGCGGATATACCGGTAAATGCCCCACAAGCCCCAAACTACGGGCGATTGCAGGTGATTGATAGCCACAGGCAAGCACCACAGCATCAGTTTTAATCTCGCCATGATTATCGGTCTTAACCGCAACAATATGGCCTCTTTCAACTCTTGCGCCAGTCGCTTCGGTATGCATTAAAAACTTGGCGCCACGTGCTTTCAAGATTTTTTCTAACGCCAAACACGTCATCAAACAGTCGGCGGCGCATTCGCTGGGCGTATAAATTGCACCGACGATGTTTTTTGAATATTCTTTTAACGCGGGCTCCAATTGTGCGCAGCGTTTTGGGCTTACCGCTTCTTGCTCAGACCCTAGCGTTTTTTGATACTCAAGCTGCTGTTTGGCACCTGCAAATCCGGCTTCGGAATTAAACAACACAAGTTTGGCTGAAGCCGCAAAATCGCAGTCAAATTTCTCTTTTGCCAATATCGCGTCGAAGCCCGCGCGGCTCAAAGCGGCAAGTTCAAGTAACGCCACCGTATTTTCGCGCGACGTGGTCGCCGTGCAGGCTGCCATAAACTGCAAGCCCCAGCGCCATTGCGCAGGATCAAGTTGCGGCTGAAATTTTAAAGGTGAGTCTTTTGCAAATAACAGCTTAGGCAACTGTGCCCAAATTGAAGGGTCTGCCAACGGCTGTACGTAAGAATAACTTAGCTGTGCACCATTGCCGCCACTAGCGCCCGAACCAGCAGTGGCGCGATCAATCACCGTTACATGCACGCCTTGCTGCTGCAAATAATACGCTGTGGTTAAACCAATAATGCCCGCACCCAAAACACAAACTTGCATGACTGCTCCGACTGATAAAAATTGACGATGTCACTATAGTAGCGATAAATTGATACTGTGCAATAGCTATCGTTTTAAAACTGACGCCATAGCGAGTGAGGAAGCGTATCAACGCAGTTTTTTGATGCTACTATTATTTTTGATATGTAGAGTTTGTGCCAGTCATCCCTATAGAACAATAAAATTTCTCCTATGCAAATCTTCGGCATCCCGCTCGACTTTTTCCTCTTTTGCGCGACTCTTTTAGGCGTCGCCTTGTTCCACCATCACACCCTAACGGTGGCACTTTGCGGCTTGGTCGTTATCACGCTGTACAAGTTATTTTTTGCGGATTTTTCCGGCACATCTGGCTTGATGGGATTGATGGCATTGCTTGGACACGAATGGGTCACGATTGCCAACTTGCTTGGATTGTTGTTAGGCTTTGCGTTGCTGGCTGACCATTTTGAAAAAAGTGAAATCCCCGCTATCTTGCCTAACTATTTGCCTGACGATTGGAAGGGTGGTTTTGTGATGTTGGTGTTGGTGTTTGTTATTTCTGCCTTCTTGGATAATATTGCGGCCGCGATGATTGGCGGCACGATGGCGGCGGTGCTGTATCAGCGCAAAGTGCACATCGGCTTTTTAGCGGCGATTGTGGCCGCAAGCAACGCGGGGGGAGCGGGCAGCGTGGTGGGTGACACCACCACCACCATGATGTGGATTGACGGCGTCGCGCCATCGCAAGTACTCGAAGCGTATGTAGGTTCATTTACCGCCCTGCTCATCTTCGGCGTCATCGCGGCGCGTCAGCAACATGCGTATCAGCCAATTCAAAAAGATGCGCCCGTAGGTGCCCATATTCATTGGGCTAGGCTGTGTATTGTTGGTATTATTTTATTGAGCGCGGTAGGTACCAACGTGTATTTCAATTTGATGCATCCGGCAGTCCTAGATTACTTTCCAGTCATTGGTGCAGCCGTTTGGGTTGCTATTTTAGTGACCACACCATGGCGCAAACCCACGTGGAATTTGCTACCTAGCGCATTCAAAGGCACGCTATTTTTGCTGTCGCTGGTCTTGTGCGCGTCCATGATGCCGGTGCAGCACTTGCCTGCTGCCTCATGGGAGAGCGCGCTGGGCTTAGGGTTTTTAAGCGCGGTGTTTGACAACATTCCGCTCACCGCATTAGCATTAAAGCAAGGCGGCTATGATTGGGGCTTTTTGGCCTACGCCGTTGGCTTTGGCGGCAGCATGATTTGGTTTGGCTCGT
Source organism: Betaproteobacteria bacterium (assembly GCA_031409495.1). Lineage (GTDB taxonomy): Bacteria > Pseudomonadota > Gammaproteobacteria > Burkholderiales > Usitatibacteraceae > JANMDR01. Next base: position 10,773 of record JANNXI010000282.1, read on the forward strand.
CTGCTGGCGTGGCGCTAAGCAATATGTATCCTGAAGCTAAATCCGTCGGTGCGTGGCTTAAAGGCGGTTGGCATGTGGCGTTAGCTTATGTGGTGGGCTTTTTTGTTTTGCTGGCAGTAACGGGCTGGCAGCCGCAGCCTAAGCGTGTAAAAGCCACCGCGCAAAGTACCATGCAAAGCGCCACAATAATGTCTGTAGATGCCCGTAAATAGGGCGTTTTCAGGAACATTAAACTTACTTTTTGCGGATGTTGAAAATGAAAATATTATTGGCTGTATTGATGGTTTCAAACGTGGCTTTAGCTAACGACGTAGCCATATTGCGTTGCCGTGGCATCGCCGAAGCCGCGCCGCGTTTAGCTTGTTATGACGCGATGGAAGTTACTGCTAAGGTTGTCACCGCCCCGACTAAACCGGTTGCTGTTGCGCCGCAGTTGGCCACAGCGGTGGCACCTGCCGTGGTGGCTAAATCTGAAGTTGAAAAATTTGGGCTAGTCGATAAAGCCGTTAAAAAAGACGAGCTTGATGTAGTCGAAAGCACCATCCCCGGCAGCTTTGAAGGTTGGGAAGCCACAACCGTATTTCGTTTAGCCAACGGCCAAGTGTGGCGGGTGAGCGACGATAGCGCCAAACTGCATTATGTAGATAACCCAAAAGTAAAAATCACGCGTGGCGCATTTGGCGCGTTTTATATGGAAATTCAAGGGACTAAAATTGCGCCTAGAGTAAAGCGATTGCAGTAGCTTTGGGTAGCGAAGAAACGCTATAATAGGGCATCTTCAGGCTATTCGATAGCCGTAAAAAAGATGATTCTATTGCGACTGTGCCGCGGCGCGCTTGGCCAAGTCCTGATAAGCGGGGATAGCAACGGGCGCTAATACGGCTAGGATGATGATGGGTAGGATACATGCAAGCAAGATGGCTGAAGTTGAATTAGGTGCTGTTCTATTGCCGAAATTATTAGGGCCGTTGGTGCCAGGAATAACCCAAAAAATAAGACCCACAAACGGAATTAGCGCTAGGAGTGAAAGCCAACCCGAGGTGTTGAAGTCGTGACAGCGCTGAATTGTTAGCATCACTTGGGTCACCAACAATGCAATGTAGCCCGAAATAAGGCCACCACCATAGGTTATTGCACCCAGTAAGGTACCCAAGAACATCATCAAGAAAGAGAGTCCAACCGTATAGCCGATGTATCGCACCCGCCCGATTCGCCCTTTGATTGAAAAGATTTTTACCGGCTGCGGCGCATCGTCAATCGAAAGAGGTGCTTCAATTTTGCTTTGCGGGGCGGAATATGGATTGGTTGGATTGCTGACTTCTGTATTCATGATGCTCCATGAGGTTATTTTTTTTAACGGCAAATTTGCAGCTGCGATTAGAACGGTTAGACACTACTTTTAATGATATTGCACCGCTGATGGTGGCCTGCACATTCCCCACAATTGCAGGTTTTTATTTTGTGCGAGGTCAATAGCTAACGATGTTGGTGCAGAAATAACGGCCAGCACAGGAATTTGTAATTGCACGCATTTGCGTACTAGCTCCACGCTCGCGCGGCTCGACATCACTACAAAACCGTGTTGTGGAAAATTCACACTGCCAATTAATTTATCTAGCGCGTTGTGACGTCCGACATCCTCAAAGACTGCCGTCAATAGGCCTTCTGGCGTCACCCAAGCAGCGGCGTGGAGGGAGCCGGTGGCGGCATTGTGCAGTTGAAGTTGCGGCAGGGCAGTGACCGCTTTAAGAATGGTGCCGACCTCTAAATTACCTACCCAATTTGGCGGCGTAATAGTAGCAACTGCAAGGTGTAGCGCATCCAAGCTTTCAATGCCGCATAGCCCGCAGCCAGTGGCGCCAGCCAAGGTGCGCCGTTTGGTTTTTAAGCGGTCAAAGCAACGGGGTGAAATTTCGATATGCACTTCAATACCTGCTGGTGAGGCCGGCATGACTTCGGCACCTCGCCAATCAGCGCGACTGTCGATGATGCCTTCGCTTAACGCAAAGCCAAGTGCTAACTCCACTAAATTTCGCGGTGTAGCCATCATCACCGCGTGCGAAATGCCGTTGAACACCAGCGCGATGGCGGTTTCAGTTGAAACAAAATCTGTGGCCGTGGTTCCTGTTTCGGCGTCAAGCTGCCAGCGGGTGACGGCGGCGCTTGTTACGGCATCATTCATGGGTTGGCAACGTGTGGCTTGAGCATGACGGGAATCGACTTAAATGCTGGCGTGCCCGCATTGAGTGCGGCTGAATCTAGCGGCACGAGAATATTGGTTTCAGGATAATAAGCGGCCAAATTACCGCGCGGAATATCGTAGAACACCACCTTAAAGCCATCAGCACGTCGTTCTTTCCCATCGTTCCAAACAGTAATAATATCAACCAAGTCATCGTTGGAGAAGCCGGAAATACGGGCGTCTTCAGCATGCATAAAGACCACGCGGCGCTGTCCGTAAACGCCGCGATAGCGATCATCAAAGCCGTAAATAGTAGTGTTGTACTGGTCATGCGCACGCATGGTGAGCAGCGTATAAATTACCGCATTTCGGTTTTTTTCACGGGCATTGTGTGTCGGCGTGTTGGTAGGAATTTGGTGTGAGAAAAACGCGGCTTTTTGTTGTGGCGTGGCCCACACGCGCTCAGCTGCAGTATTGCGTAAGCGAAAGCCGCCGGGCGTTTGTAAGCGTTGATTGAAGTTATGAAAATCAGGAAACACCGCCTCAATTTTGTCGCGAATACGGCTGTAGTCCTCAATGAGCCAATGCCATGGTGTAGCGGTGCGTTGCGATAACACCGTAGCGGCTAGGCGCGCCACAATCGCGGGTTCCGATAATAGTTGTGCGGACGCGGGCGGGTTAATGCCTTTTGAAATATGCACCATGCTCATTGAATCTTCTACCGTCAACCCTTGTATGCCGCTCGCCTGTACGTCAATTTCGGTGCGCCCCAGGCACGGCAAAATTAGGGCAGCTTGCCCGTGCACCACATGACTACGATTCAGCTTTGTTGCGACGTGTACCGTAAGTTCGCAACGCTGCAGCGCACGCCAAGTTTGCGTGGTGTCCGGTGTTGCAGCAGCAAAATTGCCACCCAGTGCAAAAAACACTTTGCCGCGACCATCGAGCATGGCGCGAATTGATTCCACCGTATCCCAGCCATGTTCGCGCGGCGGTTCAAAGCCAAAAACATCACGCAAGCTGTCGAGCAGAGCGGTGGGCGGCTTTTCCCAAATGCCCATGGTGCGGTCGCCCTGCACATTGCTGTGGCCGCGTACGGGGCATACACCCGCACCGGCACGGCCGATGTTGCCCCGCAGTAACAGCAAGTTGGTCATCAACTGAATCGTGGCCACCGAATGTTGGTGCTGTGTGATACCCATGCCCCAGCAAAAAATAACGTTCTTAGCGGCGCAATACACATCACTTGCTGCGCGAATATCGGCTTCGCTTAATCCAGATTCTTGTACGATCAGCGCCCAGCTTTCTGCGCGTACATCCTCGCGCAACGTGCCCAACTGCACGGTGTGCTCAGTAATAAACGCTAAATCAAGCAACTGCTCGCCAGCGGCTTCGCGCTCCAACAGGTGCTTTATCATGCCTTTGACTAGCGCCAAATCGCCGCCAATTTTTAGCTGAAAGTAGTGAGTGCTGATTGGCGATGAGCTATTTACGGCCATCTCTAGCTTGTTTTGTGGATCACTAAAGCGTTCTAGCCCGCGCTCCCGCAGGGGGTTAAAGCTTACTACCTTAGCACCACGCTTATGCGCGGCGCGCAGTTCGCCCAACATACGCGGGTGATTAGTGCCGGGGTTTTGACCGAATACAAAAATTGCATCGGCCAACGTAAAATCATCTAACGTCACCGTTCCCTTGCCCACACCAATTTGCGGCCGCAGCGCTACGCCGCTTGGCTCGTGGCACATGTTTGAGCAATCGGGGAAGTTGTTGGTGCCAAATTCCCGCACAAATAATTGATACAGAAAAGCGGCTTCATTGCTGGTACGGCCAGAGGTATAAAAAATTGCTTCATTCGGGCTTTGCAAACCATTTAGGTGTTTTGCAATCAACGCAAAAGCGCCGTCCCAATCGATGGGCAAGTATTTATCGCTGGCGGCGTCATACACCATGGGCTGCGTTAAGCGGCCCTGGTCTTCAAGATGAAAATCGCTTTTTGTGGCGAGCTCGCACACCGTATGCTGCGCAAAAAATTCAGGGGTGGTGCGCCGCGCAGTGGCTTCAGCGGCTACCGCCTTCACACCATTTTCACAAAACTCAAATGAGGACTTATGGTTGCGATCAGGCCAAGCGCAGCCTGGACAATCAAAGCCGTCCGGCTGGTTAGCAGACAACATGGTGCGGGCGCCTTTAACGGCAATGTCATGTGTTAACAGCGCGTTGGCAGAGCTGCGCAGCGCACCCCAGCCACCAGCGGCACCATCATATAGTTCAATTTTTTGCTTGCTCATGGTGCACGCTACCCGCAATACGCTAAAGCGTAATTATGCCTTTTTTGACTTCGCGATGCTGGCATCGGCGGGTCTTCTAGTGCTTTAATGCTTCTGCTACTGCGCAGGAATACCGGTATTGCGCGGGTCTTGGTAGAACTTAATCAGTTCAGCCTCTGGCAAGGCTTTGGCACAATAAAATCCTTGGAATTCATTGCAGCCTTCGGCCCGAAGTAAGTCGAGCTGCTCTAGCCGTTCCACACCTTCAGCCACAACATTCATGCGTAAGCTGTGGGCCATCGCGATGACCGCGCGAGTTATAGCTACGTCATCGCGGTTATGCGGTAAATCACGCACAAAAGACTGATCCACTTTTAGCGTATGCACTGGAAATTGTTTGAGGTAAGCAAGGGATGAATAGCCGGTACCAAAATCATCAATGGCAAGCTTAAAACCAAGAGCGCGCAGTGCTTCTAGCACCTCGGCGGCGCGCACAGGGTTTTTCATGAGCGTGCTTTCGGTAATTTCTAACTCGATTTGCTTTGCATTAATTTTGGCAGCTTTTAAAATTTGCGCACAATCTTCTACAAAGCCCGGTTGCATGAGTTGAATCGACGATAGATTAACTGAAACAGTCATTGGCGGTAATCCGGCCAGTTCCCAACTCTTAAGCTTTTCAAATGCAGTTTTGAGCACCCATCTACCAATGGCAATGATATGCCCGCGTTCCTCAGCAAAAGTGATAAAACTATTGGGGCTAAGCATCCCTAGCTGTGGATGTTGCCAGCGAATAAGGGCTTCAACGCCAACGGCGAAACCGCTGATTACATCTACCTTGGGTTGGAAATGCAGCACAAACTCGTCACGTTGAATGGCAAGGCGTATGTCAGCGTCAAGTTTAAACTTTTCAACCGCAAGCTCACTCAAAAGCCCGCTAAATACGCAAACCTGTGACCGCCCTGCGCTCTTCGCGGCATACATTGCGATATCGGCATTTGAAATTAACGCTTCAGCAGTTTCGCCGTGGTCTGGACAAAGGGCGATACCGATGCTGGCAGATAGGACCACGTCGTGGCCGTCTAAGCGCATTTGCGGATTAAGGCTTGCCAGTAATTTTTCGGCAATGGTACGCGCTTGTTCGGGACTTTCTAAGTTTTCGAGCAACAACACAAACTCATCGCCACCGAGACGCGCCAAGGTATCGTTCTCGGTAACGTGCGAGGATAAACGGCGGGTAACTTCGCGCAGCACGCTATCGCCCAAAGGGTGGCCGAGGGAATCATTAATTTGCTTAAAATGATCTAAGTCGATAAATAAAATAGCCGCGCGACGCTCAATCACTTTCGACCTAACAATCGCTTTTTTTAATGTATCGTCAAGCAGCGTACGGTTAGCAACGCCGGTTAGAGAATCAATATGCGTCATGCTTTGAATTTTTGAAAGCGCCAGGAGCAAGGCAGCGTTCGATTTTTTCATATGCGCACGCATTTCGCTAATCCGCCCGCCGATGAGGGCAAAAGCGGGCAGCACCAATGCGAGCGTTAGCCATAGATACCATTCAAGATAGACATTGACGGTTTTGGGTTTAAAGTTCATCAGTAAATTGATGACCAGCGCATAGCTAGCCAGCATAATCAGTGTGGTGAAAATAAACTGACGCGTGTTGAATTTAAAAATACCAAACAACAGCACCACAAAACACATGAAAAGCGGCAGGCCTCGATCGTGCTCAAAGCTGTAGGCCAAAAACATCGAGTAAGCGATGGCGATAGTTGTTTGAAAGCTGACAAGACTCGGATCAGCAAAGCTTAAATTGCGCTTGGTGACGAATACCAACGCTAAAACGGCGTTAAAAATAACCGCGAAAGCCAAAGCGGCAAGGGCTGGAGCAAGCGAAATCAGCGCAATAGCGTAGGCAAAGCCCACAAGCGGCAATGAAATAGCGTAGATCGACGCCACAATCATAAAGTGTTGCAGATAATTAGGCGCGTCATCATCAGATATCACGGGAGAAGAGCGTGTGTTCATTGCGTTGTTGTTTTCCAACTGATTACATTACCCTGCAGCATACTCTGTGTTGGGGATGTGTTGGAAGAAGTTGACAATTATTGTCAGGTAAGGGGTTAGACTTCCCCAAAAAAATAGGCTGAAGACGCCCTATTTTAGGGTCTTTTCAGCCTATTTCGTCCACGCGTCATCAGTTGTTAATTTAACTGCTGATAGAGTGTAAAGTTTGATAAATTTGTACTGTCGCATCGCCCTTGCTATTTGCAAATAGCAAGGGCGATCGCGGTCACGTCGCCGCACTGACCGCTGTTGCGCCGAGCGCCAACGGCGCGGGTGCCTCTAGTGCCTCTAGTGCTTCTGGTGCTTCCAACGCAGGCGTGGTATTGGCGTGTAGTCCCGTCACGGCGTGCACAATGACGGGCTCGGTGCGCCCTTTTACTTTGTGTTCGCCCAGCGGAACGGTGATAATTTCTGGGTGGTCACGTAAGCCTAAGTAGGTGGCATGATTCATGAGGATGTGTTGGCCCACGTCTTTGGTCAGCGCTTCAAGCCGCGCCGCCACGTTTACGGCGTCGCCAATTACGGTGTAAATACAGCGCTCTAGCGCACCAATTTGGCCTGCGACAACGTTGCCTGTACTAATGCCGATACCGTTTTCAAGTTTAAATTCGCCAATATCAGCGCGGCGTTGGTTTAAGGCATCAAGCCGAACACGCATCGCCAAGGCTGCCATCACAGCGCGGTATTCGGTTTCGGGCGCGCTCACCGGTGCGCCAAAAATAACCACGATGGCATCGCCAATAAAGTTATTTACGTAGCCGCCGAAAGGCTTTACGGCTTCGGTCATTTCGGTTAAGTACTCGTTTAAAAACGCGACAATTTCTGACGCGCTCATGCGCTCGCAAATAGTTGAGAAGCCGCGAATATCGGAGAACAACGCTGCTACCCGAATTTGTTCGCCGCCAAGTTTTAGATCACCACTGAGCAGTTTATCGCGCACATCCGGCGATACTAACGCACCAAAAATACCGCGCTCACGTTCCCGCTCAAGCACTGATTTGCTCATCGAGTTAAATGTTTGTGCCAGTTGGCCCATTTCATCGCGCGAATACACGCGTGCTTGTGCATTGGCATGGTCGCCGCGGCTTAGCGCACGTGCTGCACTAATAATTGAATTTAATGGGCGCACCAACAGCCGCGCAAACAGTAGGCCTAATAGCGTAAATACGGCGCCAACAATGCCCACTGTGATGATTACTTTTTTAAACTGCGCCTCAATTGGCGCGGTGAAATACGACTCCGTAGAGCTTGCAATCACTGTCCAATCGTTAATCCCCACGGGTGCGTATCCCGCAATTTCGGCTTCGCGACTAATCGGCGATACGTAGCGAACATGGCCGGCCGCCTTGGTTTTTGTAGCGGCATTTCCCAATGTATCTAGTGCGAGACTATCAATTTTTGGCAAGGCAAAGCGCTTATCAGCAGCAATAGCGGCTTGGCTTGCGTCAGATAGCTGGCTTAGACTTTTATAGCGCATGGAAGGATCTGGATGGTAAATCACGACCCCATCACCATCAATCAGAAAGCCAACGCGCTCTTTAGTGGGCCGCTCGTCTTCAACAATGGCAGCAATAGATTTTTGCGTCACCCGCACCATGACGATGCCTAAAATCAAGCCTTCTCTGTTGGTAATAGGGTTAGAAATATTGACACCAGACTTCCCCTGCGCAGCACCTACCACCATACCCGTCATGAAAGGGCGGCCTTGCACTGAGCTCGCAAAGTATTCGCGAAACTTAAAGTTTTTGCCCAATGCCGAAGGCTCCGTCGACACTACCGCGGTGCCGTCCTTATCCATAATAATCACCAAATCAACATCGGGATTGGTGGATACATAATACTGCATTCGTGCCAATGCCGAGGTATAGCTCTCCGGCTTTTTTTGTTCTAGCGCAATTGCCAAGATAGGCTCGGCGGCAATATAGGCCACCGTGCGGCGGGTGTCGGTTAAAATTTGGCCAATGCGGCCGGCGATATTGTCAGCAATTTGGCGTTGGCTGCGCAGCTCAATATCGCGCAACGCATCCAAACTATTGGTGGTGTTGTAGTATGCGGTGAGTAGCATTGGCGTGAGCGAAACAGCGAGAATGACGGCGATCACTTTTGTTGAAATTGCCCACGCAGCGGGGTTGAGCGAGAATCCAGAACGGGTAGCGGAAGTCATTATTGTTGATCTCGATGGAAGACGTAGGTTTATGATGCGGGTGTTGTTGGGCAAAAGCCGATGGCGTAACTCGGAAACGGTAGCACATGGCCTGAAATTGCGCGAGCATTTGCAGCCCTTGTTAACTATCGCGGCACAAATTGCGGCGCAACGATTTTTCCGGCGCGCGTTTGCCATTGGCGGCAGCGCATTGTTATTGGGTGCGTGCGCGGGTGGTATAGCTGAATTTAGCGGCGCAGACGCGCCCCAATTTGTTCCCTTTGCGGCTGAACAACGTCCACGAGTAGCGCTCGTGCTGGGCGCGGGCGGGCCGCGTGGCTTTGCGCATGTGGGCGTGTTAAAGGTGCTAGAAGCCAATGGTATCGAAGCAGATTTGGTCGTTGGTGCCAGCGTCGGCTCGCTAATCGGTGCGCTGTATGCCAACGGCATGAAAGCAGCAGAAATCGAAAAAATCGCGCTTGCAATCGACCCAATCAGATTTATCGGTGTGTCTACGTCAGGATTAGCGGGTAATGGTGGCGCACTGCAAAATTTTGTAGCCGAGCAAACTGGGCACAAACCCATTGAAGGCTTCCCACGGAAGTTAGCCGTCGTAGCCGCTCGGCGCGACAACAATGAGCTTGCAGTGTTCACAAAAGGCAACACCGCTGCCGCCGTACGCGCATCCAGCGCATCGCCTGACCGCTTCACGCCGGTGCGCATACGTGGCGTGGAATATCATGACGGCGATGAAGCTCAGCCTGTACCCAGTCGCATCGCCCGTGAGTTAGGGGCGCAAGTTGTAATTGCCGTGGATGTATCGGCCTACCTTGAGCGCACCCCATCGCACGTACCTGAAGAGTGGAAAATTCGCGATAAAAGACGCACCACGTTAATTGCAACCGAACGTAATTTAGCAGACGTTTTTATTCATCCTGACCTTGATTACTATGCAAGTATTAGCCATGCCTATCGCTTGAAGTGTATTGCTCGTGGCGAGGCTGCGGCCAGAGCTGCCTTGCCAAAAATTAGGGAAGCGCTGTCTAAATTAAAAATGAGCGCTAAACTCGGGCCGTAAATATAGCCTGAAGATGCCCTAAAATCGGGTGTCTTCAGGCAGTTACAAACTGTTACCTGCTATTGTGCGCAACAGCGCGCTGTTTACTCCGCAGCGGGTACGGCTTTGTGTGAAAATCTAGGCATCGACATTTTGTTATTCATCCTCTAACCCACAGAGATTGCCATGCGCGCGTACTATCCTTTTCAAGTTTCAAAGGCCACCGCCCTTTTGTGCTTTACGTTGTTGTCAGTCAACTTGTTTGCCGATGCTACGCCAGCCCCTACGGTTGTAAATGTTAAAGCCAGTGTGGTGAGCGCCGTGTTGACACCAAAACGCCCCATTGTCCACACCGATTTTGATGCGTGGCGCACTATCGCAACGCCGGTGCTTTCGCGAGATGGCAAGTGGTTGGCCTATTCGGTACAGCCGCAAGATGGTGATGGCGAGTTGGTGTTGCGCGAAATAGCCACTGGAAAAGAACGGCGGGAAACCGTGGGCATATTGCCCGCGCCAGTGACCACGCCCAATGAAGAAAACCCCGATGCGCCGCCGGTGCCGCGTGCAATTCGCGTCGCATTTAGCAGCGATAGTCAATTTTTGGTTACCGGCACCTATGCATCGAACGCCGATACCGTGGCTGCTCGCAAAGCGCGGAAAAAGCTAGCCGATATGCCAAAGGGTGGGCTACTGATCATTAAACTAGCCGATACGCAAACGCTCCCACAAACACAAGTACAACGCATAGCTGAAGTTAAAAGCTTTCAGTTGCCGCTCAAAGGTGGTGCTTGGGTCGCGTATTTGAAAGAAGCCAAGGTAGAGCCACCCAAGGCTGCTGCGCCAAAAGCCGATGAGAAGCTGAAGGCCGCAGATATTGATGATGCGGACGATCAAGCACGACCAGCGCGTGCTGCTGCCGCAACGGCGACCGGCGCGCTGCCCACGGATGCCGATGCGCCTAAAAAAGAGTACGGCACCGAGCTGATTTTACGTAATTTAGAAACTGGGGCTGAACGACAGTTTGCTGATGTGTTGGAAAGTGCCTTTGCCCGCGATGGCCGCACGCTGCTGTTGAACGTCGCGTCAAAGGCTGAAACCGATAACGGCCTATACGCGGTTACGCCGCAAGATACAGCCGCCGCAGTGCCGCTATTAGTAGGCAAGGGAAAATATACTAAACTCTCGTGGAATCGAGAGCAATCGCAAGCGGCGTTTTTAAGTAATCGTGATGATGTGACGGCGAATGTGAAAGACCGCGTGGCGCAATTTAAAGTTTACCAATGGCTACGCGGGCAGTCCCAAGCTAATACGCTGGTGACGCGCGAATTTAGAGGTTTCCCATCTGGCTATGTAGTAAGTGATAAAGGGACATTAGCGTATACGCGCGATGGCAAAAAGTTATTGATATCCGCTACCTTGCCATCCAAAGTGCCGCGTAAGCCGGAAGATTTGCCGACGGATGATAAAAAGGTGAGTGCAGATTTGTGGCGCTGGAATGATGATGTAGTGCAACCGATGCAAAAGGTACGATCGGTGCAAGAAAAAAATCGCAGCTATCGTGGCATTTATGATTTTGCTACATCCACCTACATCCAACTTGGGGATGAAACCCTGCGCACTATTACCTTGAGCGACGATGGACAAGCGGTGTTGGGTTCGGATGATCGCGCGTACCGCAAGCTCGTTGACTACGACGGTGCTTACACCGACCTTTATACGGTGGATCCGTCTTCTGGTGTGCGTAAATTGGTAGTAAAGAAAGCGCGATCCGCCGGCAATATTGGACAGAGCCAATGGGCACCCGATGGCAAATGGGTACTTTTTTATGAAAACAAACAATGGCAAGCGCTCAATACTAAAGATGGTAACGTTAAAAAATTGAGCGCTGGATTGAAAGTAGCAATGTATAACGAAGAGCATGATTTGTCGTCACCAGCAGGGGCCTATGGCACGGCGGGATGGACTTCCGACAGCCAATCGGTGTTGGTTTATGACCGATTTGATGTGTGGCAGTTTTTTGTGGATGGCCGCGTCGCGCGCAATTTAACCCAAGGTGCTGGCCGGAAAGCCGCGTTACGTCTGCGCCTTCAGCCTATCGAGCCAATTGAAGAGGATAGTGAGGAGCGCGGTATTGACGTTAAAAAACCATTGGTATTGCGTGGCGAAAACTTAAACACACGTGCCACCGGGTTTTATCGCACCAATTTTGAAGGTAACGCACTCCCGCAACAACTGCTTGCCGGTGACAAAAACTATCGCTATCTTGGCCGCGCATTGGAGGCCGATGTGTTGCTGGCAACGGCATCGAAATTTAATGAATTTCCTGAGCTGCTCACCACCAACGCCAATTTTTCGAATGTTGAAAAGGTGAGTGCCGTTGGGACGCAAATGGCTGCCTATGCATGGGGCACCAGTGAGCTTATGGCATTTACCAGCGCCAAAGGCGTGCCGCTAAAAGCAGCGTTGTACAAGCCTGCAAATTTTGACCCAAAAAAGAAATACCCGCTAATGGTCTACATTTACGAGCGGCTTTCGCAAGACGTTCATAACTTCGTAAATCCAGCGCCCAGCAACGGCGTAAATCGTTCGCTGTACGTCAGTAATGGCTATGTGGTGCTGATGCCTGACATCGCCTATACCATCGGTAAGCCTGGTCAAAGCGCGTTGGATGCGGTGATGCCCGCCATTGATAAGCTGGTGGCAAAAGGGTTTATTGACGAGAAAGCCATTGGCATTCAAGGCCATTCATGGGGCGGTTATCAAATTGCGTGGATGGTCACCCAAACTAATCGTTTTCGCGCAGCTGAAGCCGGTGCGCCGGTGGGCAATATGACCAGCGCTTACTCCGGTATTCGTTGGGGATCAGGCCTACCACGTCAGTTTCAATACGAGCAACAGCAAAGCCGCATCGGTAAGAATTTGCAAGAAGCGCCTGCGTTGTATGTTGAAAATTCGCCGGTGTTCCACATTAAAAAAGTAAAAACACCGTTACTTATTATGCATAACGATGCCGATGATGCCGTGCCGTGGTGTCAGGGCATTGAGCTATTTTTGGCACTACGCCGTCATGAAAAAGAAGCGTACTTATTTAACTATAACGGCCAGCTCCATAACCTTCGCCGCCGCGCTGATCAAAAGGATTTTTCACTGCGCATGCAGCAGTATTTTGATCATTTCCTAAAGGGTGCAGCAGCACCAGATTGGATGACAAAGGGCATTAGTTACAACGACAGGGATGAAGAGAAGGAACGGTTTGGGCAGACAGAGAAGCAGTCGTTTTAGGCACGAAAAATAATTTTTTCGTAGTAAGGCGCAGATGTTTACGCGACTGCTCCTCGTAGACCCGCTCGAGCGATTTCACCGCGATAGCTGGTGCGATCCTAAACTATTGAAGATGTCGATTTTTGTCACCGTCCCAGCTATCGCAAAAAAGCGGATCAAGCTGCGCTACGGAATCTGTGCTGAACGTCAAGTTAAAATTTGACTTGTGTTGCAAGGCCTAAATAGTCAAACATTCGCGCAATTGATGTTGTTTAAAAAGCCTTGCTGGCACACCAGCAAGGCTTTTTAGCTTATTCAGATGTCTGCTTACGGCTTACTATTGCCTGCGTTTAAACTGTTTGCTGGCAACGGCGGCCATCATCAACACCATTAAAATAAGTGCCCATTCCGATAGGGTTGGCACTGCATTTGTTCCTACCGCAGTCGCCCCGCTGGCGCGGAGTTGCCCGCGCACCGCGCCGCCCGGGTGGGCAGCAGTGTGGATATTGATGTAAAAAGCGCTTGGATTCGAGACAATGCTGTTAGCTAGCGTCACAGACATCAGGCCCGAGCCACTGAGTCTCGCAGCGAAATCGAATATGACGGGGCCATTCACACCCGCTGCACCGCTGTGAATATGAGCCAGGGTTGGGGTGTCCACATTGGCGGTAGCGAAATTCCATGAAACTGTGCCGGTAATGGGGTCAATAACCACCCCACCGCTGCCTGTGCCGTCAGGGTCACCATTGGCAACCTCATTGGCGCCAGAAAGGGAGGTAACCAGGTTAACTGGCACCGTTTGGCCAGGTATAAATAATTGCCCTCGTATCGCGCCGCTTGGGTGCTCGGTGGTGTGCACGTTTACGTAAAAGCCAGTCGGGTTGGCCGCAATTTGTGCGGCAAGGGCGGGTGTCATCGTACCGCTACCGGTCAGCTGCGCTGCAAAATCAAACACCACGCCGCCGTTTACGCCTGCAGCTGCTTGGTGGATGTGTGCCAGTGAAATTGGCAGCAAGATATTGGCGGTGGCAATACTCCAGCTAGTTGCACCAGTTACGGTGTTGATGGTAACCGAGGCCAAGCCTGTGCCGTCAGGGTCGCCGTTGGCCACTTCGTTAATGCCGGTCAGTTGAGCGGTAAAGGCAAGCGTTTGTGCGCTCGCGAGGCCAATGGTGGAGGCGAAAACGAGTGCCAGCACGGCAGCAAAACTCCGTGCAAGCCAGCGAAAAAAGAGCGGACGGTCGAAAATCTTCATTTATTTGTTCCCCTATTGTTGTTTTGGCGGCGTTGCCCGTGCACAACCGCAGTCAGTAATTTATGCCTGCTTGGTCAAAAATACAAGCGGTAAATCGGCTATTTGGTGTCGCGTTTATAAATCGAGTGAGACTGTAACAAATGGCATAAAAACAGTATCGGTCACTCGTACGCTAGCTCGAACCGGATTTAGTTAATTTGAATTTTTTAAGACTGTCTTGGTGGTGTACGAAACGCGAAGCGACCGTCATCGATTACGCCGGCCCCTTTGTATTCCAGCGTGCCGTCAGCGCGCGGCGTCACGGCCGCATCAATGCCCATGCGCCGTCCTGAAGCCGCTGTGATGGTGTAGTCCTTAGCCCTGATGTGACTATGAAACCGCGTGCCGGACTGGCTAAATTAAGGCCCCATGCGGCACTGTAACCAAGGAGGGCCGTTGTGGTTAGCCCGCCAAAATCACTGGTCTCTGACCAACCTTTCCCGCCCGCAAAAGCATAAAAATTCATGCGCACCACGTGGTTGGAATCAAGGATGAATGACCAAATACGTTGCCATGAAATAGCCCCAACATTGCAGCTGCAATGGCCTTTGTAGTATTACATTGGCAGCTAAAGCAGTCAGCGTGATGGAAAGTTATCGAGTAACTTGGGTTAATTAGAAAAGGCGTACATGCATAGCATGTACGCCTTTTTTTGACGCATTTAATGGGGAGTTAGAACGAATTTTGGCAAGCCAAAATCCCCGCTTCGCCACCAACAGTTTGCAATAGTGCATTGGTGTTTGCTTGCATTTGTGCCGCAGTTTGTGGCCATGCGTAGGTATTGCTTGAAAATGGAAATGAAACGTACAGCACTGTGCCACTTGGCGCGCCTGAGCCGTTAATTGGGCTAGGATTGGTGCCGCCCAGTAGGGTTGCGAGCTGAATCGACATTTCGCCTAAATTAGCATTTGCCGGGCCAGTTTCGGCCACGACAAAATGGGTTTTCTTAGTTTGATTGCCAAGGTTAATGGCATAGCCTAAGTCACCGCGCTTACCCGTTCCTGTGAGAGCACTAAAGTTACCTGGAAACACAATGTAAGGAACAGTAGTGGAGCTGACATAGCGCGCAGGATTGGTTTCGGCTTTGCTTGAATCAACCAAGGATGTTTGGGAAACAAAAAAGCCTGCATAAGTGCCACTTGGTTGGGTATAAGGGCGGTTGCTGTTACTGGGATCCACAACCAATACATCACGCCAAAAGCTTGCGTTTGGCCAGCCTGCATTTGCGGGGCAATCGAGGCCCAATAAGCCACCAGTAGTTGAGCATGGTTTGCCCACATCGCTTGGGTGATATGCATTGGGTGCGCCGTCGGCATCAATTTGCTTGTTCGAAGTTTTGTAAATATAGGCGCCGCTTGAGTGCTTGCGCATCGCTACGCCTTTGTAGCTCGTCCAAGCGCTAAATTGACACGTTGCGGTTGGGGTTACGCACACGCCGTTTTGGAGTACTTGCGGTAGTACGCAGGTCGGCGTAGCTGCGACGATGGTGATGTTTGAAGTATCTGTGCCTAACACCGTGCCGCCAGCGTTGTAGGACGTCGCTCTCATCACCCGGTTGCCTGCAGTATTTAGTGAGGTTGCGCGGCTAAACATGGTGGATCTATCGGTATAGCTGCCGAGCCATACGGTGTCGGCAAAATATTCCACACGCGTGGCGGTAGATACAGCCTTGGCTTGCATGGTGAAGGTGGCACCCGAATTGTAGCTAGCACCTTCTGCCGGTGTGACTAGCGCTACGTTAGTGACAGTAACCGGCACTGCGCTGGTGGCAACACTGGCATTGGTTAATAGTAGCGCGTCAAAATTAAAGGTGCGTGCGCCAATGGTGCCCACCACCGCTGGGTTAATGATAAATCTGCCCACGCCGTCTCGCGTGGTGGTGCGGCCGATTTCAAAGGTTTCAGCTTTAAGCACCACTTGCGTGACGCGGTCGCTTGCGGCTACAACAACAGGTGTGCCGTTTAGAAATTCGGCATTGGTTTGCGGGGTGACAACCAACATATCAACCACGGTAATGTTTAGCGGCACCGTCAATACCAGTACATTTGCAGAATTAAATCCGCGCGCTTCAAGACCGCGTGCGCCCAAGGTAGTAAAGGTGTAACGGAGCGAGAAATCGTTGGTGCTATTCAGTGTACCCAGCGCAAAGGTGCCCGCAAAAATATCTACTTTTACGATATCGCTTGTGACGTTAGCGGTAAAGGTTACGCCGTTCACCACGGTACTGTTAGCAGCTGGGCTCGTTAGAGTAATACCGGCCGTGGCGACTTGCGCGATAAGTGCAATGCCTAAAACCAGAAGCACTGTGAACGCGCGCTTAAAAAACCATTGTTGGGCTTTTTTTTGTCCTAAAGCTGCGATCGCAAAAATCGAATTCATTGCGTGTCTCCTTGAAATTGTTGTTTTTTAAGTGCAGAAAAAACCGTAAAACGAGGTGTTGCGAGTGCGTTGCGCCGGTATATCAAAAGTTATCGCATCAATTTAACAAACGAAACGAATTGCATTGGCGATTAGCGTTGACTTTTTTTAAACAGTGGTTCTATACTGGTTCTGTACTGGTATTGCACTGGTACGCAAATGACAATAGCACAGGTTTTTAAAGTTTTATTGTTAAATAGTGTGGACGCGCAAAAGTATGTAGATAAGGGTGCAGTTTTTGCGTAACCAATAAATTCTGAATCGAACGTTTCTTATCAATTGGATGCTAACTCTTTGATGTTAAAAAACTTTATTTCATCCCGCAAAATCATTTATGCGCTTGGACTGATGGTAGTTCTGTTCAGTGGCATTTGTTTTTTAGCGGTAAAGAGCGAGAAGCCAGCTAGAAACGGCCACGTAGTAGGCGATCAATCGCACGACCCGCACCACGACCATGGCCATGAGCCAAAGCCGAGCTCAAATGTTGCGGCGCAGCAAAAAAATTTAACAAAGGCTAAGCATTCGCACTCAGTTTCACCGGAATTAGAGCTCGTTGGCTCTGAGTATGTAGAGTTAAGCAATAGCTGGTTCGACAAACCGAAGCTTGCTGCAGCGCAGCAATTTGTAGCAAGCAACACCCCCATTAGTGTTGATAAGTCTTGTTCCAAGCGCGCTGAGATGACTTATCCGACACTCGAAAACTCAATTCGCAACTCATTAGGCGTAGATACAACCCAAACCGTGCCCCTCGATGCGCTAACGCAACAGGTTTCGCAGTTTTGGCAACACGATGGCTGGTACTACCAATTTAGTGCCACTTGGGAAAAAGACATCCCCGCGACCTATACCTTGGAACATTACCGCACCAAGCAAGCCGATTTTCAAAGTGCTGTTGAACGGATTGCGGTAAAAACTAGTGGTGTTGTCGATGCGCTGGCGATGGCAGCAAAAATAGAGGAAGTGACCGCAGAAGCAGAAACGCGCGGTGCCCAACGCGGCGCACGCTTGGTGCATATGTTGTTGGGCGGTGCAGAAGGGGATTCGCTACAAGATTTGAAGCTAAGTAATGGCCGACCAATGGCATGGATGTTTGGTTACGGCCACTGTCGCTTACGCGCCGATGGCACCGCATTTTGTAAGTGTGTAGATCCAGCAACCGCAACTAAAGAAGAGCATCACGATCACAAAGTACGAGACTAACCGTAGGTGACCTGTAGTCCATCAAAAAGTAGTTGATTAAAAAATAAAGCAGCATTAAAAAATCATCAATTTTCCCTCAGGAGCAACGCCATGAACAACAAAAACAGTATTAAAAGTATGCGGTGGTTGGGAGCAGTTTGTGCGTTAGGGATCACCTCGTTTTTAGCACCACAAGTTGACGCAGCCATGCTCTATATTTCTGCTAATACCTTCTTAAAGGCCAATACTGGGCAGTCTTCAGCCCTAGCGGATAATCAAAAATGCGCATTTACCGCTGGCCAAGCGATGGAAATTTCATCTATTGTTGATGGCGGCGCAAGCCATTGGAAAGTTACCACGCCACGTAACTATGCAGGTTGCGGTATCACTACTGGCTTCATTTATCAGCCGCATACGTCAACGGCTGGGCTTTCTGTCACGGTGCACACCACCACTTTTTTAAAGAAAACCACAGCGTCTGCGTCAACCCTACCAGCCGCCAGCAAATGCACTTTGAACCCTGGTGTTTACTCACTGTCCGCCGCGCCCACCACTACTGCTAGTCATTTTGCCCTCAACACAAAAACGTTGGCACCCGGCTGCGCATTCTCAACCGGCTTTTTGTTTACTGGCCATACCAACGCGGGCATTACGGTGCTAAGTTTGGGTGATTCCACATTTTTAAAAACGTCGACCGCTAATTCTTCCGCGCTACCAGCGGCTGATAAGTGTTTAATAGCAAAAGCAAATTACGTGATGAAGACCGTGCCTACCACCAGTGGCGGTCACTACAATGTGTCGCTAAGCGCAGCGCCAGCTGGATGTGCGCTAACTACTGGCTACGTGTATTTTGAGTTGACGCTTTTGAACACTCCGGCCGGGTTTGTAGTGGCACCACCTCCCACAGCCTACGACACGCCAATGCCAAACGGCGTTGCCTACAGCGGTGATTTTAGCTGGTGCGTTTGCCGCAATATCGGAACTAGCCCGCACATTGGTCAAGACTGGAATGCCCCAGGTGCTGAATCATCGCGCGCTGTAGCGAACGGCACAGTGGTGGATAAAACTTTTGTTAATGGCTGCGGTCACTATTTGTTAGTTGAAGACACCAGTGGCGCAAGATGGCGTTATCTGCACTTGAACTCAAACAACTGGCAAATTGGCGACACCATGACCAAAGGCCAATTCATTGCTAACCATGGCGACTTCCCAATTGTGGGCCAATGCGGTAGCGGTCCTCACTTGCACCTAGAACGCCGTTCTGCAGGTGGTTTTAACGATAGCGAAACTTTCAAAACCTGCCAAACAGGTACAAAGTCTTGCAACTTCAATCCAAATAAACCTTTCGCTGGCGCTGGCACCACAGCCCCTGCACGCGCTCCGGTTGAGCTTGTGACTGAAGTTTCTGCGTCAGCTTTCATCGTGCCAGTACAAGCCGCAACGGCTGGTATTTGCCGCAATGACCCAGCTGACTATGCCGCAGTTTCGGACGCAACATTAAAGGCTTATCAGCTAAAAGGCGCTGGCTTGAGTGTAAGCCGTAGCACCGCAAAAGCCGCAGGCTACAAGCAACTATCGCTGTCTGCGGGCTTAGATGACAACGAGGCCAACAATTGCGGCGGCGGTAAAAACTGCTTAGTATCATGGCAGGTTGTGGCTGAAACAGCATCGGGTTTAAAGCGCGTGTTTTTTGATGCCAGCCTACGCAACCGCAAAGCACAAGTAATAAACGCCGAACAACTATGTTTACCAAGTGATGCCACCGGTAAGTTACATGTATTAGTGCGTGACTTCCAAGGTGCGCAATATCGTACGGCCGTCACTGTCGAGTAATTAAAATAGGCAGGAGGAGTTGAAAGCCCCGCGAAAGCGGGGCTTTTTTACTTGCAAAATTGAATAGATAGGCTGTAGATGCCCTAAAATAGGGCGTCTTCAGCCTATTTTTAACGCTTTAGGCGGTTTTGCAGCGCTGTACTTTATCGTAGGCCGCCAACAATTGTGTATGCATTTTGCTGCCCTCCATATTTTTTCCCAACGCGGGTAGGCCAAAAAATTGCTCCTCACGGGTAATCAATGCCTTAGCTTTATCCAATGTTTTTGCGCCAAACATGAGCAATAAATTCGCTTCGTAATTTTCATAATTATCTAGCTGCAGCATGTTTTCTAAGCACCGATAAACGCGCGCGCGCTCATCACTTAATTGCCCAAATTGCCGTAACCAAATACAGCCGTCCAGCGCCGCATCGGTATCATCGGCCGCTAAGCCAAGCAGTGCTTTTAGCTCGCCCACGCGCACGTCAGCCCAATCACTACCCGCGTCCGCACACAAGCCAATAAGCGTCCAAATTGGCAAATTATCAGGCAGATCAAGCTCATCAAAAATGCCTAGCAAAGTAACGCTTTCCGCTTGCGTAAGCTCGGGCAAACGCAAAATGGCTGGCCGCACTAAATTACCCACAGTGTTGTTTTCCCACTGCAGCTCTTCCACCGGATAAATTTCCGACATACCAGGCACAAAAATACGGCAGCTATAAACATCAAGATGCGTAAAATCAGTCACGTAAATCTCGTGGCCACTTTCGTGAATGGTCTTAACCGACCAATCGTAATCTTCTTGTGTGGTGTTAGAAAAATTCCAATCCACAAAATCATAATCAGGCGTGTCACGTAAAAATTCCCAGCTCACTACGCCGCTTGAATCGACAAAATGAATTTCTAAATTTTGCGCTTCAGCAATCTCGTCCATATCAAAACCAGGTGCAGGGAAATCGCCCAAGGAGTCCAAGGCACGGCCTTGTAGCAGCTCAGTCAATGCCCGTTCAAGGGCGACTTCAAAGCGCGGATGCGCACCAAAGCTCGCAAAAATCCCTTGGTCTTTAGGATGCAACATGGTCACGCACATCACTGGATATTTGCCGCCCAACGATGCATCTTTAACCAATATGCCAAAGCCGGCAGCACGCAAGCCCTTAATGCCCGCTGCGATGCGCGGAAAGCGATTTATCACCGCATCCGGCACATCAGGCAAACACGTGCCATCGCGGATAATTTTAAATTTAATATCGCGCTCAAAAATTTCCGACAACGCCTGCGTGCGCGCTTCCATCAACGTGTTGCCAGCAGACATGCCGTTGCTAACGTAAATATTTCCGATTAAATTTACCGGAAAATATGCCACTGAATTATCGCGCAAACAGGTATAGGGAATAGCGCAAATACCGCGCTCCGCATTGCCAGAATTAAGGTCAATTAACTGCTCGGCACGCACGGCCTTATCGGGGTTATAAAATTTTTGCAGTGTGGCATTCAAAATGCCCTTCGGCCAAGCCTTACCCTTCACTGGAAACCATTGCTCGTTTGGGTAATGCACGAACGCGCCATTGGCAATTTTTTCACCCAAATAAAAGTGCGTCCAAAAATAGTTAGTCCCCAGCCGCTCAAAAAATTCCCCCAACGCACTAGCCCTAGCCGCTAATTCGGACCCGCCCTTGCCGTTGCTAAACAGGCGCGTGCAATCACGGTCAGTCACATGCACCGACCAAATATTTTCAATTTCATTAAGCCAAGATTTTTCCACTACGTGAAAACCAAGTGCGACGAGCTTGGCGTGGAGGGTGGATATTGAAGACTCAAGAGAGGCGTCTTTGCTGGGGATGAAGGTTTGGGTCATGATGGTTTTCGGTAAAAAATGTGGAAAATCTGGCGGTTAGGAAGCAGCGGAATATTACTAAAATTTTAGAGCTGCTGCCGTTGATTGGGCTTAAGGTGAGTTTCGTAGTGGTAGAAAAATATTCGCTAAAATACATATCATCTTGGCGCAAACACACCGTTGATAATGATATTTTGCATTTTGTTCAGCTGCCAATCAAGGTAAACCGTTATGATACGCAGGCTAAGTCGTCATTGGTAAATTTGGTGGATCCGGTGCGCAATTGGGCGCGTAACAACCCGTGCAATGAGAAAGTCGGAAAATGCAGTGGAAAAATGTAGGGCAAAAAATTGAGGCAGCGCAACTTGGGTCGGAAGTCGCGTCGATACAGGCTTCGCAATACCGAAAGCGTGCGATTTTGCGCAAGCCGGGTACGTGGGCTAATTTACCGAAGGCTGTTGCAGACTGGGATTCACAGAAACTGAATGCTGAAATCGGTCAGGTGCTTTTAGACGCTAAGCTATTCTAAGAGCACTGCTGAGCGCTATACAGGTGTGTAACCGCCCAAATTAGTGCATTAGAATTCCATTCATTCTGATGCTTGTAGATGCCCTAAAATAGCGCATCTACAAGCAGTTTATACCCGTTACAATTTGCCCCAAAACTTCCGCCAGATAGCGACCAACGCCAAAGTATCCAGCTCGCAATATTTTAAAAGCTGGTCGCGCAACTCGGCTACACGCGGTTGCTCACATTTTCCATCAGCTGCCTCTGCGTAGGCCAATTGCGCATGTTGCCCATTCTTTACGCCATCCAAGCTGTCGTAGCCCAGTTGCGGGATCAGCACCGGCAACACCGCCTTTAGGCTCCAGCTTCCTTGCTGGCTTGGGTGGTAAAAATGTTCTCTGACCACCGGCGCTAAGTCAGCTAAGCGTTTGGCTATTGCGTACAGTGCCTTACCCAATACGGATTTTGCGCCAACATATTCGGCTAATTCGCGAATGCATCTGCCCTCGAATGAAACGTTGTAAGTGAATATCGTTCCAGTTGTTGTTTCCGTTTTGTCGGTTGGGTCGGCGCAAGCCTTTACCAGCGCTTTTGCTAACGCACGGCGCGGGTCTTTGCCAGAAATATCAAGAAAAGCATCGTGGCGCAATTCACCATCTGCGCCCAGTCGATGCAGCGAAAATTGAAATGGAATTTGTTGGTACGCCCGCGTGCCCCACCAGTGTGGCACCGCGCCGCCAACCGTTTCAAAATCCAAAAAATAGATTGGCTCAGCGTAACCCGAAAGCGCTTCTGCGGCACCCTCAACATCAAAATATTTTCGTCCCGTGAGCGTTGCTCTTTTTACACGCAATTGGGATGCATTTAGCAATTTGTTTGGCACATCCCGCATATCCAGCACACTTGCTTTGGCTAAATGTTCGCGCAGCGCAATGGTTTGCACGCGCGGCAACCATTGAATGGGGTGCTTAACCGTTGGCTCGCTTGACTTGCAATGCACCAAAAAGCGACAGGGATATGGGTCGCTACATTGCGCACCGGTGGGAATAAACGGCGCTTCAGGGCTTGCTATTACGGCGAGCGCAGCCTTGACCCAAGATGGTACTTCACGCACCAGCGCTTGAATTTCTTGCGTTACATCGACATACTTAAGCAGGCCTCGGTAGTCATTTCCTTCGTCATCGTCGTCATCGCTTTCTCCATAAACCCATTCATTATTTACAAGCGCAATTTCGATTGCATCTAACTCTAGCCCTGCTTCAAAGGCCGTGAAGTACTGTATCGCAGCGTCGTCATAATAAACATCCGCCATTTTGGTGGCAGATTTAACTTCAATAATCACCCAGCGCGGCAGCTCGTTAGCCGGGCCTTGTACGGGTATCACTGCATCAGCAAACACCCGCACACCGTTGGCTTCAAACCCCGCTTCAAATAACGGTTTGCGGCGAGAAAGCGTTCTGCTCGTTGTGGCCACTTTGGTGGCAGTTCGGGTAATGACAGCCGCAGCCCCTTCCGTCATCACATCAAACGTATGCCCAGGGCCTAAAATTTCCCGCGCAACTTTGCCTACGCGCCGCCCTTCAGCAACGCGAGTGCAGGCTTCTGTTGTATCAACACCTAATTCTTGTGCATGCGCCTCAAGCCACAGGCGCTTCGCGCATTGTCGATAGCTTAAGAGATTTGATTTTGATAAAGCTGGCTTAGTTTTCAAAGGATTGCTTCCTTTTCGTTGATGAATAGCCGGTTGACGAGCGTGCCCCGCCGACACGAATTAGCGAGTGCGGCGACTTGCAGAAGCTAGGGAATTGTTTGCGTTCTGCAACCTTCAGTGCAGGTGGTTATGTATGCTGCGTAATAATTGTGGTGAGTATCTTTATCCAATGAGAGGTCATGCGTTATTGTGAAAATAACGCAAATGTCCCCAGGCGCGCGCGCGCGTATTTCTGTCATGCAACGATTAACTAAAGCTAGGGTCAGCCCTGGAGGCCCGTATATCGCAACGAATATAGAAGACGGGGCAGGCTCAAACCGTGGCATTCCACCGAGCTGTCGCGCTAGGGCTGCACCGTTTTGCGCCCTAAAAATTTTTACGTTCGCCACACAAATTGGTTCGAACACAGTGTGTACATCGGCAAGATCTAAACATATGATTCCTGGGTACTTAAAAGGTATCAGAGTCGCCTCGATGATTGACGTCAAAGCGGCCACGTCATTAGCCGGTCGCGCGTCCGTGCTAACAAATCGAGCTTCAACACCGCAGGCGGCTAGCATGGACGTTATTTGCTCGGCAAACGCTTCGTCGGGCGGCTGTACTATTAAAATTGGTTTTGTGTTTGCGGCGTGGTAGCACAGTAGCTCGGCTTCAAGTGCTGCCAGTGCGGCAGGTGTTTGTGTCGTAACCCAAATAAGTCCAACCCCATAACCCGCTATTTTTGCTTGGCCACTGGTAATCCATCGCCCACCAGCGTCTGGCCTTGATATGTGGTTAAATCGTTCGCTATCGTAAGCCCAATACTGAAGTCGTTGCGTCAGCTCTGCTTCTTGGTGTGCTCCGATGACCGTTAGTATCGCGGTTTCGCAACTTTCAACACAGTTATCGCGATCATAAAAGTCTTGCTCAAGCACGTATCGTTTTGGAGAAATTAAAGTAGTCGTCATATCATGCACTTTCGTTTGTCAGTGTTGCGGTGATGATCGCCAAATTAAGCGCGATCAGAGTCCTTTTTTGCTTGGTAACGTAGCGGTCTCATCAACGCTAAACCCACCTATCGTGGCGAGCGTTGCAATGAAGTCCACCAAGCTTTGCGCATCACTTAGTGCGACCGATTGTTGTGTTTTGTCATCAGTCAGCTGCGATGTATACGCCACCGCAATGGAGGCAGACCCGCCATCAACTTGCACTTCACGCAGCGCAGGGTCAGTCAAAACAACTTGGCTAAACAAGGGGTGCGCTAACAGCTGTTTGGCTTTTTCTGGAAGCTTTACGGCAAGCGTAGCTTCACAGCTAGTCCAGCCAATTTTCTCGTTAATTTTTACCGTGCGCACGCTACTTACAGTGAACGCCACATGGTTTTCTATGCCCGCCAATAGTGCCGCTGCTACGCCAAGCTCATTGCGTTTTTGCAACAGCGATTTCATGGCAATGCTGCTGACCAGCGCTAGGGTTTCAGTGTCGCCGCACGCGGGTGCCACGCTGCCGCAGCCAGTTAAGCTTGCCATCGTCACTAACGTGGCTGATATGCGGATGCAGGGATTCAAAAATATTGCTCTCATTTTGCGCAACCCTATTGAACCGAAATTGTTTGTGATTCAGGTGTGCACGCACCTTCGTTGGGGCCTTCGCGCGTATTTTCAAAAATTTTGCTGGCGGTAAGTTCGTAGTTATTAGTCCCCAGCGAATCGGAATACTTTACCTGCCCACCCCAAGGCGCCATAAGTGATGTGCCGTCTGCAATCCTTAAAGTCGCGTGCTTTTTTTGTATCAATGCGCTCAGTTCCGTTCTTGCAGCGGCGCTGGTGAGCACAAAGTCTTTTATTATTTGCTGCACTTTCGGGCGGCCATCCCGACTAAACCCTGCATAAATTCTGGTGTAACCAAGCGGTGTAGTCAAAACAAAATTGAATGTTTTGCCACCGGTAACGCACACCGCTTGGGTATTGGCTTTAAAAAACTCAATTAGCTTGTTGCGTGGTTGATCGTTGCCTAACATCAGCAATTCGCAGAGCCTTTCAGCTTTGTTACTCCATAGTTTCCGATTAAATTCCGCGCATCGTGCGATCCCTTTACGCACGCTTTGGTCGTTCTTCCTTTGGTATTCGCCACGCCGTTGGGTATCGGCGTCAACGGCTTGCCACGACAATGTCAATGCAAGCTCGCCAATATCTTGCTCAACGCAAACACCGTCTAAACACATGTCTGGCGTAATGTTTTGACTTGCAGCAAGTGATGGCAACGGCGCGCTTAACAATGCAGACATTGCGACCGATAAAAAGCCGCTAAAAATAGATATTTTTTTCATACAGTTGCCTTTTGGTTAGCGCGATGGATAGCGCGTTTAAGATTGGTTGCAGGGCTTATAGTGGCACCTTGATGCGACAATGCGTGTCGCATCCGAAATTAATTTTTATTAACAAACTTAAGTTTTTATGCGACAATAAATGTCGCATACATATGGAATACTTACCCCATGCCTAAAAAATTAAACGATCACGATATTCTGCTGCTACTGCCGCGCGCACCGCAGCAAATGGCCGTGACTGATCTTCAAACTAAATTAGCCAATGCGGGTTTTGAAATCACAGCGCGTTCGTTGCAGCGGCGTCTCATCGCACTTTCCCTTGCACACCAATTGGCGTGCAACGACAAAAGTAAACCCTACGGATGGTCGCATGCAGCCGATTCTTTAAATTTGCCTTTTGGGCTGTCGATACAGGAAGCGGTAGCGCTGAAGCTTACTGAAAGCTATTTAGCCGATGTGATGCCCAGCGATTTATTTGGCGCGTTAAGCGGCTACTTTGGTGCGGCGAATACGCAACTCAAAACCGACAGCGCCTATGCTGCGTGGATTAACAAAGTGCGCGTCGTGCCCGCTACCCAAGTGTTAACCAAGCAAGTCGGAAGGCGCGACCTTCACGCGCGTGCATACGAGGGCGTATTGCGACAACGAGTGCTGCACGTAACGTATCAAAGCCGAAGTGCCGACAAGCCAAAATCATATGATGTTTACCCCGAAGCCATCGTGGTGCGCGGTAACACCACCTACTTAATTGCAAAACACACTTGGGCTGAAGAGCCTATTTTAATGGCGCTCCATAAATTTACCGCCATTAAAATTAACGATGAGCCAGCACCACAAAGTGATTTCAATCTCGACGAATATATTGCCCAAGGCAAGCTAGGTTTTGTGGCCACCGCGCCGCAAACATTGCGGCTACATTTTTACAATAACGCAGGCGAGCACTTATCAGCAACGCCGCTCGCTGCTGCGCAAACGCTAAAAGTAGTTGGCGATGGGCAGCATAAATTAACCGTTAAATTACCTGTTACGGAACAATTGAAATGGTGGCTGTTTGGGTTTGGCGATAGAGTGGAAGTGCTTGCGCCGAAGGGGTTACGGGCGGAGTTTGCGGAGAGGTTGCGGGTTGCGGCGGGGCGGTATGGTGAGAAATAATGGCACGGCGCTTAGTTGAATGGCAAGATGATCATTGCGACGGTTTTAGAAATTTAATCATTGGGAGATTTAGATGGTTCAGGTCACGCTTGAAGAATTGCATAAGCGATTAGCGAAAGAAAATCATCTAACTTGGGTGTTTTACAGATGCAAGAAAAGAACGGACGCCGAAGATAAAAAATGTGGTGGTTTTCTACGCCGGAGGAACGTTGCGTGGACGGCATTTTGGTCTGGCCGTCCAGCGCAGGATTACGACCGAATAGCGCACTGGAATGATAAAAGCCAAATACTTTATGTGGGCAAGCGTTCCGAATTAGAGCCGATTTGCGTTCCCCAAGGCGAAAACCGCCCTAGGTGGAAAATACCATTAGCGGACGTTGAGGTATTTGACGTCATACCCAAAAGCGAAAAGCCTGTGTCGCTCGGCAAAGTAATTCCTGGGGTTGAGATTGTTAATCCGCAAAGTTATTGGTCAAAAAGCGCACGCGCAAAATTTAAACAAAAAAGTGCGGTCAAAAAAAACTCAACTACAGCCCCAGATTTAACGCTTCCCCAATTGAAATTATTCGCCGCAAGCGTGAAGCAATTAGGCTTGGATGAAATTGCAAGTAATGAATTAAGAAAAATGGTGTGGTGCCGAACTAGCGCGCATCACAAGTTTAGAAAAGGGCTGGAGCACAGGTGGTGTGAAAAGTGCGCGCTCACTGGGCTTAAAAATAAGGCCTTTTTAGTCGCTTCCCACATAAAACCATGGGCCGACTGCAGAGGCTCGCGTGATCAGGCTGATGTACATAATGGCTTACTTCTATCCGTTCCGATCGACAAATTATTTGATCGCGGTTTTTTATCATTTGGTAATTCGGGCGAAGTGCTTTTGCATAAGAAGGGAAATAGGTACATGACCGATGATGACCTTTTAATGTTTGGTCTGAAGCGCTCAAAGTTGCCGAAGGTGCTAGGTTTAGGAAAAGAATCGTACCCCTTTCTTAAATATCATCGGGATAAAATTTTCAATCGTAAATAGTCTCGCTGACGTTATATGCATTGGGGCTTACCGATGCGCTACCGACCATTAGACATGCGGGGGATTGCAATCCGGTAATTTATGAAAAAGCGCAATCAGGCTCTTGGGTTTTCAATGGCTAGAAAAAATATGGGGATTTAAAATGAAGGCATCTGAATTTGTTTCGGTTTTAGCTAAAAAATTTCCGAGTAAAAAAGGTAGCGATCGCTATGAGGATATTGCCAACAGTTTGGGGATTTCGTCTTCGACGGTAAGAAACTGGGCGAAGTCTGATGCACCGCTTGAAGCGTATCAAATTGCAAATGCGCTCAGTAAGGCACGAGATACCGCAGTGGCTGACGCTCAATACCACACAATTAAGCCAGTTGTAGAGTTTTATCCGATAGACGTTGCGACATCGCGACAGGGAAAGAAATACGAGTTGTTACCGCAACCAAAAGATTGCAACGATTCACAGGCGGGCTTGAGGAAGGAGCTGGCGGAGCGAAACGGGCTGTACATATTCTATGATTCAAGGGGGAGAGCACTTTATGCCGGCAAGGCCAAGCTTCAATCGCTATGGAAAGAAATGAACCTCGCATACAACCGGACGCGTGGTGAGGTGCAAGCGATAACTCTCGTGGAACATCCAACAAGAAAACAACTTTTTAAACCAGCCTATGAGCAGGCACGCCAGCCGTCTCCAACGAATTTACAACTGCATGATCTCGCGTTTTACTTTAGCGCGTACTGGATTGCCGATGGAATGATAGATGATTTGGAAGCGCTCTTGGTTCGTGGATTTGCTAACGATCTTTTGAATAAAAAAATGGAAAAATTCGAGCATTTGCGTAGCTAGGAGCACAAGCCCTCAATGATTGCTTGGGCGGTAATTTCGCATTTTGCTGGAAGAGTTTAACGGTTTTTTGTACGGCAACGGATGGCAATCACCCGTTAGACTCTGACTACTCAACTCCCTTACATTCCCAAAATGATTAGATTAAAGTAGCTAATCAAGTCATTTTATGAGCAGATTAAAATCAATCCAACGCAAAAAACTCAACCCCAATGGCTCTGGCACGCAGCCGCATGGCTGCAACTAACCCACAATGCCGCCGCGCTGCAATCAGCTATTAGCGCTGCTCGCTTAGCGCAAGGTAGGCTTATCGGTAAGGCCGAAGCAGTCGGTGCTAGCGGGTTGTCTTTGTCGTCCACGCAGCATGATGCTTGGACGAATGACGCACTGGCCACCGCGGCGATTGAGGGGGAGTTTCTAAACTTGGATGCGGTGCGGTCATCCGTGGCGCGGCGCTTGGGCATTGATTTTAGTTTTACAGCGGCGGTGCCTCGAAATATTGAGGGGCTTTTAGATGTGATGGAAGACGCTGCTGCAAACTGGAAATCTGATTTAACCAACGCGCGTTTGTATCGTTGGCAGGCCGCGCTTTTTGATGGCGACTTTTCGGTGTTGCGCAAAGTGCGCGTGGGCGCTTATCGCGTGCATGACGAGCCGATGCAAATTGTGAGTGGGCGCGTTGGACTTACTGAACGCGAAACAGTGCATTACGAAGCGCCGCCATCATCTGTCGTGCCAGCTGAGATGCGTGCCTTCTGTGCGTGGTTTAATCAATCGCGTAAATTAAATGCGGCGCCGAAAATTGATGGCATTGTGCGTGCAGGGTTGGCGCATTGCTGGTTTGAAACCATTCACCCTTTTGAAGACGGCAATGGCCGCGTGGGGCGTGCCATTATTGATATGGCTTTGGCGCAAGACGTGCAAATGCCGTTTCGCTTGCAAGGTGTTTCAACTGAAATGCGCCGTTCGCAAAAGCAGTATTACACCGCGCTCAATACGGCGCAACGTAGCGACGGGGACGTGACGCCTTGGCTGCTGTGGTTTTTGGAGATGTATCGCGCAGCTTGTGTGAGCACAATCGCGCTAATTCATGCGGCGCTGCAGCGCGCAAATTTTTGGGCGCAGCATCGGCAAGTCGCCCTAAATACGCGGCAGCGCAAGGTATCAATAAACTACTTGAAGCAGGTTCTGGTGGCTTTGAAGGCGGCTTAACGAGCCGCAAATACACTGCGATGACGGGTGCCGCTGCTGCCACTGCGACACGCGATTTAACTGAGCTTAGCGACGCTAATTTGTTGATAAAACACTGCGCTAGGCGCTCAATTTATTATGATTTAGCGTTGAAAGGCTGGGGCTGGAAACCAGCCGTAAAAATAACGTAACTTCATTTCGCTTTTAATGGTGAAGCAGTTGAAACTCCGACGCTTCGTCGTTCCCGCGGAGGTGGGAACCCAGTGTCGTCCGTAAACGTCGCTGGATTCCCGCCCCCGCGGGAACGACGAAATTAGGAGATTTGTGGTTGTGATTAGCCGTTCGATCAGGAAATGGAATAATCTACTACCTACAAAACAAACAAGGAACCCCATGCAAACTATCGCGACTCCCGCCTACACCGCTCTAACCGCGACTTGGCAGCGCCTCCACCGCCTATCCCACCTACAATCCATCGCCTCGTGGGATCGTTCAGCCATGATGCCTGCTGGCGCTAATGTGGCGCGCGCGAACGCGATGGCGGAGATGGATGGCTTATTGCACAGCATTCGCACCGCGCCTGAATTGGCTGCGCATTTGGCTGCTGCCGAGAACGAAAATTTGGATGATTTTCAGCTGGCTAATTTGCGCGAGATTAAGCGCGATTGGCGCTCTGCTAACGCGCTGCCTGCGCAGTTGGTGCAGGCGCAGTCGTTGAGCACAGCGCGGTGTGAGCACGCGTGGCGCACGCAACGACCAGCGAACGACTGGGCGGGGCATATGGCTAACTTGCGCGATGTGGTGAAGCTAGCGCGCGAGCAAGCACAGCGGCTGGCGGACGATAGGGGCTTGGGGCGACACGATGCGCTAATGGATATCTATGAACCGGGTATGACAGCTGCAACACTCGATAATGTGTTCGGTAGTTTGCAACAGTGGCTACCGGATTTAGTGCGCCAAGTTCGGGCAAAACAAGCCACTGAAACCGTGATGGAACCAGTCGGCCCGTTTGCAAAGTCTGCGCAATATGCGCTGGGCTTAGACAATATGAAACTGCTGGGTTTTAATTTTGAAGGTGGCCGTTTGGACGAAAGTGCGCACCCCTTTTGCGGTGGCGTGCCCGAAGATACGCGGCTTACCACGCGCTATCGGGATGATAGTTTTGTCGGCAGTTTGTGGGGCACGATTCATGAAACAGGGCACGGCTGCTATGAGCAAAATTTGCCGCGCGATTATTTAGGTCAGCCTGTAGCGCTTGCACGCAGTGCCGGTATTCATGAAAGTCAAAGTTTAAGTTTTGAGATGCAAATAGGCTTGAGTCGCCCGTATTTAGGGCTTCTTCAGCCTAAGTTAATCGCCCAGTTTGGTGCGCAAGATGCGTTTGAAATTGATAACTTAACGCGTTGGCTAACGCGGGTGCAGCCCAGTTATATTCGTGTGGAAGCCGATGAGCTCACCTATCCGCTGCACGTCATTTTGCGCTACGGCATTGAGCGCGATTTAATTGAAGGCCGCGTGGAAGTAGAAGATATTCCCGCGCTGTGGGATGCGGGTATGGCCAAGTTACTTGATATTGATACGCGCGGCAACTACAAAAACGGCTGTATGCAAGACGTGCATTGGAGCATGGGACTGTTCGGCTATTTTCCAAGCTACACGCTTGGCGCTATGTACGCCGCGCAATGGTTTGCCACAATGCGCAAAACCATGCCAGATATCGATGCGCAAATGGCACAAGGAAATTTGTCGCCCGTATTTAGCTGGCTGCGTGAAAATATCTGGACGCAAGGCAGCCGTTGGCCTACTGATGAATTAGTCACGCGTGCGACGGGCACAACACTAGATGCCGCGCATTATCGCAAGCATTTAGAAACACGGTATTTGTAAGCTTCATAATTTAAGGCAATCATGACAATAGGCGTAGGCGGTAAAACCAAAGAAGCTGCACTGGCGGCACTTTCCAATATGACGGCAGGTGTAGCTGCCATCGCGGCTGCAGAATATCAGCAGCGCATCGCCCGTGCGCAAGCGCAAATGCGGGCCACAGGCATGGCCGCCATGTGGGTGCATGCGGGCACCAATATGACCTACTTTACTGGCACCAAATGGAGCCCTAGTGAACGCATGGTAGGCGCGATAATTCCAGCGGTGGGCAACATCCAATACTTAGCACCGTACTTTGAGCAAAACACCTTGCGCGACTATATGGTGCTAGAAGGCGATGTGCATTGCTGGCATGAACACGAAAGTCCGTTTGCTTTATTTTTAAGCACTTTGCAGCAATTGAAAATGGTCGGAGATGGCCTGAAAGTGGGCATCTCCGAAGACACGCCATTCTTCGTGGTTGATGGTATTCAACAGCTGCAACCCGCGTTCGAATTGGTGAATGCCAAGCCCATCACCGCATTTTGTCGCACCCGCAAATCTGCGAATGAATTAGCACTCATGCAGCGCGCAAAAGACATGACTATCGAGGTGCATAAAGCCGCAGCCAGCATGCTTTATGAGGGCATTAGCACCGTGGAAGTGGCCGATTTTATTGAGCTTGCGCATCAGCGCGTGGGGGCGTCGGGTTCGTATTTTTGTATTGTGCTGTTTGGTCCGGCGTCGGCGTTTCCCCACGGTGTGAAAGACGCGCAAATTTTAAAACATGGCGACATGGTGCTTATCGACACCGGTTGCAAAGTGGCAGGTTACATTTCTGACATCACCCGCACTTATGTATTTGGCGAGCCAACCATGCGCCAGCGCAACGTCTGGGATGCAGAAAAGACCGCGCAAGCCGCAGCATTTGCCGCAGCACAAATTGGCGTGCCCTGCGCTGCTGTAGATGCCGCTGCACGCCGATCATTAGAAGCCAGTGGTTTCGGCCCAGGCTATGATTTGCCCGGCTTGCCGCATCGCACGGGGCATGGCATTGGCATGGACATTCATGAGTGGCCGTACCTTGTGGGTGGCGATACAACGCCTTTAGCCGAAGGCATGTGCTTCAGTAACGAGCCGATGATCTGCGTCATGGGAGAGTTTGGTATTCGACTAGAAGATCATTTTTACATGACGGCGGTGGGCCCAAAGTGGTTCACAACGCCTTCGCATTCGGTGGATGATCCGTTTGGGTTGGCGGCTTAGTCAGATCTTTTAAGGTTGCTTTTGAAAGTTTGTATGCAATTGATGGATTCAAATTCGAGGTGCAATATTAAGTAGTGGATAACTCCTCGAAGAAAGATGGGTAAAAACTGTCTGTCGGGTTAGGCGTTTTCTGCCCTAACCCGACGTAGCTGTCGATTTACTTGCAAAATACCCTGAAGATGCCCTATTTTAGGGCATCTTCAGGGTATTTTTAGCGCTAAAAATATTTGGGTTTTCAGTAGGGTGCGCTAAGTAATCTCCGATCCAATTTAATACCGCACGGGCATCCGCTTCAATTTCGGTGTCGAAACCGTTTTTGCTCAGTAGTGCGATGCCATTGGTGTCCGCCAGTACGCCGGGTAAAAGTTGTAGGGTGCGAATATCCTCGTTTTCCATGCGCAGAAAAAACGGGTCGAACGATGCCGCCAATAGCGGCCCTAACACCGCGTGGTGTGATGACACGACGACTGTTGCGTGTTGGCCAAGCCGATTTAGCACGGCACCAGCTGCTGCCACCGCTTCCAAGTGATTGGTGCCACGGAAAACTTCATCGATCAAGCAAATGCAGCCGTTTGTAGCTTGGCTTGCCTGCAGCAACTCGCGGGCGCGGCGCAGTTCGGCGATGTAGAGGCTTTCGCCTGTGGCCAAATTATCTTCGTTATTTAGGCTAACGTAAATGGGCAAAGTGGGTGCGTCGGCACTATCGGCGTAGCAAAACCCGAAGGCTCGATGCGTGATTAAACTCAAGCCGATTGACTTTAATAGCGTACTTTTGCCAATGCCATTTTGCCCAGTAAGCACAATGCCTTTGCCAGTCGTCAAAACTGTGAGCGGTGTGACCGCGGGCAACATTGGGTGCACTAAATTTGTGAAGGAAAATATAGGAGTGCGATGGCTGGAAGCCCAGCAATATCGGGGCTTTTCAAGGTTTTCATCACCTACTAGATGATGGGCTATGGCGAGATCGGCTTCTAAATTTGCAACGGCTTCAAAGCAGCTTTGCAGGAACAATTGTTCTTGCGCAATCACGATTTGGCTTTTGGCGTAATGCCGCACATTACTTAACAAAAAATAGTCAAAATAATCGCGTACCGGCGGCATTGCAGCCGTTAGCGGCATACGCGTAATCTGACGGTTTACCCACTTAGCGTGGGTTTCGAGCGTTTTAAAAATGGCTAAGTGGGCGCTGTCGTCGGCGTCAAGATTGGTTGGGTGGCTGCTAGTCGAGCGATAAGCGCCAACATCTCTCGCAGTGATTTTGCTTCGCGGTTCCAAGTGTCCAATGCGTCAGACATTGTTTGTTGCGCCACAATTATGGCGAGCGCTGTGGCAATAAACCAAAGCGCCGCCGGCAGACCAATAGGTGCAAAAATAAAGGTAAAAACACTCAACGCAAAACTAGCTGGCAGCAGCGCGCTGTACGGAACCCAAGTCGGCAAACGTGGGGCGTCACGCTCAAACAGTAGCCCACATAATTCAGTGTCAAGCGCGCGCAGCGGCAAAAATTGCGCGCTCAATGCTCTCAAGGCTGAGGGATTTTCAATCCAGTTTTTTATCTGCGCCGCTGTTGCCGACGGCGGCTTGCCTGCACGTAATTGACGATGTAGGCCTTGTTGGCCGAAAATACTTGTAGTTTGCGAAAGTGAATCTCGATAGTCGGAAAGCTTCAGATCTTTCCAAGTTTGCGCATCGATGCTACCGTCACCGGGCTTTGTTTTGGCGGCAAAATAACTTGCTATTTGCGATTCTGCAAACAACCAATCAAGTTTAGGCGAAATGGGCAAGCCCAAAGCGTTATCGACAGCACGTAAGCCGCGTTGCTACAACGTTGCTGGAATTATTTCAGTCTGCAACGTCGCTGAATCGGCCATGTAGCGCATTCGCTTTTCTGTTGGATGCAGAGAAGATGGCGGCAGGTGCTGAAAATTCAATCCCACAAATACTTAAAATTACTTATGCCACGTATACCAAAATCGTAAAATAATGCACGATGCTGCCGCCTAGAACAAACAAGTGCCAAATACCGTGCCAGTGTTTAAATCGGGTATCGTAAAAATAAAAAACAGTGCCGATTGTGTACACCGCTCCCCCTGCCAGTACCCATAAAAATCCGGGCATCGTCAGCGCTTTAATCAAGGGGGCAATACCAATCACTGCCACCCATCCCATGCCTAGATACAAGCCTAGCGACAGCAAGCGCTTTTCGCTTTTGAGGCTTAACTCCTGCACGATACCAAAAATCGCTAAGCCCCAAATAACGCCAAAAAGCGACCAGCCCCAGCCTCCGCCAAGTGAAACGAGCGCAAAAGGCGTGTATGTGCCCGCAATGAGCAAATAGATGGCGCTATGGTCAAGCTTTTGGAAGACCGCTTTCGCGCGGCCTTTGGTGCTGTGATAAAGGCTAGATGCGCTGTAAAGCAAAATAAGCGTTGTGCCATAGAGTGAGAAGCTGACAATCTTCCACGGATCACCTTGCATCGACGCCAAAACGATGAGCACGACCGTCCCGGCAATTGCCAGCACCGTGCCAACGACGTGGGTGTAGCTGTTAAAGCGCTCGCCGGCGTACATCGGCTTAGCGTAACGTCGCTATCAAGGTGTTTCCCTCAGTGCTTTTTCAGCCGCTTCAACCGTCTTTTCAGCCGCTGGTACTAAGTCATCTAACGATTTGATGCGCGCCAAGTAGCTGGCTTTTGGCACGGCGCGTCCTGCAGCACCGTTGGCACCAGCGATAAATTGAAAATCTTCTGCCGTCGCAACGATGCCGGCATCTCTAGTGGCGGTAGCGGTAACTAATCCGGCACGGGCTCGTTTTAGGTTTTCAACTGCGTTGTCACGTTGCGTGTTGCTTCCACGAGTTGGCTTGGCGCTGCGCATGCCTTCTTCTGCGCCGGATGACTTATAGCTGCCGGGTTTGTAGACGTTCAAATCGCGGTTGATTGGTAGCTCTACTTTTTTACCTTTTAGGGCTTCATCTTTTTCGTCGTCCGCATCCCCTTTTTTGGGTGGCGTATCTGAGTAGGTGACTTTCCCGTTTTTGTCGATTTGCTTATACACGGTTTGCGCGTCTGCACTAATTGAATACGTGCAGAAGGCCATTATTAGGATAGTTACAGTGCTTGCAGATAATTTTTGAATATTCATTTGTTGTGCCTCCTAATTAAACAGTAACGCGCTGCTGCCGATGAGGTTTACTGGTTCGGGTGCGTTTCCCCGCACACAGCGCAGGCGGGGTCACGTTTGTAGCGCACCGTATTCCATTGCAATGTCAATCCTTGCAACAAATGCAGTTGTCCAATATTACTTCCAGCTAGATTGGCCAAAGCGGTGATGGCCAACACGGCCTGCCCTGCACCGACTATACCAACCAAAGGCGCAAACACGCCCATCGTCGCACAGCGGTCTTGCTCATCTTCTGCTGTATCAGGGAACAAACAATGATAGCAGGGCGCGTCAGGCTGTCGCGCATCAAAAAAACTGAGTTGACCATCAAAGCGAATGGCAGCACCTGATACCAGTGGCTTTTTAAACTTTACGCACGCACGATTGATGGCGTGACGTGTTTCAAAATTATCGCTACAGTCTAAAACGATATTGGCTTTGCTAATTTCGATTTCTAAAGGTAGACTGGAAAGTCGCGTATTTAGGGCATCTACAGCCACTGTACTGTTAATTTGCAGCATCGCCGTTTTGGCTGACTCCGCTTTCGGCATGCCCACACGCGCTTCTGTGTGGGCAATCTGGCGCTGCAAATTAGTGGCGTCAACATGGTCGCCATCGGCGAGTGTGATGTGCCCTACACCGGCTGACGCAAGGTAGAGTGCTGCCGCTGAACCTAAGCCGCCAGCACCGATGATGAGGGCCCGGGCTGCTAGTAATTGCTCCTGCGCACCTTCACCAAACTCATTCAGTAATAAGTGGCGGCTGTAGCGCAGGCGCTGCGAATCATCCATTCAGCATCCGTTTATCATCTATTCGGCTGATTTTATAAGTTTCGTTAAGACCTTATTTCAGGACTATACCCGGCGGCAGTTGGTTTTTTGCTTCAGCAGTCGTCTCTGTCGCTTTTTTAGCTGGGCGCGATTGCGCAATTTGGCTCTGTGGGCTGTCAAAAAACGGTTGACCTTTTAAATGCTTTAGCGCTTGTTCCAACACAAAATCAATTGGCTTGCCGTCGGCTGCTTTGGCCGGCTCTTTCAAAAAGCTGGTGAGTTCATCGCGCGATACGGACTCATAAAGCTCATCGCGGATTTTATTTTTTGCAAACTTTGCAGCTACATCAGCTTCTTTTTGCGCCACTTCAGCCGGTGTCATGGCTTTTTCTTTGGCCTTCAGCTGCTCAGCTTCGTCTGGTCCAATTAAGTGGCGGCCAAGGTCTGCCTCGCGTGTGGCGGTGCGGGTAAAGCCGTCTTCGACCAAAATATCTGGCGTGATGCCTTTAGACTGAATGCTGCGACCCAATGGCGTGTAGTACCGCGCGGTCGTGAGCTTGATGGCCGACTGATTACCGATATCCATAATAGTCTGTACGGAACCCTTACCGAACGTTTGGGTGCCCATAACTTGCGCGCGCTTATGGTCTTGCAACGCGCCCGCGACAATTTCTGAGGCCGATGCACTGCCATTGTTCACCAACACCAGTAGCGGTACGGTTTTTGCGATGGGTGATAGTTTAGCGAGGTAGTCTTCACGATTTTTGCTGCGTAAATAATGTTCTTTTTGCGCTTTAAAACGCATTTTTGCATCTTCTATGCGCCCATCGGTGTACACCACTAAAGCATCTTTCGGTAAAAACGCCGCCGAAACGCCGACTGCCACGTTCAGCAAGCCACCTGGATCGTTGCGCAGGTCAAGAATAATCCCTTTTAAGCCAGCGGGATTTTTAGCGGCCATATCGTTAATGGCGCGCACCATTTTTTCGCCCGTGGTTTCTTCAAATTGGCTCAAACGCACGACCGCGTAGCCGGGTTCAATGGCACGGGCGCGCACGCTTTGAATTTCAATGATGGCACGGCGCACTTTAAACTCAAGCTCCTTGGTTTCGCCTTTGCGCAAAATTGTTACTTGCACTTCTTTGCCGGGCTCGCCACGCATTTTTTTAATGGAATCGTTTAGCGGTACGCCGCGAACTGAAACGCCGTCGATGCGTGAAATATAATCGCCCGCCTTAATGCCTGCGTTAAAGGCTGGCGTATCGTCAATGGGCGAAACCACTTTTATATAACCATCTTCAGCCACAATTTCGATACCCAGCCCGCCGAATTTACCGGAGGTTGTAGTGCGCATTTCTTTGTAGTCATCCGCATCTAAAAACGAGGAATGTGGATCAAGGCCGGACAACATGCCAGAAATAGCTTCTTTAAAAATGCGTTTGTCATCCACGCTTTCTACATAGTCGCTTTTGATACGGCCATATACTTCAGACAACATGCGTACTTCGTCAATCGGCAGATTATGCAGCGCGCTTTTTTGCTCGGCGACGGCAGAAAAGTGCAGGGATACCGCAACGCCCAGCACTGCCCCTAAGCACACAAGGCTAATGGCTTTGAGCTTGTAGTGTGGCGGCGCTGTCAAAGTAGGCGTGTCTGAAGTTTGTACATTCATGATCGGGTGTCCGTAAGCTTGATTCAAGAGGGTGGTGCGTTAACGAATGAAAAAGTTCGATTTTTTGAACTAACGTTTAAGCCATTTTGCGGGATCGACAGGTGAGCCCTCGTGGCGAATTTCAAAGTATACGCCCGATTCGGTAAGTCCGATGCCAGCGCTGGTTGCATT
Source organism: Betaproteobacteria bacterium (assembly GCA_031409495.1). Lineage (GTDB taxonomy): Bacteria > Pseudomonadota > Gammaproteobacteria > Burkholderiales > Usitatibacteraceae > JANMDR01. Next base: position 49,922 of record JANNXI010000282.1, read on the forward strand.
ACTTTTTCCTATAGTAGCGATGGCGTCGCCGACATTGATCGTGTCGCCAACGACCTTAAGCAAACTTTCATTGTTGGCGTACAAACTCATATAGGTATCACCATGATCTACGATAATTAAATTGCCAAATCCGCGTAGCCAACCGGCATGTGCCACACGACCAGCGGCAACGGCTTTGACCGTATCCCCGGTTTTGGCTCGAATAAACACGCCCTTCCAGGTTAGGCCGCCCGATTCTTGGCTTGCCTCTCTTGGAGCGCCGAAACGGCCTAAGAGTTCCCCGGTAATTGGCATGGGCAGTAGGCCTTTGGCATTAGCAAAGCCACTAGCAATGGCCGCTAGTTTGGGTTTTATTGCGGCGGCGGCTAGTTTTGATGCGGGTGCTGGTTTGGTATTTGCGGGCTTTTCGGCAGCGGGTTTGGCTAAATTGGCGATTAGTTTAGTTAATGCATCTTCATCTTTTTGCAATCGGCCTACTTCACGGCGGCTTAAATCTAGCGTCGCTGAAACCTTTAGCAGCAATTTTTGATAGTCGATGCGAGAAGCTTCAAGCTGCCGTTTGGTGCGGTTTTGCTCCACTTCGTTTGCGGCGAGTAATTCTTGCTTTTGAACGAATGTTTCCTCAAGGGCTGCCAGCGTGCTAAGTGTATCTTTGTGTTTGGTGATGGTGGCTGCGCGTAGTGAGGCAACGTACCCGTAGTAATGTAGCTGCCGCTCGGCTTCTGCCACATCGCGGCCTTCTAAAAACAACCTTAAGCTGTCTACGCTACCATTGCGTTGCTGGGCGCGAAGCAGCGTGTTTAATTGATTTTTCTGCGTGCGCGCTCGATTTTTAGCGCCGTCAATTTGCGCACTCAAATCGCTTAAGCTCACGCTGACGAGCACCTTTTCTTGCGTTAATTCATGCAGTACACGATTAATATCGTTAATGGCGTTTTCACGGGCTTTAAGCTCTTCCACAGCGTCTGATTTTTCGGCTTCTGTGCTGCTAATGGTGCTTTGGAGCTGCGCAATGCGTTCGCGCAAAGCGCGAAGTTCATCGTCGCGCGCCGATTTTGGCGTTTGCGCGCAAGCCGCGATTGAGAGCCATAAAAATACCAATAGCATTGCTTGTAGACGCCCAAATATAGGGCGTCTACAAGCAATATTGGTCGTAATATTTAAGGGTTTCAAGGGCTGAAGCCGTGCTATTGGCGGGTTTTAGCGGCGCTATGCTTTCTGTTTACCTTGTGCCGCTACGGCTGCCACGGCCTTAGCAATCGCGTCCTGATCGCCTAAGTAATAGCTCTTGATTGGCTTCATGTTGTCGTCAAACTCATACACCAGCGGCACGCCATTGGGGATGTTTACGCCAACGATGGCCTCGTCAGAAACGTTATCCAGATGTTTAATTAATGCCCGCAAACTATTGCCGTGCGCCGCGACCAAAATACGCTCGCCGCGCGCGACACGGGGCGCGAGCTCAGTTTCCCAATACGGCACCACACGTTCTACGGTATCTTTTAAACACTCAGAGAGCGGCAGAATCGAAGGTGATAGATTTTTGTATCGCGCATCAAACTGCGGCGCGCGGGTATCGTTTAATGCGAGAGTCGGCGGCGGTATATCGTAACTGCGACGCCAAGCTAAAACCTGTGCTTCGCCATATTTGGCAGCTGTTTCAGCCTTGTTTAAGCCCTGCAGCGCGCCGTAGTGGCGCTCGTTTAATTGCCACGCTTTTTCCACCGGCAACCACAGCAGACCCATTTCATCGAGCGCAATATTTAACGTGCGCACAGCCCTTACGAGTAGGGATGTATAGGCAATGTCAAAACTATAGCCGCCTTCTCGCAGCAACACACCCGCACGCTTGGCTTCGGCTATCCCGGTTTCGGTAAGGTCAACATCAGTCCAGCCGCTAAAACGATTTTCTAAGTTCCATGTGCTTTCGCCGTGGCGCATCAATACTATTTTTTTCATAAATTTAGCTCAAATCTCATTGCAACAAAAGTGGACGAAACCTACGATAACCTCGCGCAGGATGATTTACGCCTTATTTTACGCAATTATTGTAAAATAGTGGGTTATCAAGTGTGCGTACACATCAGTGGCGCGGCATCTGCTCCCGCATGCTCAACCAGCGTGCGCAACCCTCAAGGAGATTTAATTGGAATTTGGTCAGTTTGTTAGTAAAAATATTGAGTTTGTCATCCTTTTCCTTGCCAGCGGTGGTTATTTGACGTATTCGCTTATGAACAAAAGCACCGGCGGTTTGCCTGAGGCAACCACGCTCGACACCACGCGTTTAATGAACGCCGGCAACGGTTTGGTGCTTGATGTGCGGCCAAAGGATGAATTTGTCACTGGACATATTCCCAAATCACGCAACATTCCGTTGGCAGATTTGGAAACCCGCGCCGACGAAATCAATAAGTACAAAGAAAAGCCCGTTATCATTGCGGCAGCTACCGCGAATGGGGTAAAGGCAGCGGCCGCTTTGAAAAAACTCGGCTTTACCCAAGTTTCTTTATTGCAAGGCGGCTTTTTGACGTGGAAACAAGCCTCGTTGCCGGTTGAAAAATAAGCCAGAGCCACAATATCTAATCAACCGTTAATTTGAGGTGCTCGATGCCCAAAGTTTTAATGTACTCCACACGCGTTTGCCCCTACTGCCAAATGGCAGAGCGCTTGTTGAAAGCCAAAGGCGTGACTGAGATTGAGAAAGTCCTCATTGATGCCGACCCGGAACAACGCGCGTTGATGATGGAGCGCACGGGCAGACGCACGGTGCCACAAATTTACATTGGTGATAAGCATGTGGGCGGTTTTGATGATCTTTCAGCGCTTGATCAAGCTGGCGGTCTGATGCCGCTATTGCAAGCCTAGTTTCGCCAGCCCCAATTTTTTGATTTAACCGTAATATTTACCCAAAGGAACAAGCATGACCGAAGCCGTCAATACAGAAAACGCGAACCAAGCCGTTTACTCCATCGAAAAATTGTACGTTAAAGATTTGTCACTTGAGGTACCAAACGCACCGCAAATTTTTCTGGAACGTGAAGCGCCACAAGTCGATGTGCAGCTACACCACACATCAACCCGTGTAGACGAAGGCGTTTATCAAACCGAGCTGACCGTTACTGTTACCGCTAAAATTGGCGAGAAAACCATGTTCTTGGTGGAAGCTAACCAAGCGGGTATTTTTGCAATCCGCAATATTCCTGAAGCAGACATGACGCCAATTTTGGCGATTGCCAACCCGAATATTTTGTATCCATATGCGCGCGAAGTGATTTCTGACGCAGTTACACGCGCAGGCTTTCCACCGGTGCTTTTAAACCCAGTAAACTTTGAAGCGCTGTTTCAAGCGCAATTGAACCAAGAAGCGCAAAATGCGGCCGCAGCTGCTGTCCCCGCAGTTACGCACTAAGCTGTAAGTCCGTGCCTGTCCTGCACAGCGTGTGTAAGGTGCAAATCGAGCAACGCCATTTCAAATGGCGTTGCTCGGTTGCATTTTTAAGCGTTATTTTTAGCGTTTGTGGTGCAACGGTGTTTGGATTGATGGTTGCGCCAGCAGTGGCGCAGCTAGCGCCAAGCCGGCCCATCACCAAAGCGCCCCCGCCAGTCACACCCGTTGCTCCAGCTCCGCTCGTACCGCGTGTGGAAGCCCCCGTAGCGCCCCAAGTATTGGTAAAAGAATTCCGTAGCTTGGGTGATTTGCCCGCTATTTTGTATGATGCGCCGTCGGTCAAAGCAAAGAAGCTAAGCATTTTGTCGGCGCTTAACCCATTAGAAATTTTAGCGCGCACCGATCGGTGGCTCAAAGTGCGTGATGCCGTGGGCGAAATCGGTTGGGTAGAAGCTAATGTTGTTACTGAGCGCCGCTTGGTGACGGTGATTGCAAGCACCGCACAAATTCGTACGGCCGCCGTCGCCACCGACCCACTTGCCTTTGAAGCTGAGCGCGGCGTAGTGTTAGAAATACTTGGTAGCGCGGCCGATGGTTGGTTAGCTGTTCGTCACCGTGACGGTAGCGGCGGTTTTGTATTGCGTTCCCAAGTGTTTGGTCAGTGATATGCCGTAACGTTGTCCGCCTGCGCGCTACGACGCCCCTTTCTCAGCTAAATAAGAAGAGTTCTACATGCAAATAGCGATCCTCGGTGCCGGTGCTTGGGGCACCGCTCTAGCTGTAAGTTTTGCGCAAAACCATCGCGTAGCACTCTATTCGCGCAATAATGCGCAAGCGCAGTCAATGCGCGCAGTAGGCGCAAATTTGCGCTACCTGCCGGAAGTGGGTCTGCCAACATCAATAATTGTTACCAATGTGTTGGAAACCGCCTTAAACAGTGCTCAATTGGTGGTGGTGGCAACAAGCACCGCCGGGTTGGCGCCAACGTTGCAGGCCATTGCGAACCATCCAGCGGCCCTGCAAACCTTGTGGGTATGTAAAGGGTTTGATCCCGAAACCCAAAGTCTCCCCCACGTGATCGCCGCCACCCATCTGCCTGCAAACGCTAAATTTGGAGCGCTATCCGGCCCTAGTTTTGCATTGGAAGTAGGGCGGGGCTTGCCGGCCGCGCTGACCTGCGCCGCGCACGATGCTAGTTTTGCGCAGAAAATGGCAACAAACCTAAGCGGACAAATGTTGCGCGTGTATTCAAGTACCGATTTGGTTGGCGTTGAGCTAGGTGGTGCACTAAAAAACGTGATGGCCATCGCGGCCGGTATTGGCGATGGTTTAGAGCTTGGCGATAACGCCCGCGCCGCCCTAATTACGCGGGGCTTGCGCGAAATGGTGCGTTTGGGCATGGCTATGGGTGGCAAGCCAGAAACTTTTATGGGGCTAACGGGCTTAGGTGATTTAGTGCTTACTGCCACGGGCGGCTTATCGCGTAATCGCAAAGTGGGGATGCAGCTTGCCAAGGGTAAAAAGCTCAATCAAATATTAGCCGACTTAGGTCATGTTGCCGAAGGCGTGAACTCCGCACGCACTGCATTGGCCTTGGCGCAGCAATACAACGTTGAGATGCCAATTACACATGCTGTGAATCGGGTATTGTTTGAAGACGCCAACCCGCGCGAAGCTGTAAACGGTTTATTTGCCCGAGACACCAAGCCTGAATAGTTGTTTTATTCAAGGTAACGGCAACCGTTGTACAATGCGAAAAAATTTATTGCTCCATCTCCCCCGATTGACCGCACACTAACCTATCCGATTGGATCAAATGGCTACCAAAAAATCTGCTGTTGCGCCTAAGGTCGCTGCTAAGCCCGCCGTTAAAACTGCTGCTAAAAAAACTGTTAAAGCAGCTGCCAAACCGACTGCTAAACCAGCCGCTGAGCCCCTAAATACGGCTACCTTGGCTGATACCTTCCTTAAGATTTCAGCATCCCAAAAAGCCGAAGTACTAATTGAAGCGCTACCGTATATTCAAAAGTTTTGGGATAAAAATATCGTCATCAAATACGGCGGTAACGCCATGACTGATATTGGCCTGCAAGAAGACTTTGCCGAAGATATTACGCTGCTAAAACTCATCGGTATGAATCCGGTCGTGGTGCACGGCGGCGGCCCGCAAATTAACGCAACCCTGTCTAAAATCGGCAAAGAAGGCCAGTTTATCCAAGGCATGCGCGTAACAGACGACGAAACCCTAGACGTGGTTGAAATGGTGTTGGGCGGCTTGGTGAATCAGCAAATTGTTACACTCATCAATAAAGCCGGTGGCAAAGCGGTGGGCTTAACGGGCAAGGACGGCAACTTCATCCACGCCCGTAAAATGACCATTCCGTCAAAGGAAGACAAACGTAAAAAAATCGACATTGGCTTGGTCGGTGAGGTGGTAAAAATCGACACCCAAATTATTGATTTGCTCGATTCTGAAGATTTCATTCCCGTCATTGCGCCGCTAGGTGTAGACGAAAAAGGCATCGCCTACAATATCAATGCCGACATCGTGGCCGGCAAAATCGCGATTGCGCTACAAGCCGAAAAACTCATTTTGCTCACCAACACCGCAGGTGTGTTGGACAAGCAAGGTAAAATTTTGACCGGCCTAAACGCGGCAAAAGTACGCGAGTTAATCGACGATGGCACGATTTCCGGCGGCATGTTGCCCAAGGTGGATTGCGCGTTAGATGCGGTAAAAAATGGCGTAAAAACAGCGCACATTATCGACGGCCGCGTGCCACACGCGCTGTTGCTAGAAGTGCTCACCAGCGAAGGTGTAGGCACGCTAATTCGCGGTGCGGCAGCTAATCGTGCGGATAAAAGTAGGTAATTCTTATGGGTTTTGAGCGCGATGCGTGAATCATTAAAGCAAAAAATTATCGAAGTTTGTAATGCAAAAATTGCGCAAAAAAGCGATATTGTCGGCCTCTCGTTTTATGCGTTTTTTGCCAATAAAAATGATGATCCGCAATTGCTAATGGAAGCCGCAACGTGGTGGATCATGGAATACAAGCTAGACCATTTTGAAAAAGCGGTGAAGATAAAAAAGATGGTTGAAGCCTCATCTTGAGCGCTCCAGGCTGACTTTTTGAATGTCTGTGGATGTCCTAAAATAAGGCGTCAACAGGCCGTCTCACTGCCCAACTCAACAATTGATCAATTATGATGAGTCGCTAGATGGTAATGCGGCGTATGTTCGGATCCAGGTTGTAAAATTAGCGGCCAATTTGTTGACCGTCCGCTCGTCGTGAAGGTAAAGGTATACGGGAGAATCGTCGCGCCGTAATGTCTATGATTCAGCTTGCCTAAAGCAAAAATAGTCGCCACTGCCATCAGCTGCAAACGGAATAAATTCCCGTTTTAGTCCTTGGTCACGGAGTGAGCGCGCAGTTTTTCCCAAAGCTGGCGGCGCCAAAAACTCGTAAATTGGAGTGATCGAATTTGATACCAGTACGCAAGTTTCAATCAAACTTAGTGTCACTTCAACCCAGCCGTAAGCAAGAATAAAATCCCTGTAAGATTTTGGTAACAACCCAATTTCTTGCTCCGCTGCATTTAACGGCGCTGGACTTATAGTTTTTGGAAGATATTCCGTATCGACCCAACGGTCAACGAATTGCTGAAAAATTGCGTCCTTTGTTTGCATGTCTGAGCACTGTGTGATGAAATTAGTTGAACAAAAATTGGGATTATTCTAGAGGCACGGTAAATGCTTCCACCGACAATCCACCGTAAATTTCAAAATCACTCGTGTTTCGCGTCAGCAGGACGTGCCCGTAGTACAGCGCAGTTGCTGCGATGATGGCATCATGGGTGGTGGCGGTGCGATTTTTGGGTATTGCCGCAATCATCCGAGCATGGGTGCGGGCGATTGGCAATGAAAACTCAAGTATCGGCAATGCGGACAGCAAATTTTCCACATACGCACCGCGTGCAGCACGCCGTGCGGCAGTGTTTGCGCGCTCCACACCTACCAACAATTCGCTAGCAATGACACTTGTGAGATAGGCGCCGCCGTAGTGCGCCCAGCGTGCCAAATTTAGCTTGACACCGGATTTTTCACCTAAAACCCAAACGTCAGTATCAACAATTATGCCCATGGGTCACGCCGACTGCTTAATTGCTTGCGCACCGCTCGCACATCTTGCGCCATCGCTTTGCGCTCAGCTATGCTCAATTGTGGTCCATTGGCCAATAATGCATCTAATTGATCGATAGGGTAACCTGCCGATGCCGGTATAGGCGAAACGCGCGCGATAACTCGCTTGCCGCGTTCAAGATCAAAGGTTTGGCCTTGATATTGAACATGGTTTAAAAACTCAGACATTCCGCGCGAAAACTCGGTAACAGTGATGTTTGTACTCGTATTTGCCATACTGGTTCCAGTGTCATTAAACAAAAAATCAGTTTATCAGATTTTATGATTTTCTGTCGCTAGAGTTTTTCACCCCACCCGCTCCGTCTTCCGAAACAACATCAACGCGCATCCGGCCGCAACAAACAATCCGCCCAATATCCGGTTCGTCCATTGAATTTGTTCTGGCTTATTTAATAGCGACAACACCTTCGCTGCAAAGCCGGCGTAGCAGGCCATTACCATCACATCTACGGCTACCATCGTTGCCGTGAGAACCGCGTATTGCGGGGCTGTGGGGCGAGCTACGTCGATAAACTGGGGTAACACGGCTAGCAAAAATACCATGCCTTTTGGGTTGGTTAAATTTACCCAAAAACCTTGGCGGAAAATTCTGAAAGCGCTGTCGTTGCTCTTGATATTGCCGTTGGCATTCACATCCACTGCGGCTGTGTTTTCTCTAAATTTCTGAATGCCTAGCCAAATTAAATAGGCGGCTCCACCGTATTTCATTAGATCAAAGGCGAAGGTAGATGCCATCAACAGTGCGCCAAGCCCTAGCCAGATAATGAATACATTAACGATAATGGCGGCCTGTAAGCCTAAGCAATTTAGCATGCCGCGCGCAAAGCCGTAACGCAGCCCGGCCGCCATGCTTGACAGTGCGCCGGGCCCGGGCGACACGCACAGTATGACGGTGGCAACAAAAAACGACGCCCAAGTAGCGGCTGGCATCGGCAAAGATAACTGGGTGAAGATGCCCATATTTAGTGCTTCTTCAGCACAACTTTGGCGTCCACCTTAGCAGCATTTCCGGCAACGGCTTTGCTTGCGATATTGTCGATTACGCTTGGCGCTATGAGCTTTAACCATTGGCCGAGCTTGCCTTTCAAGGTCATGATTTCTTCGCGCTTGCGTGAATCCATCGCGGCCACAATCAAACGCACGCACTCCGCAGGCGTCATTACGCCAGCTGGATCTACCGGATCAATAGCGGCGGCTTTGCCATCGGCACCTGTAGCGTTCTCACGTATGCCCGTGCCCACAAAGCCCGGGTACAGCATCGTAACTGATACGCCCGTATCGGCAAGCTCAATTCGCAGTGAATCAAAAAATCCGCGCATGGCGTGCTTGCTGGCTGCATAGCCTGTGCGAGTGGGCACACCTACAAGGCCGGTAAGGCTTGCGATGCCCACAATACGGCCTTTTGCAGCGGTTAGGTGCGGCAGGGCGTAATGCGTGCAATACACCGCACCCATGTAATTTACTTGCATGATGCGTTCTAAAATAGTCACATCCGTTATATCCGCAAAGCGCGCCCACATGCTCATGCCAGCGTTGTTTACTAGCGTGTCGATGCGGCCAAAGTGCTCGAAAGCCCCGTCAATGAGGGCTCTACATTGCGCGGCGATGGCGACGTCAGCCGTAAAACATGCCACATCTGCCACCGCGTGCCCGTACTTGGCGTAAATTTCTAGAACCGCTCTTGCAACGCGTTCTAATTCATCAGTACGCCGCGCGCTCAACGCTAAATGCGCGCCTTGGGCTGCAAGTTGATAGGCGAGCTCTTCACCAATGCCAGTGGAGGCACCGGTGATGATGACGACATTATTTTTAAACATCAATTTTCCGTTTCAATATCAGGGATGTGATTAAACGCGATAGCTGCTTTGCCGTGATCAAGCGCCGCATGCGCGCCGCCGAAGTAAGCGGCTTTTTTGCCGAAGCGAATCGTCAATAAATCGATTGCGCTGTTGAGTTTGGTTTTTTCCGTCATTTGTTGTTCTTCTTCAAACAAGCCATAACTTTGCGCGTCCTTTGCCTGTAGTTGGCTCAAGGTTACACCAACTTGCAGCGGTGTTTGGCGCGCGCGCTTGGGAAATTTTTCCCATAGCGTGCACAGCGTGTGAATCAGGTTTTGCGTATCTTGCGTTGGCATCATACGCGTGTCGATCTCCCATGTTGGCGCGTTTAAAAACTTTACTTTGATGCTGAGCCGCGCACAGGCGCGATCAACCTTGCGGAGCCGCATAGCGGCTTTTTGCGTGAGTCGATTGAGCACCGCCAAAGCACTCGCCGTATTGCGCAATTCCGGTGCCAGTACGTGCGAATGGCCGATAGAAGCCATTTCGTTTTCAGGCAACACGACTTCCACCCCGCGCAGCTTTAAATAAAACTGCTCACCGCCAATGCCGCCCCACACGGTTCGCAATTGGCTGGCAGTTTGCGCATACAAGGTTTCAATGTCGCGAATGCCAAATTTGTTTAGGCGAATTTCCATATTTTCGCCAATGCCGTTTAGCGCGCGTAAGGGCAGATGCTTTAATTTTTCAGGCACATCATGCTCATGCAGCACCACCAAGCCATCGGGTTTTTGCATATTCGATGCGAGCTTGGCGAGGAAAGTATTGGGCGCAATGCCGATAGAAACTTTTAAATATTCGCCCACTTGCGCCGCCATTTCGCGTTTAATTGTGGCTGCCAATTCACGCGCCTTGGCTTCAGTATTAAAGCTGTGTGGTAGGTCGCATACCATTTCGTCAATGGATAATACCTTGCGCACTGGTGCGTATTTGTCGACTAGGGCAACTGCTAGATGGTGGTACTGCACGTACAACTCATGGCGCGCCACAACCAAAATAATATCGGGGATAGCTGCTTTAGCTTCGCCAACATTGGTCAACGTTTTAACGCCAAATTTCTTCGCTTCATAGCTTGCGGCAATCAAGCAAGTGCTGTCTGCCAACATCGGCACCACACCTACCGGGCAGCCGCGCAGTTCTGGCCGCACTTGCTGCTCAACGGAAGCAAAGTAAGAATTGAAATCAACTAAAAGCGCTTTAAGTGCCATAATTTAATGGCTTGAAGATCCCCTACGACCCGAAGGTAGCCCTCTCGCGAGGTTTAGGGAGTCTTCAGGCATCTGACGCGGACAATAAAATAGCCGCCATAGCTTCAAAACCCGCTTGATCTTCGGCATCAAAGCGCGCCAATTTTGGGCTGTCTAAATCTAGTACGCCAATTACCCGGCCATCCACAATCAGCGGCACGACTAGCTCTGAAAGTGAAGCGCCATCGCAAGCAATATGGCCTGGAAAATCATGCACGTTTTCAATGCGCTGCGTGATGCGCGTGGCGGTAGCCGCGCCACACACGCCGCGTGCGACGGGCGCTACGGGTATGCGCACGCAGGCGGGTTTGCCTTGAAATGGCCCCAAGACCAATTCCTGTTTTCCGCCTTCTAGTTCACGTAAAAAATAGAATCCCGCCCAGTTAAGATCTGGCACCATCTGGTAAATAAGCGCCGCGCAGTTCGCAGTATTGGCAATAAAATCGCGCTCGCCGTGCAGCAAGCTTTGCAATTGGCGCTGCAAATCTGTGTACATTGCAGCTCTTGATTCGTAGGTAATAGTTGGGTCAATGGCAAACATAAAGAGTATCATCCGTTGCTGTATATTTACACAGTATACCGTGAGATCGTATTGCAGATAATGCACGGCAAGCACAAAATCTTAGATAATACGAAGTGTATTTTTATTCTCGACGTCGTCAATTTTCCCAAAAGGCAAATAATGAAATCAGTATCAGTATTTTTTGCGAGTATTTTGTTCGGTGCGCCTGCTTTCGCGCTAACGCCGCTGCCGGTTGCTCCCCTCGTCGTTAATCCTCCTAATCCTACCAAAGAGGCTGCGCTCATGGTTCCCGTAGCGAAGAAAATCCCCAAGACCTTTGATAATTTTGGCGAAAAGCGCGTGGACGACTATTACTGGCTGCGTGAAAAAACCAATCCTGACACTATCGCTTATCTAACAGCCGAAAATACCCATACCGACGCCGCCATGGCGCCGCATGCGGCGTTGCGCGATACGCTCTATAAAGATATGTTATCGCGCATCAAAGAAACCGACGAAAATGTGCCGTATAAAAAAGGCGATTATTTTTATTATTCGCGCACAGAAATGGGTAAACAGTATTCGATTTATGCACGCAAAAAAGGTAGCTTAACGGCTCCTGAAGAAGTGATACTGGATCTAAACCTGTTGGCTGAAGGTAAAAAGTTTTTAGGCATTGGTGGGTTTACGGTAAGCCCTAACGGCAAGCAATTGGCTTATTCGGTCGATTTCACCGGTTTTCGTCAATACACCCTCCAGATTAAAAATTTGGACACTGGTAAAAATTGGGATAACAAAGCCGAACGTGTGACTAGTTTTGTGTGGGCGAACGATAACGCCACACTGTTTTTTGTGACTGAAGATGCAAAAACTAAG
>JANNXI010000283.1:0-16377 GCA_031409495.1 Betaproteobacteria bacterium
CGTGTGCCTTGATACGCGTGCTCACACACCTGCTTGCGCGTGGCGTAACTAAACAAGTTAGTAAAAAACATTTTGGCATCGTCTTTGTTAGGCTCAAATAGCACCACATCGCAGTCTTCGTACATGGTTTGGTATTTTTGCAAACTAACGTGCATTCGCGAATGGATAATGGCGCGAAAAGTTTGTGAAAGTACCGTGGGCAGCCCACCTTCAACTAACTTTTCCATTTCTTGTTTGCCACGCCGTTTAGCGTAGTTGGCATCGAATGGCACAAGCGGGTTTACGGCCAGCACAAATTTAGCGCCTTCCTGCATCGCAACCGAGGCATTTAAGGTCTTTTTTAATGCGCCATCTACATAAAAGTGGCCATCGATCTCTACGGGCGGAAACAAACCGGGCAAGGCAGCTGAGGCTTGGACGGCTACTGAAATTGGCACGTGTTCAAAGCCTGCACCGCCGAAACGCACGGATTCACCCGTATCAAGATCTGTGGCAACCGAAAATAGCTTTGCCTTCAACTGTCGAAAATCATCACTTCTACCCGGCTCGCTGAACGTTTTTTTCAAAAATAACCGAATGGATGTGTTGTCGAATAAGCCAGTAGGCAAGGCGCGTGTTAAGCCCGCGAATTTATCTAGGAGAGAACCAGAAAACGGATGGCGCACCGAGCGCAATAGGGCTTTTGCAAGCAACGGCGGCACTGACTTTGCGCGTAAAAAAAACTCTTTCCATGCGGGCGTTAAGAACAATTCTGGTCGCAGCGTTTCTCTGCCGCCGCCACGCTTTGCGATGCCTTTGTCAGCCGCGCGGTTTTCAATAAAGAGTTTAAAAATCTCGTTTGGGGTAATTTTGTTCGCAAGCCCTGCCGTGATGAAACTACCGGCGGAAACGCCCACGTAAATATCGAATTCGTTAAAATCAAGCCCTTCCAAGGCTTCATCAAGCGCCAACAGCACACCAATTTCATACATCGCCCCTAAAGGCCCACCACCTGCGAGAGCCAAGCCCCGTTTTAATGGGACGGCGGCGGCACGCTCGGCAGCTGGCCGCGTTAATGGAGCCGCTTTTAGCTTAGGTTTAGTTTTTGATTTTATTGTTTGCTTAGTTGCCACGATTGCCTCAAAACAGGTTTTTAAACTATTAAAAAAGGCGCGCCTGAACCAGACGCGCCTTAATTTTTACTACCGTGTCATCTACAAATTTAGGCTTGTTTACGCTTCAATTGCGTTAGCGCTTTCTGCAAATCCGCCATACGTGCTTGCAATTCTTTCACATTTTGGCTCGATGGAACGCCAAATGTATTAAGTGTTTTTGCAACACGCGCTTCAAATACATGCTCAAGCTTGGTAACGCCTTCACGGGCATTAGTAACTGTGGTGTTTAAGGCATGCTCTACATTGCTCTTGAAACTTTTTTCACTTTTAGCTGCAAAATTTTTCATTTCTTTTGTAGCGGCTTCAGCTTTCTCCATCGCTACGGCTTGTGCTTGCGCTTGCATTTTTTGGCCATCTTTAGCGAAGCTAGTGGTTTTCTTAGCGATTGCAGCCGCAACGTCGGATGACATCGCACGCAGGCTTTCAGCCTGAGTCGTTACTTGTGTAGCTATAGCGCCGTAGGCTTTTACTGCTTCGGCTTGAAAACGCTGAGCAGCACCCACGCCGGCGAGCAAAACGCGATGTGCAGAATCAGCAACATCGGTTGCGCCACTAGTAACGTTTTTAGCGACTGGCGTTGCTTTCGCCTTCGTTTTAGCTGCGGAAGTTTTTACGGATGCTACAGTTTTTTGTACAGTCTTCTTAACCATGAAATTTCTCCATTTGCGGCCAAGAATGAGGTCTGGCCATTTGCTTAGTTTAATAAATCGAATGTTGCTGTGTTGTGCTTCTGGGAGTCACTTTAGGGCACTTCGTTAGAGTGAACACACTAAAGAATAATTTTATGTAAAGTATTTTTTTGAGCGACCTAAGCCGACGGGGGTGCGATGCACCCACCTAAACCATTGAAACAATATCATTAGCAATCATCACGAGAAGGCAGCACTAAACAGTGCTCATGCCAAATTCAAAAAATTTGCGTACCAAATTGCCGCACCACAGCGCGGGCTTTGGGCTTCGCCTATGCGCTTCTGTAGGGCTCACCGCGGCCCGCGTTCAACACAGCGCCATGGTACGGACGTGCATTCGCCATGAAATTACGCTGAGTTCAACAGAACCCCACTCAAAACAACACAAAACTGGGCACAAACACAACAAAGTCGCGCTAAGTGACGCGCGAGTTTTCCATCGTTTCCAGCGCGGGTGTATAGTTTGTAGGTGTTTGCTTGTTGCAATGCACAATGATTTTTGAAGTATGCATTTGCCCCCAGCAGCGTCGGCTTAGATTCAACGCAATATCACGTCAGTACCAAAGGACACCTCTAAAAATTCAGTTTTCTAAGTTCAGCTAGGCGCGAACGAGAAATTTCGACGACGCATATGCTTTATAGGCGAAGAGAATTTTTTCGTAAGCAACAACGCATAACGACGAAAAGTGGATTTTTAGAGGTGTCCTCAATAAAAACACCCATCTAGGAGGTATACCCCATGACATACTTTGTCACAGGCGCAACTGGCTTTGTCGGTAAGTTTCTCGTAAAAAATCTGCTTAAACGCGACGGCACCATCTATGTATTGGTGCGTAAAGCATCGGTAAAAAAACTGGAAGCGCTCTATCCTTGGTGGGGTTTGGATGCCAAGCAAAAGCGTATTGTGCCAATCGTCGGCGATTTAGAAAAATCAAAACTAGGCATTTTGCCGGCAGACATCACCAAAATGCGCGGCAAAGTAGCGCACCTGTTCCACCTTGCAGCCATTTACGATTTATCCGCTGACGCCGCATCGCAACAGGGTGCAAACATTGACGGCACCCGCCATGCTGTAGAGTTCGGCGAAGCTGTTAAAGCGGGCTGCTTCCACCACACCTCATCGATTGCTGCTGCAGGCTTATACGACGGCACTTTCCGCGAGGATATGTTTGAAGAGGCTGAGGAACTAGATCACCCCTACTTCCGCACCAAACACGATTCTGAAGCCATCGTGCGCAATGAGTGCAAAATTCCTTGGCGTGTATATCGCCCGGGCATGGTGGTGGGTCACTCACAAACAGGCGAGATCGATAAAATCGACGGCCCATATTACTTCTTTAAGCTCATCCAAAAAATGCGCGAAATGTTGCCGCAATGGATGCCGACAATCGGTATTGAAGGTGGCCGCATTAACGTAGTGCCTGTCGATTACGTAGTGGATGCTATGGACCATATTGCCCACAAAAAGGGCTTAGACGGCGGTTGCTTTCACCTAACTGATCCAGAACCAGCGCGGATAGGCGAAATTTTAAACATGTTTGCCAAGGCCGCACACGCCCCGCAAATGACCATGCGTCTCAACGCAAAAATGTTCAGCTTTATGCCGAGCTATGTGGTGCAGGGCTTGATGTCTGTTGCGCCCGTGCGCAAAGCACGCAACCAAATTTTGCAAGATTTAGGCATCCCGAAAGACGTATTTACCTTCATTAGCTACCCTACCCGCTTTGATAATCGCGAAACCGTAAAAGCGCTGAAAGGCACCAAAATCGCGGTTCCGCTGCTTGATACCTATGCGTGGCGCTTATGGGATTATTGGGAACGTCATCTTGACCCCGATCTATTCATCGACCGCACCTTGGCCGGTAAAGTTAAGGGCAAAGTAGTCGTTGTAACCGGCGGCACTTCGGGGATCGGTGAAGCCACTGCCATCAAACTAGCCGACGCAGGCGCACGGGTTGTTATCGTGGCGCGTGATCCTGAAAAAGCACAAGTAACACTTGCAAAAATTAAGGAAGCAGGCGGAACCGCTAAGTTCTATTCATGCGATCTATCTGACCTTACGAGCTGTGATACCTTAGTAGCCCAAGTGCTTAAAGACTACGGCACCTGTGACTATCTGGTAAACAACGCTGGCCGTTCGATCCGTCGCGGCATTGCCAACAGCTACGACCGTTTCCACGACTTTGAGCGCACTATGCAGCTTAACTACTTCGGCTGTCTGCGCCTAATTATGGGCTTCTTGCCGGCAATGACCAAGCAAAAGCATGGCCAAATTATCAACATCTCCAGCATTGGTGTGCTCACTCAATCGCCACGATTCTCAGCTTACGTAGCCTCCAAAGCAGCGCTCGACGCCTTCACGGGTTGCGCTTCAAGCGAGTTTTATGATGATAATGTTCACTTCACCACCATCAACATGCCGCTAGTTCGCACACCGATGATCGCGCCAACGGCGATGTATAACAGCGTGCCAACTTTATCCCCGGAACAAGCGGCTGATTTGGTCGTAGAAGCCATTGTTTACAAGCCTGTCCGCATCGCAACACGCCTAGGAATTGCCGGTGCAATTTTGCACGCGGTAAGCCCAAAGCTAACGCAAATTATTTTGAACACGGCATTCAGAATGTTCCCCGATTCAAACGCCAGCCAAGGCAAAAAAGGCGAAGCTGCGAAAGCGGTAGAAATGACGCCAGAAGCAATGGCCTTTGCGCAAATTACGCAGGGTGTGCATTGGTAAGCGGTTAGATTTAGCAGGTGTAGTCGTTAAAAA
Source organism: Betaproteobacteria bacterium (assembly GCA_031409495.1). Taxonomy (GTDB): domain Bacteria; phylum Pseudomonadota; class Gammaproteobacteria; order Burkholderiales; family Usitatibacteraceae; genus JANMDR01. The sequence continues at coordinate 4,614 of JANNXI010000283.1, forward strand.
AGCAACCGTGAGGTTGCTTTTTTATTTGGCTGTTTTTGCTAGATTGTGCTTGGAGACGCCCTATATTCAAGTTTCTTCAGACAATTATGCCAAATTCTATGTCAGTCTAAAAACGCCTTGTGATCAGCTATGCAACTAGCCCCTCGGCTAAAACACATACTATTGCTTAGCACCTGCGCGCGCGTCTATGCCGCGCCATAGCTTTGCAAAAATCGCAGTAAAACCTGCGTCGCAATTTCCGCATCTTCCAGCGTCATGGTTTCATCGGGATGATGACTAATGCCGCCATTTCCGCAGCGTACGAATAGCATCGCTTGCGGCAGCACACCATCGAAGGCCATGGCGTCGTGACCGGCGCCACTGGGAAGCGACAATGCGGGTTGGTCATATAGCGCTATCGCGTCTTGCAAACCCTTTAAAATCGCGCCATCGCAGGCAGCAGCAGCGTTATCGTAGAACACATCGAAGGTAACTTCTAGGCCGCGCCTTTCAGCTTCTGCAGTGCAATTTCGCTGGATTGAGGCGACCGCTTCATGACGTTCAGCGTCATTGCCAGACCGAACATCGATGGTGAAGCGCACTTCACCGGGAATAACATTTACCGCCCCTCCCGCCGCTACTTCAAACTTGCCTACCGTGGCCACAACTGGAGCTGCAGCGCCCGCATCTGCCAACGCTGTAGTTGCAGACGCTTTAACCGCATAATCTTCAATCCCAACGCACATTGCAGCCGCGCCCGCAAGCGCGTCGCGGCGCAAAGACATGGGCACAGTGCCCGCATGGCCCGCCAGCCCGCGCACGAGCACGCGCATGCGTGTAGCACCTGCGATGGCGGAGACTGCGCCGACGGCTACGCCGCTCTCGAGCAGCACGGGGCCTTGTTCAATATGGCTCTCCACGTAAGCCAACACTTTGGCGGGATCACGTTTTAAGGCTTGCGCGCTGGTGAGCGTGCCAGGCATTTCCACGCCTACGCTTGTGCCGAAATCACGTAACGCCTGCGCCATGCTGCTGCCGTTAGCGTCGGTAAACTCAAGCCAAGCTGGATCAAACTTTCCCGCAAACGCGCGGCTGCCGATAAGCGTTGCACCAAAGCGCACACCCTCTTCATCCGCAAATGCAATCACTTCCAGCGCTACGCTCAAACGCTGTTTGTTACGGGCCAACTCAGCCACACAAGCAATAGCGCTCAATATGCCAAAAGTGCCGTCATACGCGCCCGCATTACGCACGCTGTCCATATGCGAGCCTAACATAAGCACTTTGGCATCAGCATCGTTGCCTGCATAACGCCCAACCACGTTGCCCAACGCATCCCAATGCGCGTCTAGGCCCGCAGCTTGCATGAGCACCAAAATGTAATTGCCAGCAAGCTTATGTTCCGTGCTTAAATAAACGCGGGTTATACCATCTGATTGCTCGGAGAAGCCCGCTAATTGGCGCGTTTGGGCGAATATGTCATGGGCAAAATTCATAGCGTAACCGCTTCATAAGGATGATTTTTGAGCCAATGTTGCGCAATATCTGCGCGTGTACAAACCCAAACATCATCACGCTTTTGCACGTAATCTAAAAACTTTTGCAGTGCAACAATACGCCCGGGGCGTCCCAAAATACGGGCATGCATACCCACTGACATCATCTTGGGTGCTGTGCTTCCTTCTGCATAAAGCGCATCAAAACTATCGCGCAGATACTCAAAAAAATGGGTGGCGGTATTGAAGCCTTGTGGACTAGCAAAGCGCATGTCGTTCGTGTCCAAGGCATAGGGAACAACTAATTGCGGCTGGCCATTTGCCACGGCGTAGTAGGGCAAATCATCGGCATAAGAATCCGAGCTGTAGGTATAGCCGCTCTGCTCTGCCAGCAAACGCAAGGTGCTTGCGCTATCACGGCCGGTGTACCAGCCAAGCGGGTGCTTGCCAAACAGTTCGCACATGATAGCCGTGGCGGCGCGCATATGCTCGCGCTCCACGGCTTCATCCACATTTTGATAACTTATCCAACGCAAGCCGTGGCACGCAACTTCATGCCGGCTGGTTTTAAGCGCAGCAACAATTTCAGGGTTACGCACTAAGGCCATTGCCACACCAAAAATAGTCATTGGCAATGCCCGTTTTTCAAATTCAGCCAAGATGCGCCACACGCCTGCGCGACTGCCGTATTCGTAAATACTCTCCATGCTCATGTGCCTCGCATTAAATGCTTGCGCACCGATAATTTCGGATAAAAAAGTCTCGCTAGCGACGTCGCCATGCAGCACGCAATTTTCGGCGCCTTCTTCAATATTTAGCACAAACTGCAGCGCAATTTTTGCGCTATTTGGCCACTCAACCTTGGGGGGGCGATTGGCGTAGCCAGCGAGATTGCGAGGGTAATTAGTATCGTTAGTCATAGGAGAAATTCGATGAATGATTCGAGTATTGTAGTCACAAAACAGCTAAAATTGAGCTATGCCAGCAATCAAATTCAAACACGACAAATTGAACGCGTTAAATGCAGCCACACCTGCTACGTTTAGCGATGCGTTTGGCGGTGTTTTAGAGCGTTCACCCGCCTTAGCCGCCTTACTTGCAGGGGAGAGGCCGTTTAACAGCGCAGAAGACGTCTGCTGCAAGCTCTATCAGCTCTTACAAACATTGGATAGCAGCCAGCAACTAGCGCTTTTGCGCGCCCACCCCGCATTAGGGCAATCCGCAGCGCAATTAGCCACCCTCACCGCTGAATCGCAGCACGAGCAGACTACGGCTGGGCTAACCGCGTTAGAGGCCGCAGCGCAGGCACGGTTGCAGGATGGCAACACCGCCTACATGGCTAAGTTTGGCCATCCGTTTATCATTTGCGCACGCTTGAATACGTCCGCCGCCATTTTGGCGCAGCTTGAAGCGCGGCTGCACAACACCGCATCGATGGAACACAGCAACGCGCTATCGCAAGTGATGGATATTGCGCGACTACGCGTAATCGACTTACTAAATTAGAAAATTATGGCCAAACTAAGCACCCACGTACTCGACACCGCGCACGGTAAACCGGCCGCCAACATGCAGATAACGCTCTATAAAGTGGGCTCGAATGCCGCTAAAATAGGGCTTCTTCAGGCTGTTACTAACGCCGATGGACGCACTGAAGCGCCACTGCTTTCTGGCGACACCATCGAAACGGGTATATATGAGTTGCACTTTTATGCGGGCGATTATTTTCGCAGCATCGGGATAACGCTTAGCAGCCCACCTTTTTTAGATATTGTGCCCATTCAGTTCGGTATTGCTGACCCGCAGGGCAATTATCATGTGCCGCTACTGGTTAGCCCCTTTGCGTATTCAACCTATCGAGGCAGTTAATCATCATGCTTGCGTATTCACTGGAATGGTTAAACTTTTTAGGGCGTTGGCTGCATGTAATTACCGGCATTGCATGGATTGGCGCATCGTTTTACTTCATTTGGCTTGATTCGAATCTGCGGACCCCAGAAGACCCTGAAGCAATCAAAAAAGGCATTAAAGGCGAAGTGTGGTCGGTACATGGTGGCGGCATTTATCATGCGCAAAAATATTTAGCTTCGCCCGAAAAACTACCCGCACCGCTGCACTGGTTTAAGTGGGAAGCTTATTCCACGTGGCTTTCAGGCATGTTTATGCTGATATTGATTTACTACGTCAGTGCGGATATTTATCTAATCGATGCCGCTGTTTATCCGCTGTCGCAGGCGGCGTCCATCGCAATTGGGTTGGGCTTTCTTTTTGGCGGTTGGGTGGTGTATCACGCATTGTGCAATAGCCGTTTAGGTAAAAACGACACTGCGCTTGCTATCGCTATTGCCATACTTTGTACAGCTTCTGCCTATGTGCTGTGCAAGCTATTTTCTGGTCGTGGCGCGTTCATTCATTATGGTGCGATGTTGGGCACTATTATGGTTGCAAACGTGGCCATGGTGATTATCCCTGGCCAGCGCGAAATTGTTAAAGCAAAAAACGAAAACCGTCCCATTGACCCTATTCACGGGCTACGCGGCAAACAGCGCTCAGTCCACAATACCTATTTTACCCTGCCGGTATTGATGACGATGATTAGCAACCACTATGCGCTATTCACCAATCACAGCTACAACTGGTTGGTGCTGTTGGCGTTAACCATCGCAGGCGCGCTGATTCGCTTGTACTTTGTTTTTAAAAACCAGGGGCGCGTGAAAAAAGGATTATTGTGGGCGGGAGGCGCGGTGCTAATCGCCTTATTTTTTGCGCTGGCACCGCGTGCCACCACTGTCCCCGCCTTGCAAATAAAGGCTGTAAATGCACTAAATACGGGCATCTATAGCCTACCAGCTAACGTGGCCACAATCGTGGCGGAACGCTGCACCAATTGCCACATGGCGCAACCAAGCTATCCGGGATTTGCGGCGGCACCTAAAAATATTTTATTGGATTCACCCGAGCGCATCATCGCGCAGGCGCAAACTATCTATCAACAAACCGTTGTTTTAAAGGCCATGCCAATTGGTAACTTAACCAAAATTACCGACGATGAACGGGCGGTGTTAGCGCGTTGGGCAGAAGGATTGGCCGCAAAAAAATGAGTACGCTAATAAAAGCAAAGCTGAGCGATATTGCGGTGGTGAAATACCCCAACACTTTAGCTATTCCGTCGAGTGACACAACGCCAAGTGGTGCGGCAATTCTGGATGTACGAGGTCGGCCGTTGCGTGATTTACGTATTTCAGTAACCGATAGATGCAATTTTCGTTGCAGCTATTGCATGCCAAAGAGCGTGTTTGACAACAACTATAAATTTCTGCCACAGGACCAAATTTTACGCTTTGAAGAAATGGTCTCTATCGCCCAAGCAGCCCACAGAATGGGCCTAGAAAAAATCCGCTTAACCGGGGGAGAGCCACTATTGCGACGCGGCATCGAACGCCTAGTCGCCCTGTTAAAGGCCGCCCTGCCTGATGTAACGCTCACCCTTACCACTAACGGCAGCGCGTTGAAAGCCAAAGCACATGCTCTAAAAGCAGCTGGGCTAGATCGCCTCACCATTTCGCTTGACAGCCTAAATGACGCCACTTTTCGCACGATGAACGATGTTGATTTTCCAGTTGCAGACGTGCTGCACGGTATTGACGCAGCCGCAGCAGCTGGCTTTACCAACACCAAAATTAATATGGTCGTAAAGCGCGGCGTGAACGATAACGACGTGTTGCCCATGGCGCGTCACTTCAAAGGCAGCGGCCACACCGTGCGTTTTATTGAATTTATGGATGTAGGCGCCACCAACGGCTGGAACATGGATTCAGTGGTGCCCAGTGCTGAAATTATCGCTGCCATCCATGCCGAAATGCCATTAGTTTCGCTGCAGCCAAACTACCAAGGCGAAGTAGCACAACGCTGGCAATATGCAAACACCGATAGCGAAGTGGGCGTCATCTCCAGCGTCACCCAAGCGTTTTGCCAGAGCTGCACGCGCGCAAGAATTTCAACTGACGGCAAACTTTACACTTGCTTGTTTGCGGGCGCGGGTTACGATTTAATGCCGATAATTCGCAATCCTACAATACCTGAAGACGCCCTATTTTCCGCACTCTCAAGCATATGGAATCAACGTAACGATAATTATTCAGAAACCCGCCATCTGAACACCACAGCCAAATCACCGCGCGTTGAAATGAGTTTCATCGGCGGCTAGCTATTCATTTTGCGTACCAAAATAAGCCAACCATTATGCACATCCCCGCCCTAACGCAGTTCCTGCAAGACTTAAGCGAAAACAATAATCGCCAGTGGTTTATGCATCACAAGCCTGCCTACGATATTTTGCGCGAGGAATTTTTAGCAGTAATCGTTGCACTGATCCCCATGATGGCAAAGTTTGATCCCACCATTGAACATATTAGCCCGAAGAAGGCTATATTTAGAGTTAATCGAGACATTCGCTTCTCACATAACAAAGATCCATACAAAACAAATTTTTCGGCGAGCATCAGCAACAACGCTAAAAAAGGCACTGGCGCGGGTTACTACTTTCAGATAAACAAATACGGCACGCTCTTCATCGGCGGCGGCTATTATCTTCCCGAACCATCGCACCTAAGATTAATCCGCAACTACGTCGTGGCGCATCCTGAGAAGCTCTCAAAGCTGTTGAAGAACAAAGCCTTCAAAGCGCGGTACGGCGACATGGATGACGAAGATGGCCTAAGCCGCCCGCCGAAAGGCTTCACCGATTTGCCAGCAGATTTCACCCACATGGAAACCATCAAGCAACGCCATTTTGTAAGTTTCCTAGAAATTTCGTTAGACAAAAATCAGCCCATAGAGGCCGCGCAATTGGCCAGAGAAATCGCGGCAACCCTTAATGACGTGTATCCATTGGTGGCGTGGCTAAGAGAAGCCTTGCAATCTGCTGCGCAACCATGATTAGCCAACATTTGAACCCCTCGACCTTCTCGACTCATACTGGTTGCACTCAAAACTAAACGCGCTCCGCAAGCAGTTACGGCTCGCTAGAAAGTATTTCCCGAGATTCCGCCACCTACTTGGCCAAAGCCAAACACGCGCGCGTTTTCTCGTCACTTGGCAGTTGCCGACTCACCGCCTGCCATTGTTGCGTGCAGCGTTCTTCTAACTGCATCAGCGCCATGTTTTCGCTAGTGGTGCGGCCAAACAGGCGCGAATGCAGCTTGAAGGTTTCCAACTGCGCCTCGAGACGCTCGGCATTTTTAGGATCAATTTCTTGCAGACACGCCATCACTTCTGTGGCAACACGTTCAAGCTTGGCATTACATTCTGGGCCATCGGAGTAAGTCAGCTTGGACTGGCCTACTTTCGGCGGAGGCAGACGATCGACATCAAGCGTGGTCTTTTTAAAGTTCCATGGTTTTGAAATCCAATCTTGCCACTGAACAAAGTGCATCGTGCCGCTAATGCGTCGCTTAGTGGTGCCGCCTTGGGGCGTGCAATCGGCCTTAAATTCAGTGGACATTTCCTTCAAGCCCTTGGCGTCCTCGGATATTTTCACAAATTTTTCATACGAAACCAATACGCAGCCAGCGCCAATACTGCGCGCTACATCTTGCTCTGTTAGTGCGGTTTGCCCACACGCAACAAGCAACGTTGAGCTGAAAATAGTGCCGCACAACAATGCGGATCTTCTCGAAAAAAAAGATGTCATCAGCTATCCTTAGCGAAGATTTCATATTAAACATGCTTAGAGATGCCTGCATTTAGATACGTCTACAGACCATTTGCTACAAACGAATTGCTACACCCCACGCAGCACTTCCCGCGCGGCATTATGCCCCGGAACGCCTGTTACGCCGCCACCTGGGTGCGTGCCTGAGCCGCACTGATACAAGCCCTTGATGGGTGTGCCGTAATTGCCGTGTCCTAATAAAGGGCGTGCGCTAAAAAGTTGATCCAAACTTAAGCGGCCATGAAAAATATCACCATCAACTAGCCCAAACTTACGCTCTAAGTCTAGGGGCGAATGAATTTGACTGGCGATAATGCTTTGCTTGAAATTTGGGGCATAACTGTTGACGGTATCGATGATGATATCGGCCGCTGTTTGGCGCAAATTATCCCAGCTTTGTCCATCCTCCAACTTCGGGTTAAAGTGTTGGCAAAATAGGCTGGCAACGTGCTTACCTGCTGGCGCTAAGGTAGTATCAACCGTACTGGGAATCAGTATTTCCACGATAGGTTTGGTGGAATAGCCATTTAACTTAGCGTCAAAAAATGCGCGTTCCATATAGGCCATGCTCGGTGCCATGATGATGCCGGATTGGTGGTGGCTTGCCCCAACAATATCGCTGTGCGGCATGCAGCTAAAATTTGGCAAAGCATCCAGCGCCACATTCATGCGGAATGTACCCGACCCGCACTGATAGTTGTTGATGCGCGTTGAAAAATCCGCGTCAAGGTGTTGAGCCGACACCAACTTACCAAACAGTAATTTTGGGTTCAAGTTTGATACCACCAAACGTGCCCGAATGATTTCCCCTGAAGCTAACCGAACACCACTAGCTGCACCGCGTTCAACTATTACTTCTGCCACTTCAGCGTCAGTTTGAATCTGCACGCCACGTGCGACTGCCTCCGCTGCCAGCGCCTGCGTAATCGCGCCCATACCACCCACCGCGTGCCCCCAAATACCCTTCTTGCCGTTTACTTCACCAAACACGTGGTGTAGCAGCACATAGGCGCTGCCGGGTGTATAGGGCGACGCAAAATTACCGACGACCGCATCAAAACCAAAGGCGGCTTTGATAGGCACGGATTCAAAATAGCTATTTAATACTTCACCTGCGGACTTCGTAAACAAATCCAACACATCGCGGCGCGCCGAAATATTCAGGGCTTTGAAACGCTTTAGCAGTTTGATGCTGGCGATGAAATCACCTAAGCCACCACCACTATTGGGCGGCGTAACAAGCAAGGTATCGCGCAATACGTCAGCGACTGTTTCAAGCATGGCGTAGTAACTTGGTAAAGCTTGCGCGTCGCGTTGGCTAAAGCGCGCCACCTCTGCTTGGGTAGCAGCTAAGCCCCCACCAATTTTTATGTGCTCGCCGTTTTCGAGCGGCAAAAAATTACTGTAGGGCCGCTCAATAATTTTTAGGCCGCGCTCTACGAGGCGGCAATCTTTTATTACTTTTGGGTGCAGCAAACTTACTGTATAGCTAGCCGTAGAATTCCTAAAACCGGGATGAAATTCTTCAGTTACTGCGGCACCACCCACAATATACCGCCGCTCTAAAACCCGCACTGCGTGGCCCTTTGCGGCTAGATAGCATGCACAAACCAAGCCATTATGACCACCGCCAACAATAATAATTTCAGTTGCAGCCACTACAATGGCGCCGTCAAAAATTGAATAATGGCATCTTGCGTAGGTGCATCTTGCAGCATCGGCGCATGCCCCGTATTGGCAATTTCTAAACCAGAAACTCCGGTTTTTTTACACATTTCAGCATAGGTTTCAGGCAACAATAAATCAGATACAGCGCCCCGCAATAACAGCGTTGGACAGGTAATGGCGTTCCAATAGGGTGATAAATCTATGTCCACCGCTGGTTTGATACGAAACGCTTCTCCCACGCCAGGATCATAACGAAACACCCATGTGCCGTCATCGCGCTGCTTTACGAGTGGGCGTGTAAGGTTGTCCCACTGCGCTTCGCTCAATGGCCCAAACGGGCTCACGGTTTTTACTGCTGCAATCACTTGATCGATGCTTTGAAACGCGGGCGACTTGCCCACATACATGCCGATACGTTCGAGCGATTCTTTCGGAATATGCGTGCCGGCATCGTTAACCACTAAGCGCTTAATGGGTGAATTTGGCATACTGGCTAACAACATACCCAAAATACCGCCCATTGACGTACCCAGCCATTGTACTGATTGCGCATTTAAGCGCGCCATGAGGGCGGTAGAATCAACAATGTACTGCGGGTAGTGGTAGTCAGCCTTATTGGTCAACCAGGCGCTTTCACCCCTGCCAGCTGCGTCTGGACAAATGACGCGAAAATGGCTGGAAAGCCGCGTAGCTAGGGCGTCAAAATCTCGGCTACAGCGGGTTAAACCATGCGCACAAACAACCACATTAGGGTTATCTGCAGCGCCCCATTCGGTGTAATGCAAGGTGTGAAAGCCGGAACTGGTAGCGCTTTGCAGAAATTTATGCGTTGGATTCATATCGTTTTAGGCCAAATTCGTATCGCCTGCATACGCATGGCGAGGATGTTTTTGTTCAGCTGACTTTAAGGTATTGCCAAGCAGCATCGTGATGGTCATCGGCCCTACCCCCCCCGGCACAGGCGTGATGGCGGAGGCTTTAGCAGCCACCGCAGCGTAGTCCACGTCGCCACAAAGCTTGCCATCAGGCAGTCGATTGATGCCCACATCAATCACCACAGCGCCGGGCTTTACCATATCGGCCGTGACAAAATTAGCGCGGCCAATGGCTGCAACGATTAAGTCAGCGCGCTTAATGTGATCGATGAGATTTTTAGTTTTGGAATGGCACACCGTTACGGTGGCGCCAGCGTTAATCAGCATTAGCGCCTGCGGCTTGCCCACAATAGTAGACCGGCCGATTACCACCGCATCCATCCCTTCTACATTAATATTGCTGTACTCCAACATTTTCATCACGCCCCACGGCGTACAGGGCGGAAATACCGGCGTACCAAAAATAAGAGCGCCGACATTCACGAAGTGAAATCCATCTACGTCTTTGTTGGGTGCAATCGCCTCGAGCACACGCTGTGTATCGATGTGCGCCGGCACTGGTAACTGCACCAAGATGCCGTGAATACGGGGGTCTTCATTGAGCGCACTAATTTTAGCCAGCAGTTCGGCTTCGGTTGTCGCTTCAGCCATGGCGTGAATTTCAGAGTGCATTCCGATAGATTCGCAGGCCTTGGCTTTGTTGCGCACATACACTTGGCTGGCGGGATTTTCGCCCACAATGACCACCGCTAGGCCGGGCTGTACACCGTCGAGCCGCAATTGATCGACGCGTAACTTAAATTCTTGGCGGTAGTATTCTGAAATTTTCTTGCCGTCTATAATCAATGCGCTCATTTTCTGCAATCTATGGTTTGTGATTCGGTAATAATAAAGTCTATCGCAACATCATGCTCAAGCTTTGGTACGGCTTCTACCAACTGAAAATCAAAGGCCAGCGCAACTGTGGTGGGATGATGTTCACCCATCAGCAATCTATCGTAAAAACCACCGCCAGCGCCTAGCCTATTGCCGTTCCGATCGAATGCTGTGCCCGGAAGAATGATTAAGTCAATTTGCGTAAGTGTCATTGCAGCTGCCATCACGGGCGGCTCAAAAATACCCCACTTATTGATTTCCAAACTAATGAGCTGTTCCACACGATGCAAACTGAGCTGTCCTGCACTCGCCAAACCTTTCACCCTCGGTAAGGCCAGCAGTTTACCGCTTTCGAGCACGGATTGAAGCAACGGCCCTGTTTCAATCTCACCAAGACGCTTGCAACCGACATAAGCCAAGATTGAACTTGCCGCTTGGTAGGCCGGTAAAAGTCCAAGCTGCTGCGCAATCGCCGCTTGTGCAACGGTTCGATCAGCATCTGAAATACCTAAGCACAATGCCCGTGTACGTTCGCGAAGTTGTTGTTTTAAATAGCTATTTTGCATTTTTATGACATCATGAAGCGCTAATCCGCTATCCTACGCGCTTTAGTTGTAATCTGGAGTGGCCATATCAACACATTCTTGCTGTCAAAATAGCCGTCAACTTATACTATGCCTCCGCGTTATTCACTCTATTCCATAGCCAGCAATAAATTTGACTGTGGCTCGTAGCTGCTGTTCATTTTTTTAGGAAACCTCAATGAAACAACTTAAATTTGCCGCATACATCACTTCACTATTTGCCTGCGCAGCAGCTATATCTAGCACTAACGCGGCGGCTGAAGCGATTGATTTTAAGCAATTCGTCAAGGCCGGCTCCTATTCGATGACCATTAAGGTAGCAGGGCTGCCAAGCGGCGGAGCGGCGCCTGCCACACCTCCCGCGACAGTATTCTGCGTCACCGACGAGCAACTTTCTAAAAATCAGTTTCTAGATTTTAAGGCCGACGCACCCATCAAAGGTTCCTCGTGTCAGTTGCGCAACGTCAAGCAAACCAAAGACAGCCTCGCCTATGACATGGTTTGCGATAAAGAAGGTGTAACAGCATCAAACTCAATGACCTTTGCCAACGGCAACATGAAAGGTATTACCAA
>JANNXI010000284.1:0-42183 GCA_031409495.1 Betaproteobacteria bacterium
GCGAGCATCAGGCTCAAGAAGCCACGTACGCCTGCGCCGCGCAAATCAACCGCTTGCATATGCGACACATCGAACATGCCCGATGCGGTGCGCACGGCATGGTGCTCATCAATTTGGCTACCGTAGTTAACCGGCATGTCCCATCCGCCAAAATCGACCATGCGAGCAGAAAGAGCTACGTGGGCTGCGTGTAGTGGCGTGGTTTTCAGTGTGGATGAAGTCAAAATAAGCTCCCGATAAACGTGGCAAACAAAGAAGCGAAGCAGGCAACGACGCAAATGCGCGAAGCCCATCTAAAAATCGCCCTTCTGTCCACTTTACCTGAGAGAGTGCCGCACTGTTCCGCGGTTTGCCCCTTCGGTGGTTGCTCTACATCTATAAAATGCAGCAACGCTCTCCAGAATTCATGTTTGGCCATGGTGCCCAAACTTGGTTGATCAGTTCATGTGCCTGAGAGTTCTTGGGAATGCCCCTTCGGCGATTTTTGATGTGGTTTCATCAAAAATTCTCTCCCGATCAACGAGCGTTAATGTAAAGCTTGAACGCGATTTTGTCAAATTCAAACGTGTAATTGTTGACCACAACTACTTTAATAGATTTATTAACTAAAAATGTAGTGAATCTAATGCGACAAGCTGCACGAACTGCTCCGAAAATGGCATTATTTGCACATATCGCATTAAAAATTAACCGCAATCAAAAAAACGCGGGCGAAATTATTAAGGGAGGCAAGATACGATGCCAAGTAAAGAAATTGAAGGCGTTGCGCGCGGTTGGATTATTCCAATCGGTGGCGCGGAAGAAAAAGAAAATTCACCACAGATTTTGCAGCGCTTCGTGCGGCTATGCGGCGGTGATAACGCCGACATTGTCGTCATTCCAACCGCTAGCCGAATGGCGGATACTGGCGCACGTTACGAGCGCATCTTTGGCGAATTAGGCGCCGGCCGCGTGACCGCAATTGATTTTGACACCCGGCGGGATTGTGAAGAACCAAGCCGCATCGAACGCTTAAAGCAAGCGACTGGCATTTTTATGACTGGCGGTAATCAACTTCGATTATCCACAATTTTAGGTGGTACCAGCATCGCCAAAACCATGCGCCTGCTCAATGCGGCAGGCGTGCACGTTGCCGGCACCAGTGCAGGTGCTGCTTTTATTAGCGAGCACATGATCGCATTCGGTGAAGAAGGCGCTAGCCCAATTGCTGGGCAGGTGCGCCTAGCACCGGGCTTGGGTCTCACCAACCGTTTCATCATTGATCAGCATTTTCGCCAACGCGATCGCTTAGGGCGGCTACTTACGGCTCTTGCGTTTAACCCTTTTGCCGTCGGCATTGGCTTAGATGAAGACACCGCTGCTTTCATCAACCATGAAAATACGCTGGAAGTTGAAGGCAGCGGCAGCATTACCGTTGTTGATGCTGCAGGCATTGAGTTTTCATCGATGGACACGGCAGATGAAGGCCAGCCCCTGTGCATGCTGGGTATGGCGCTACATATTTTAACCGCAGGTGCAACCTTCAATTTATCCAGCCGCAAGGCACTGCCGAATAAGCTCGCGCGGCAGCCTTTACGGGTTGCCAGCGCCTAGATTGAAATTACAAAATGCCTGAAGACGCCCTATTATAGTGCGTCTTCAGGCATAGCAAGATACTCATCAGAACCTAAAAATAACCTAACGGAGCACTGATCCATGCGTATTTTAGATCGTTCAGTTTATGTAGGCCCTTCGCTTTACGCCCATTTTCCCGTGATTCGTTTGCTGCTTGATTTAGGTGAGCTTGAGCATTGGCCTACGGGTAAATTAGGTGCTGAGTATGTGGATAGCTTGGTGGCGGCACTTCCCAGTTTGCAAGAGCACGGTTGCTCGTATCGAACCGAGGGCGGGCTAATTCGGCGGATGCGCGAAAACGAAGGCACGTGGCTGGGCCACGTTTTTGAGCACGTCGCCATTGAGCTACAAAATATTGCGGGCGAAGACATCTCCTTTGGCAAAACCCGCGGCACCGATAAAGCTGGCGTGTACACGGTGGTGTACGAATATGCGCAGCGCGACGAGGGTGTGGAAGCGGGTGAATTAGCGCTCAAACTTTTATGCTCTCTCTTGCCCGCAAATTTGCAGCCAGCAAACACTGTGCCCCACGGTTGGGATTGGCCAACCGCCCGCGACGAATACATTCGCTACTCGCAGCGCCGCGCCTTAGGGCCGTCAACGGCATCACTCGTTAAAGCGGCAGAAGAACGCGATATTCCGTGGCTGCGCTTAAACGATCAATCATTGATTCAATTGGGCTACGGCAAATGGCAGCAGCGCATTCAGGCCACGGTAACGGGACGTACCAGTTATATTGCGGTGGAATTAGCGGGCGACAAAGAAGAAACCAATAAAATTTTAGGTGCGCGCGGCCTACCGGTGCCGCAGCAAGAGTTAGTGCGCTCAGCCGACCGTGCCGTATCAGCGGCAAAAAAACTGGGCTATCCTGTAGTCACAAAACCTTACAACGGCAATCACGGTCGTGGGATATCGATTCATCTCACGACTGAAGATGAAGTACGGGCTGGCTTTGCCGTCGCACAAGAGCATTCGAGCTCGGTCATTGTTGAAACCTTCTTAACCGGTGACGACCATCGTTTGCTTGTGGTTAACGGTGAGCTCGTTGCGGCCACCAAGCGCACCCCCGGGCATGTTGTAGGTGATGGAAAGTCAACCGTCAAACAGCTAATAGACGGAGTAAATCTAGACCCCCGTCGCGGTGTGGGCCATGAAAAAGTGATGACGCGCTTAAACCTTGATGCACAGGCCGACATGATGTTAGCGCGCGTTGACATGACAGCTGAATCTGTACCTGCTGTTGATCAAATTGTGATGCTACGGTCAACCGCTAATTTATCCACTGGCGGCACTGCCACGGATGTAACCGATATCATTCACCCTGATAATCGCGATATGGCTGTGCGCGCGATCACTGCAATTGGTTTAGATGTGGGGGGGGTAGATTTTTTAAGCCCTAATATTGCGGAAAGCTACAAGCAAGTGGGTGGTGGAATTTGTGAAGTAAACGCCGCGCCGGGCTTTCGGATGCACGTGGCCCCCTCAGAAGGTACGCCACGCGACGTTGCAGGCCCAGTGATTGAGATGTTGTTTCCGGCTAACGCGCCATCGCGGGTGCCAATTGCTGGCATCACTGGTACCAACGGCAAAACGACCACCTCACGCATGTTGGCACATATCGCCAAAATGGCGGGTTTCACTCCCGGCTTGACCACCACCGATGGTGTATACATTGATGGACAGCGCACGGTTGAAGGCGATATGACAGGCCCCGTGGCCACACGCATGGTTCTGGCTGACACGCAGATTGATTTTGCGGTGCTAGAAATTGCGCGGGGGGGGCTACTGCGCGCAGGGATGGGAGTGCCGTACATCAATGTCGGCGCAGTACTGAATGTCCAAGCTGATCATTTGGGCATGAAAGGCATCAACACGCTGGAAGATTTAGCTGAAGTAAAACGCATTGTGGTTGAAGTGGCGCGTGACTGTGCGGTGCTCAATGCCGATGATGAAAACGTGATCAAGATGTCCGCTGACACGGAAGCAAAGAGCATCTGCTATGTCACCACCAACCCGCAACACGCGCTGGTACGCGAGCATATACGCGCGGGCGGACGGGCTTGCGCCTTGGAAGCTGGCGTTAACGGCCACATGATTACGATTTACGACAAAGGCGGCCATATACCACTCATGTGGACGCATTTAATTCCGGCTACTTTGGAAGGTCGCGCCATGCACAATGTGCAAAACGCCATGTTTGCAGCAGTGATGGCCTTCGCATTAGGCATTAAATTAGATGCGATTCGCCAAGGTTTACGCACCTTTGACACCACTTTCTACCAAGCGCCTGGCCGCATGAATGTGTTCGACGACCACCCATTCAAGGTCATCATGGATTACGGCCACAACGCGCATGCTGTGGGCGTGATGGCCGACTTGGCCGAACGATTAGATGTGCATGGCAAACGCATCGTGGTGCTCTCAGCACCTGGTGATCGGCGTGATGAAGATATTCTAGCAATCGCCAAAGCCGTGGCTGGGCGATTCGATCATTACATTTGCCGCCGCGACGATGGCCTTCGGGGACGTGATGGCGACGAAATTCCGCAAATGCTATTCCGCGCGCTAGTGGCAAACGGCGTTGCTGCCGACAGCATCCAACGCATTCCGGATGAGCAAGAGGCCATCGATACTGCGTTAAAAATGAGCCAACATGGCGATTTATTGCTCATCTTCGCCGATGCTCTCGCCCGCAGTTGGAAGCAAGTAACTAAATATCGTCCGGCGGGTAGCGAAAGCGGCGCGAATTCAGTAAAACGTGTCGCGCCCGTCGTGAACAATACCGAAGAAACCGTGGGCGGCCCATTGTCTGATGCATCATTAGAGGCGTCAGGCTTTGTACGCGATGAACGCGGCTTGAGGTTTGTGAAGGACAGCGAGGATTAGTTTTATATAATTTTCGGCATGTTTTCCAAGCACGCAAGCTACTTTCGCAACTTAGGCCAATCAGCAACTTAGGTATTTATGACCACCCCTGCATTAACGCTCAGCGCATTAAACTCAGCCAACGAAGTCGAACCCAATCATTGCTTTATCGACTCGCGGCGCTTAACGGGCGCTAATCGCTACTTCAGCACCACCGCGGTAATTTTGACCCCGCTTGGCCCGCGAGCCGCCAATAACGGGGCACTACAAGCATGGCAACAGAACGTAGAAGGGGCGCTACTAGCGCTTGGCTGGGGTTTATCGAGCACCTTTATTCACCGCCACGCTACTGGCACGTACTTACTTATTTCGGCACCGTCAGATCAACTCTTTACTGCCACTGAAGTAAACGAATGGGCATGGGAAGAAGTCAACAAAGACCTTTTTGGCATCAGCAGTGCCTTCGAAAAGCTCCACCAATTTAGCGATGCGCTGTCCTATTTTCGAGGCAGGGCTAAAGCCGAAGCACGCCAAGATATTCAAGCTATAGAGATGGCGGCTGCCGCGCACGGTGTGCCCTGTTTAGTGGATGACGACATGCTTTCCGTAGGCGTTGGCGCGGGAAGTAATACCTGGCCGCTCACAAAACTCCCCAGCGTTTCTGAAATTGATTTTACCGAGCTTCACGATATTCCCACCACCCTCATCACCGGATCAAACGGGAAAACCACTACTACAAGGCTGCTGGCTGCGCTGCTAAAAGCCAGCGGCAAACACGTTGGTTATTGCTCCACCGAAGGCATCAACATAGATGGTGAAAACACGCAAACTGGCGACTTATCTGGCCCCGCGGGCGCACGCGCAGTACTGCGCGATCAACGAATCGATGCCGCAGTGCTTGAAACTGCGCGCGGCGGTATTTTAAGGCGCGGCCTGAGTATTCAACATGCGCATTGCGCCATCGTCACCAATATTACAGCCGACCATTTTGGCGAATATGGCGTGGACACCTTGGAAGACATCGCTGACGTTAAACTCACTGTAGCGCGCGTGCTCGAAGGCATGGGCAAAACGGCGGGACAGAAAGGGAATGACTACACGAACGCCAATGCCACTGCGAATGCCAACACCAGCGCCGCCAGCACCACTACCCGAGGCACCTTAGTGCTTAACGCCGATGACCCGTACTTAAGTGGCCGCACCCCCGGTATCTTGAGCGCCCAGCGCTGTTGCGTGGCTCTCTTTTCCCTCGATAACAAACACTCCCAGTTGCAATCGCTGCGCAAAAAAGGCGCCAGCACCTGTGGCGTAGCTGAGGGCAAATTGCTTCTGCATCACCAAGGTACAACCACCGCGTTAGGTGCTGTGTCCACCATGCCGTTAACCATTAACGGCGCAGCCCAATACAATATTGCGAACATCGCAGCCGCAAGCCTAGCCGCCGTAGTACTCGGGGTGGCACCTGCCATCATCGCGCAGGTCGTTCAGCAGTTCGGCCAAGCACGTCAAGACAATCCCGGAAGGTTGAGCCGCTGGAATATTAATGGTGCCACGGTACTGCTAGATTACGCGCACAATCCTGACGGCTTGGCTGCATTACTCGATGTAGCCTTGACGTTAGGCGCGGCGGCAACATCTCAAAAATCTAGTCGGCTCGGGCTTTTGCTTGGACAAGCCGGAAACCGTGATGATAATGCGCTAAATGAGCTGGCCATCGTTGCAGCACATGCCGAACCTGCACTCATCATCATAAAAGAACTTCCCGACTTGCTGCGTGGGCGTTCACTGGGCGAAGTGCCTGCACGACTCCAAAGCGATCTTATCGAAGCGGGTGTGCTAGGTAGCCGTGTGGTTCACGAAGCCGATGAGTTTACCGCTGCAAAACGGTTAGTGCAATGGTCGGAACCAGGCGACATCGTGGTGCTGCCGATACATGCCATGGCAGCGCGGAAGCAAGTGGTGACTTGGCTGGACGATTTATTGGCACATCCCGGTCGATAGCGAAAGCATCAATCCGCAGGGTGTTTTTGGGTCTATAATTTGTCTTGGTCAGCAGATCACCAAGGCGTTGCCGCACGAATTTTGTCATCCGTGAGCTAAACCTGCTTTCAACTTTTTTTTCAACAGGTCGTTCTTTTTTGCGCGCCTGCTGCAAGTCGGCAACCACAGCACGTCCCTCATCGGGTAGCACGGCACGCGGGAGAATCGACATGAATCAAAATCAACAACTTGTTGCCTTATCAGTGACAGATGTTTCGGCCTTTTGCAAACTGCTACGCACCCAGTTGCAAACCATAAACACCACGCCGTTACCAAGCCATTTAGCGCTGCTTAAGATGCTGGCACGTAGTGTCGGCCATGGTAATTTTCAGGCTTTACGACGCAATACCAGCAAAAGTGTGGCGATCAAAGCCACCCAACTGACACCGCCAACGCCAACCGCTAAAGCACTGCCAATGCCAAGCGATCCAGCGCTTTCACGCACACTTAAACGCGCTGTCACCCACTTTGATACCAACGGACATCTAATGCGCTGGCCCAGTCAGTTTGCGGTGCAGCAACAGGCCCTGTGGGCACTTTGGGTGCGGTTTCCAGCCAAGCGCGAGATGACGGAGGCGCAAGTAAACGAAACGCTTAACAGGCATCATTACTTTGGTGATCCCGCCACGCTGCGACGCGAACTTGTTCAAGCGAAGTTTTTAAGTCGCACACTGGACTGCCGCAGCTATCGCAAGTTGGCGCGCCCAACTGACGCCGCATCGGTGGCGTTTTTACAACTGGTACTTGGTCACGAAAAGTCTTAATTTCTTCAAAAAATACTGCCGCAAAATAGCCTGAAGATGTCTGTAAATAGGGATTTTTCAGGCTATTTTTAAAGATATTTTTGGGCATCCAATTCGAGCTCGATCTTATTACCTGAAAATTTTGGACCGGCCGCACCCAGCGCGCGCTGAGAAACCCGCTAAAATAAAGCTGGCCACAAATTTCTTCAACACTTTATAAAAAATATTATGCGATTTATGTTCTTCGGCGTATTGGCGCTCCTTGTTGGTTTCTTTTGCGTAAAAATAATTAACGAGTCTTCAGGTGAAATTAAGGCCATAAAACGTGACGGCATCGTCACCCGAGCGTTACCGATTAGCGGTTATACCGAATCAAAGGGCAGACGTTCTGGCACCACTTACCACATTGATTTAAAGTTCAAGACCAAAACGGGGAGCGAAGGTGGAAAACGCATCGCTGTCTCGCGTAGGACTCTAGATAAATTTGCTTCAAATGCAACCGTTGAAGTGCAGTACCTAGAGAATAACCCCTCGCAAGCGATCATCCTTGGCGATGATTCCACCGAGATCAGTATTTTCTTACAACTGTTCGGCTACGGCTTCGTATTCGGCGGCATTTACATGATTGGCCGTGGATACATCGACTACAAGGAAGAGGACGCAGAACCTGGTGGCGATGTGGCCGATTTAGATGCCTTAGCCAACGGACGATTTTATGCTGGGATTGGCTTGGTATTTGCGCTGGGAACCTTCTTCGCCTTAGCGGTTTCAGGCAAGGGCGTAATGGGCGGCCTGTTACTTTTGCTGTGCTGCGTTGGAACGATGGTGTTTGGAGCTATGGCCAATAGTAGAGTGAATGCAGGCTACGGCAAAGACGGCATGACAACGCCCATTGCCTTGATTCTTCTTTTCTTTCCGTTGGTCGCCTTATTGCCTTTAGCGTACTTATTTTTGCGACCGACCATCTCCCTACGATATGCACAAAAGCTGCGGGATAATTTTGGTGACGAGGGCGCAAGGCCGATACCGCCCCGCGCTGCAAATGCATCGCGGACCCAAACAATTAGCCGCACAGCGTCAGGTGTAGGTGCAGCGGGCGGCGTTTCTGGCAACGGCGCTGGCGCAACCAAAGCTGACCAAGCACGCATGTTAATTTTGCGCGCACTTCCGCAGATAAAAGCAGCCTTGCCGCGGCCAATGACCAACGGTGAAATACTGACGGTTGCGATGGAAGTTGAAGGCGTAAAAATACCGCAAGATGACTTACCCCTTGTGCGCGTCGCTTGTAAAAGTCTAGCAGTCACTTACATCGTCGAAAGTAGCAAGGGCGTGAGTTACATCAACCCAAAGCAGCTGCGTGATAGCGGCTTAACGGCGGATCAACTGCACGCAACAGCCATTGAAAATTTAATGCGCCTCACTAAAAATCCGCAAAAAGGTTTAGCGGTATTGCCGCAGGAGGATTTTTTTGGCGCGGTGCTAGACAGCAAATCAGAGGCGAGCTTGCTCCTCATCGATGCGTTGTGGGACAGCGAATTTAAAGCTGATACCCGCAATGGTGTTGTCGTCGCCCTACCCGCTCGCGATATGCTGGCATTTTGCGACATGCGCGCAACGGCGGGTATCGCCGCCCTGCGCGCGCTCAACCAACGCGTGGCACCGGCCGCAAACAAAGCGCTTACCAAGCAGTTGTATCACCGCGTGGATGGCGACTGGGTGACATACGCGTAATTTAGTCTCTGAGGGATATCGATGAACTATGCCAATGCTTTAGCCCAAGTTTATACCGCCATTAAGCCGCTCATTGGCGAAGGCGTGGTGGCGTCCTACATTCCCGAATTGGCCAAGGTCTTGCCCAAGCAATTCGGTATGGCAATTTGTGATTTACAGGGCAATGTATATGAAATTGGTGATGCCAATATCCCATTTTCAATTCAGTCAATTTCCAAACTTTTCTCCCTTACCCAAGCCATGCACTACCAAGGCGAAGCCCTGTGGGAGCGCGTAGGACGGGAGCCTTCGGGCAATCCATTCAACTCCTTAGTGCAGCTTGAAAGTGAAAAAGGCAAACCGCGTAATCCCTTCATCAACGCGGGCGCTTTAGTCATCACCGATGTGTTGCTCGACCACTCCGAAGCGGGTATTCGACAAACTGGCGGGCGCCCAGATGCGGTCACCCCGCTGCTCAACTTACTGCGCCGCGTGAGTAGTAATCCAAATATTGGCTTTGATAAAAAGGTAGCGCATTCGGAACGCACCACCGCCAATCGCAACACCGCCATGGCTTATTTTATGAAGGGCTTCGGCAATCTGCATCAAGATATTGATTTGGTACTTGACACCTATTGCACCCATTGCGCCATCGAGATGAGTTGCGTTGATTTAGCCCGCGCCATGGGCTTTCTAGCTAATGGTGGCGTGATCCCAACAACAAAGGATGCAGTACTCGATAAGAGTGCCGCAAAACGGATCAACGCGCTAATGCTTACCTGCGGCACCTATGACGCAGCAGGCGATTTTGCTTATCGGGTTGGCTTGCCAGCGAAAAGCGGCGTAGGTGGCGGCATCGTTGCCGTAGTACCCGGCGAATGTAGTATTTGCGTATGGAGCCCAGCCCTTGAGCCATCGGGCAATTCGCATGCCGGATCAGTCGCACTCGAAGTGTTTACGTCAATTACGGGTAAGTCGATATTCTAATAATACCCCCTTGTCGACGGAAGCATCGAAAGCCATACTGCGGTTAACTCAACCCCGGCCACAATGCTGGAGCAAGCTTAAAATTAATACTTTAATACCTGAAGATGCCCAATTTTAGGGAATCTTCTGGCTATTAGTGTAGATAAAATGTATCCAACATACATAAACATAAATGGGGTCACATAAATGGGGTCACACATAAATGGGGTCAGACTCCATTATTCCACACCCTTTTCGCTTGTCAACACCGCTATGCGCGGCCTACCTCGTCCTTTAGACATCGTCCTGCGCCCGGCTAGAACCTCTATTTCTGCCGCGAACCGATTGTCGCCCAATGCCCAGCCTTTGTTGGTTGCCTCACGAATCGTCGTTAGCACGTCTTCAGGTGTCGTCAACTTAAACAACTGCTTGTAAGCTACACACCGGTCTTCTTGGCTGGTGCTCAGCGCCAGATATTGCTGGTGTGGTTCAAGCCAAACGCTGTTTGCGCCTGCATCGCCCTTTGCGTATCTGCGATAGCTCGACCAATCATACTCGCGTGGATGCGACACCATGCCCGCGCGCACTGGATTCATGTCAATGTAATGCATCAGCATCAGCAAATATGACTCACTATCGACTATCGTGGCTCGGTAGCGGCCTTCCCATAATGTTCCGGTGCGTTTGTAGGTGTAGTTAAAGTATTGCACATAACGCCGGCCGACGGATTGCAGCGTTTTACTGATGCTATCCACGTACAGCGGACTGGCTAAAAGATGAATATGATTGGTCATCCAAACGTAACTGTGAATAGCCAAGCCAAAGCGCCCTGCCGCTTCAACAAGCGCATCGCGAAAAAACTCATAATCTGCGGCTGCCGCAAAAATAATCTGTCGGTTGTTACCGCGCTGAATAATATGCTGCGGTTGACCGGGAACGAATAATCGAGGAAGTCGCGCCATCTTGTTTTTAATCGACGAAGTGCAGGGTTGATTGGAGTTACTTACGGTTGAGTATATCAAATAAATGGAGTCTGACCCCATTTACCTTATGACCCCATTTACCTTACCCCATTTACGTTTACCGGGGACGAATAATCGAAGAAGTCGCGCCATCTTGTTTTTAATCGACGAAGTGCGGGGTTGATTGGAGTTACTTACGGTTGAGTATATCAAATAAATGGAGTCTGACCCCATTTACCCCCGCTACATCGCTTTGTTGTTACTCGATGAGCGTCTGCCCTTTGTTGCTCTTTTTGTCGTAATCAATTGCGAAATTTAAGTTCTTCTCTAATAATGCAATAAGGTCTTTATAGTTACTCATTGCATCTGCATCGAACTGACTAGTTCCGGCAATTGAAAACAAGATTTTGTGCGTTGCGTCGTTTGCAATTTCTAGATAAATAGCCATTCCATTTAATGGAGGATCCTCCTTTCTGAATCGTCGTCCGGATGTTATTTTCTCCTGTTCGCGCCACCCTAAACGAGTAAAAGTGTTTTCTATCTGGAACAAAGTTTCTTTATTCTTCGATGCAATTCGAATTCGCGCGTAGCATACTTCCGTACACCCAACTGGTAAAAGAAGCGTTGTCAGAATACCTAGCGACAAGATGCGCCGTGTGGGACTGTGATCCATAATGGGTTGCACTCCAAAAAGTTGAACTTGCCGTGATGACTGCCGGGTAAAAAATTTGTAACGCCGAGAACTAGGCCATGTATTGGCATATATAACGCACCCAATAAATTTGATTGGTAAAAACGGGGTCAGACTCCATTGTTTAGAGAGTAATAAGGTAGAGTAGAGAGCAGCCATTGACTACTCTCCCTCATCAAACCGTGCATGCGATTTTCTCGCACACGGCCTTCCGATGTTTTTCACACCTAGGCATGCGCCGATCTCCAACAGGGTGTCTTTCGTTATCATATTTTCATCTCAAAAAAATCGAAACTAGCTTGTTAAATAGGGTGTAACAGCCCGTAAATAGGGCAATTGCACTCAATAATTTTGCATTCCAAATAGGGCACCCGCTGACCTTCTGAGCAAATGTATAAAATGAATATCCCGATACCGTCGCTTTTAATTGCTAAAACGCCCTGAAGAAGCCCTGTTTTAGGGCTTCTTCAGGGCATCTTTAAGGCATAAACTACCGCCTACAAACGATTAGTTATGGATATAGCGGTCAAACACAGCAGAAAAATCTTTCTGCACGTATAACTTTTGCGCATTTGCGAGCCAGCCGTTGGCTGCCTGCGCGACATCTTTAAATGATTCTGCCGGTGTCGGCGTGCCACTGCTGTTACGGCCAATGGCCTGCGTTGCGTGTTCCAAGCTCGTACGCGCGTGCTCAAGGCTGATAGCGTTATCGGCGGTAATTTCAGAGATACGGAAAAGGCTCTTGTACAAGTCTTTAACCTCTTCAATGTGTTTTTTATGTACGTCAATGGAATATTGCGTACCGCCCATGACAAACTTAATTTCTATATCCATATCCACAGTACCCGCTGTTTCAAGGTACACCTCGGTGATGGGGTTCTTCGCATAACTTAAGCGGCGCAACATGCGCTTCTTGCTCATTGCGCTAGTGCCGTCAAGATGGATCAGTGCCGCGTTGGTGAAGCAATATTCGTCTTTTTTTGACTTAATCAGAAAATAAATTTTTTCCTGATCTTCATGCATCACGTAGTCGTCAGAATCAACCTTGTTGTAGTCTTCCTGCTTAATCACACTACCAATATCTGAAAGTCCAAGTGCGTCGGCTGCGAGTTTACCAAACATATATTTCTCCTAAAGGATGATGATTTTACGTGCTAGGCCATCGACATAGGCTATGCCGAACCCCGATAGGTTAGCTGATTTAGATGAAATAAATATGAAAATGGTTTTGTTTCTAGTGTTCAGCCGCTATCACCGTCAAATTGACTAGAGACGTATTCGACACAGCAACCTCCAATGCAAAAACTGCACCCAAACAAAGTACCGCTGGCCCATCAAAAGAAAGGACTGAGTTTGCGAGATCATTAAGCGTCATACGAATTTTCTGCTCGTTTGGCAGACTGATATTTTCCACGATCACAACGGGCAAACTAGCAGCTTTGCCCCCAGCAATAAGGCGCTTCGCAATACTGGCACTATCACGGCTGGCCATGTAAAGCACAGCAGTGTCACTGGTTTCTACTGCATTTTGCCAATCACTTGCGGCTTCGTTGGGACCAATTCTGGGCGTGGCAAACGTGACGCTGCGGGCAACGCCGCGCTGCGTCAGCGATTGCTTGAGTGTCGCACTTGCAGCCAAAGCCGCCGTAATCCCCGGCACAATTTCCACCTCAATCGCGGCAGCCTCACACGCGGCAATTTCCTCTTGGGCTCGGCCGAACAACATTGGGTCACCACCTTTTAAGCGCACCACTGTTTTATGGCTACGCGCGGCTTCCACCAAGCTGCGGTTGATAAAGCGCTGGTCTGTGGACACGCGCCCCACCCGCTTGCCTACGGCTATTTTACGGGCACTTTTAGCCAGCGCGACGGTTTCGGGATGCACTAACGCATCATAAAATACAATATCTGCGCTGGCCAAAATTTTAGCGGCGCGCAACGTCAACAAATCCGGCGCGCCGGGTCCGGCACCCACCAAATAGACTTTGCCTGCAGTGTTAGACATTATTGGTATCTAACAAAATTGTGCCTGCGGCAACGGTGGCGTTGCTAGTTTCATCAATCAAAATAAAGCAACCTATTGCATGATTATCAGCATAGGCATCTATAAACAGCGGCTGCGCGCAGCTAAGCTTCAACCGCCCGATTTCATTGGCTTTCAAGCTCACTGCCCCGTCGATTGGACGCAGGGTTTCAATATCAATTTTACTTTCAACGGCTTGCACAACAACGCGAATATTGCGCGTTAAATGCTTGAGCAAATAGCGGCGATTAAGGTCTAACGGTTGATTTCCTAGCCAGCAGACATTTGCGCTGAGGACGTTGCTACATTGCGGTGCGTTGTTTAACCCAGCAGACGCATTTACAAACAAGTCTCCACGAGAAACATCCAACTGTCGATTCAACGTGAGCGTTACAGCTTCACCCGCATAAGCCACGTCACTACTACCGTCTACCGTAACAATTTCTAAAATTTGCGCCCGTTCGTTCGATGGCAGCACCGTAATTGTTTCACCCACACGCACTGTGCCCGATTCCACCTGACCCAGGTAACCGCGGTGCTCCTTTAGCGCGCCAAACTTTACCCGCGATACTAATTGCACCGGAAAGCGCAAGGCGGCTGAATTCACCCGACTCGCATCAACCGTTTCCAAAAATTCAAGCAGGGTTGGGCCGTTGAACCATGCCAAGTTATTCACATCATCCACGGTTTTGCTCACCACATTATCGCCATTTAAGGCTGATATCGGCAGCACAGTGACCTCGGCCAAACCTAGGTCTTTTGCGATCACTTCAAAATCAGCTTTAATGGTTTCAAACACGGTTTGGCTATAGCCAACCAAGTCCATTTTATTAATCGCCAATACGACTTTTGGTGTGCCTAAAAGCGCGGCAACGGCCGCGTGACGGCGCGTTTGCGACAATATACCCTTCGATGCATCTGCTAGCACAATCGCTACTTGCGCGGTGGAAGTGCCCGTTACCATATTGCGCGTGAATTGCTCGTGGCCAGGCGTATCGGCAATAATAAAGCGCCGCTTGTCAGTGGCAAAATACCGATATGCAACGTCAATCGTAATACCCTGCTCGCGCTCTGCCGTTAGGCCATCAGTAAGGAGTGATAGATCAATTTTTGCATGGCCGCGTTTGGCGCTAGCGTTACCGATACTCAATAATTGATCTTCAAAAATTGACTTTGAATCAAATAGCAAACGGCCAATTAGCGTGCTTTTGCCATCGTCAACAGACCCTGCAGTAGAAAACCGAAGCGTTGAAACTGTATCGTGGCTCATTAGAAATATCCTTCTTTTTTGCGCTGCTCCATCGCGGCGTCACTTGTTTGATCATCCAACCGCGTTGCACCGCGCTCGGTCAAACGCGCAAGCATCGTTTCCTCGATAATTTCTTGTACTGTTGCTGCATCTGATTCCACTGGTGCCGTACAAGTTACGTCACCAACGGTGCGGAAACGCACCCGCTTAATCACCGCTTGCTCACCTGCTTTAACAGGTGTTAGGGCAGACACCGGCACCAACGCGCCTCTGCGAATTACAACTTCGCGGTCATGCGCAAAATAAATTTTAGGCACTTCAATTTGCTCGGCATCAATGTATTGCCAAATATCCAATTCAGTCCAATTTGAAATCGGAAACACGCGCACATGCTCTCCCGGACTCACCCGCAAATTGTACAAATTCCATAGCTCTGGCCGCTGATTTTTCGGATCCCACTGCCCCCATGAATCACGGTGCGAAACAATGCGTTCTTTGGCGCGGGATTTTTCTTCATCGCGACGCGCACCGCCAAACAGCGCATCAAACTCAAATTCTTTAATGGCATCTAGCAAGGTAATTGTTTGGTGCACATTGCGTACTTCGTCTGGCGTGCGCAACACAATACGACCTTTTGCAATTGAATCTTCGAGCGACCGTACAATCAAGCGCTCGCCCAATTGCTGCGCGCGAAAATCACGGAAGGCAATGACTTCCGGAAAATTGTGTTCGGTATCAATATGCAACAGCGGAAACGGAAAACTATCTGGTCGAAACGCTTTTTCTGCCAAACGTAGCATCACAATCGAATCTTTACCACCCGAAAACAACAAAGCCGGATTGCGCGACTCGGCAATGGTTTCTCGCATGATATGAATAGCCTCCGCTTCCAACGCCCGTAAATGGGCGCTCTTCAGGGGTTTAGCAATCGGCTTTGCAACTGAATTTTTTTCTAACACGGCACTTGTACTCATGAAATTTTCTCGTTAACTTTTTGGTTTAAAGCGTTGGGAAACTGCTTCAACACGGCACTCGTATCTCCCGTAGCTGCCGTTTCGACCACATGTAAACCACACTCTTGCTTCCCGTTATCCACGTTTTCCCACCACCAGCGCCCAGCCCGGGGATGCTCACCCGCCTTCACAGCGCGGGTGCAGGGCTCACACCCGATCGACGGATAGCCACGGTCGTGTAAGGCATTGTACGGCACGTCGTTGGCGCGCAAATACGCCCAAACATCGTCACTTGTCCAATCTAGGAGAGGACTAAATTTTTCCAATCCATGCGCGGAATCCGTACTTTGAACTTCTAGCGATTGCCGAGAATCCGCTTGATCACGACGCATTCCCGTTAACCACGCATTTTTACCCGCTAGCGCGCGTCGCAAAGGCTCAACCTTGCGAACATAGCAGCAACTTTTACGGGCTTCTACACTGTCATAAAAGCCATTGACGCCAAACTTCGCGACATAATCATTTGCCGCAGATTCCTGAGGCGAAAACGTACTAACCGAAACATCGTATCGCGCTGCTACTTGCTGCGCCAATGCTAAGGTTTCTTTAGGTAGTCTTCCTGTATCCAAGCTAAAAATTTGAATGCCTGGAAAATACTTGGCAATTAAATCAGTGAGCACCATATCCTCAGCGCCGTAGCTATTGGCAAAAGCTGCTGGCGCGAAACTCGTTTCAATGTGCTTTAGCAGCAATTTGAGCTGTGCAACTTTCGCACCCAACGCTAGCGGCTTGCCGCGCTCAGGCGTGCGCAAAGGTGCGTGCGACGCTACATCTGCAGAGCTTTGCTGATAGGCAATCGAAAAATCATTAACTGACGCCAAAGCGTCGGCAGCTGATTTATCTGCGCGGATTTGAAAGGACGTAAATCCAGCCCGTTTCATGTAAAAGATCTGATCGCGCAACACATCACCAATGGCACGCAATTCACCGCCAAAACCATAGCGCGATCGCAGCAACGCGGCACTAGAATAGCCTCGCCCATCTGCAAATTTTTCAAATTTGATCGCCACGAGAGCCAGTAGCGGCAAGTCTGCTTCTAGCTCTTTCGGATCAACAGCGCCGGTAATCCAAACGCCGATTTTTGTGTTGCTTACCGCCGCATGCTCAATGATTGTTTCACGATTTTCACGCCAAAAAGTGAACGGAAAAATCATACTTATAGGCTGGAGAGCCTCTATTATAGGGGCTTCCGAAGCCTCATAAATCACATAGTCATTAGCCACTACCGCACCATCACGGATCAATTCACCGCCAATAACTTCAGGCAAGGCTAAAGCCTTTTTAATAACGGTGGCTTCTTCAGTTGCTTTTTCATTGCGGATGACGCTATGCATTTTCCACCTCTACCGCTCGCGCTTGCTCATGTTTCTTCGCGCCATAAACGCTGACTTTAAACGGTTCTAAGCCCACGCGCTTCACGGTTTCTAGGAAGCTCTCTTCTTCAACCCGCTGCTGCACAAAGGTTGTGATGAGCTTTTCAATTACGTCTGGCATATCTGCCTGCGCAAACGATGGGCCAATCACCTTACCCAAAGCCGCCTGCAGACCTTGGCTGCCGCCTACAGTGACCTGATAAAACTCCGCGCCATGTTTATCCACCCCTAAAATACCGATATTGCCGACGTGATGATGACCGCAAGCGTTCATACACCCAGAAATATTGATTGAAACATCGCCAAGCTCAAACAAGTAATCAAGATCATCGAACCGTTGCTGCACGCCTTCGGCGATAGGAATAGATTTAGCATTGGCCAGCGAGCAAAAATCACCGCCCGGGCAAGCAATAATGTCAGTCAGCAGCCCAATATTGGGCGTAGCGAAACCAATTCTCTTCGCGGCTTCCCACACTTCAAATAAGTCGCTTAAACGCACATCAGCTAAAATTAAATTTTGTTCGTGCGACACGCGCACTTCACCGAAGCTATATTTTTCTGCCAAGTCAGCTACCGCATCGAGTTGATCAGCGGTGGCGTCACCCGGTGCAATACCGGTCTTTTTCAACGACAGCGTGACTGCTGCATAGCCCGGTTTTTTGTGCAAAAAAACATTACGCGCAACCCATTTTGCGAAGGCTTTGTGCTCAATTTTAGCCGCCTCAAAGCCTGCATCCTCACTTGGCAACACCAAATATTGCGGATCAACAAAATGGCTGGAAACCCGCGTTAATTCAGCTTCTGTAACGGTATTAACGCCATCTTTTAAATGCGCCCATTCAGCATCAACTTCAGCACGAAACTTATCTAGGCCCATTTCTTTTACTAGAATTTTGATGCGCGCCTTGTACATATTGTCGCGACGGCCAAAACGGTTATACACACGCAATATCGCGTCAAAATAGGTTAGTACATGCTGTACCGGCAAATTATCGTGGAGTACATGGCCCAAAATTGGTGTGCGTCCTAGGCCACCACCTACCAACACCCGAAACGCAGGCCCAGCAGCGGTTTCCACCACATGCACGCCAATATCGTGAAATAGTGTTCCCGCCCGATCCTGTACCGATCCACTAATGGCTATTTTAAATTTACGCGGTAAGTAAGCAAATTCAGGATGAAACGTGGACCATTGCCGAATAATTTCAGCATAAGGCCGCGGATCAATTATTTCGTCATGAGCAACGCCCGCAAACTGATCTGACGTCGTGTTGCGAATACAGTTGCCCGATGTTTGAATGGCGTGCATCTCAACCGTGGCTAATTCAGCCAAAATATCCGGCACCGTTTCAAGTGCTGGCCAATTGAATTGAATGTTTTGCCGCGTGGTGAAGTGTGCGTAGCTGCGATCGTATTTGCGCGCGATATGCGCTAGTTTACGTACCTGTGTGCTGCTAAGTAAGCCGTAGGGAATCGCCACGCGCAGCATCGGCGCGTGCTTTTGCACATATAAGCCATTTTGCAGGCGCAGAATCCGAAATTCATCTTCCGACAAACTGCCGTTTAAAAAACGATTAGTTTGATCCCGAAACTGATTTACCCGTTCATCCACTAATTGTTGGTCTACTGCGTCGTAGCGATACATTTTTGACACCTTTGTTTAGTAATAGCGTGCATTCTAACAAGCGCCGCATAGAAACAAAAGGAATAATAGGTTATTATTAAATACGTTTTTGGAATATAGAAAGCTTAAAATGACCCTGCAACAGCTCCGCTATTTATGCGAAATCGCCAACTGTAATTTATCTATCTCGGCCGCTGCATTGGCACTGCACACCTCCCAACCAGGCATGAGTAAGCAAATTTTAGCGCTTGAAGATGAGCTTGGCGTGCAAATTTTTGTACGGCGCGGTAAACGATTAAGCGCAATTACGCCTGCAGGCCAACGCCTAATCAATATTGCCCAGCAAACGGTGATGAGCGCTAAAAATATCAAGCGCGCTGCCCTTGATTTGCAGGATAACCAAACGGGTGAAATGGTCATTGCCACCACCCACACGCAAGCGCGTTATGTGCTGCCGCGCGTCATCCCCACTTTCTTAAAACAGTTCCCAGAAGTTTCACTTTTTATCCATCAAGGCAACCCCGCACAGGTGGCCGCTGAAGTGGCGTCAGGCCGTGCTGACATTGGCATCGCAACAGAGCAGCTTGATAACGTGGCTGACCTTGCTACCCTGCCCTTGTACAATTGGAATCGCGTGTTAGTCACGCCTAAAAACCACCCGATTTTAAAGAAAAAGAAGCTGCAGTTGGCCGATATTGCGGCTTATCCGCTAGTTTCGTATGACGTTTCGTTTACCGGCCGCAGTGCGGTAAACAATGCCTTCGCTGCAGCGAGTTTAGCGCCTACATTTGTGCTGTCTGCGATGGATTCGGACGTCATTAAAACCTATGTTGAGCTTGGTATTGGCATTGGATTGCTAGCGGAAATGGCCTTTGAACCCGAGCGCGATACAGCATTAGCGAGCGTTTCTGTGGCGCATTTATTCCCAGAAAGCACAACCAAGGTAGCGATTAAGCGCGCCAGCTTTGTTCGTAGTTACACCTACGCATTTTTAGCGCTCCTGCAGCCCAAATTAACGCAATCGGTTATTAACGATGCGGTATTGGCAATGCGCAATTAGCCACACGGCCTGCTGTAGAATCAGCATATCTATTTATTTGGATCCCCCATGGACACTTTAATTTCGCACAACCCAATCATCACCGCCCGTCTCGCCGCACTGCGCGCCGCCATGCAACAGGAAAATATTCAAGCGGTGCTCATGCTATCGAGCGATCCGCATTTATCTGAGTATTTGCCCGAGCACTGGAAATCACGTGAGTGGCTATCCAACTTTACGGGCTCCATGGGCACCTTAGTGGTGACCCCTGATGCCGCGTTGTTGTTCGCTGATAGTCGCTATTGGCAACAAGCTGAAGTGGAGCTTGCGGGCACTGGCATTACGCTATTTAAAATAGTATCCGCAGCGCGACAGGAACATGTTGATTGGCTAGCCGCAAATGTGGGCGCAAAAAATACGGTGGCCGTTGACGGCGCCGTGCTAGGTTTGGCTGCCGGGCGCGCGCTACAGGCCGGTTTGGACGCGCGAGGTGTAGCCTTGCGAACCGATTGCGATTTAATGGCGACCGTTTGGGCAGATCGACCGACGCTGCCACAGGCGCCTATCTATGGCCACATAGCACCCTACGCCACTTCGACGCGCGCCGATAAACTTGCAGCCACCCGCGCTGCCATGGCAGCCGCAGGCGCGGATTTTCACTTCATTTCGACCTTAGACGATATTGCCTATTTACTCAATCTGCGCGGCAGCGACGTTAGCTTCAATCCGGTGTTTCTAGCTCACGTTCTAATTGCGAAAACAGCCACAACCTTATTCGTGATGCCGGGTAAGATTCCGACTGACCTAGAAGCTGAATTAAAGGTCGATGGGGTGATGCTTGCAGATTATGCTGATGCACTAACTGCACTTGCCAGCTTAAACGCGTCCGCCCTACTCATCGACCCTAGGCGTATTACTCAGCGCACCCACGCGGCCGCAGCAGCGAGCGTTCAGGTATTGGAAGCTGTGAACCCAACCACATTCGCTAAGTCTCGTAAAAACCTTGCCGAGCGCGATTTTGTGCGGCGCACGATGGAGTTTGATGGCGCCGCGATGGCAGAATTTTATGCATGGTTTGAACAGGCGCAGGGCAAAGAACACATTACCGAAGTGACAATCGATGAAAAACTGAGCGCATGCCGCGCGCGCCAGCCCACCTTTGTGAGCCGCAGCTTCGCCACCATCGCAGGCTTTAAATCGAACGGCGCGCTCAATCATTACCGCGCCGATAAGGCTACCGCGCTCACTATCGAAGGTAACGGTTTACTCCTTATTGATTCAGGTGGGCAATACTTAGGCGGTACCACGGACATTACCCGTGTTTGGCCAATCGGCGCGCGCAGCGAAATTACGGCAGAGCAGAAGCGTGACTACACGGCCGTGTTAAAAGGCACCATAGCGCTCTCTGTCGCCAAGTTTCCAACAGGGACTAAATCACCTTATTTAGACACCATTGCCCGCGCTCCAATTTGGGCGACTTGCTGTGATTACGGCCACGGTACCGGTCACGGCGTTGGGTTTTTTATGAACGTACATGAAGGCCCACAAAGTATTAGTCAAAATGCGCCCGAAGCGCATACTGCAATGGAAGAAGGCATGATCACTTCCATCGAGCCCGGGCTGTATCGCCCCGGACAGTGGGGTATTCGCATTGAAAATTTAGTGCTAAATACCCCAGCTGGCAACGCCGGCTTTGGCGATTTTTTGCAGTTTGAAACGCTTACCCTCTGCCCTATCGACACACATTTGATCGAGCGCAGTTTGTTGCGCGATGACGAAATTACGTGGCTCAACAACTATCACGCAGAAGTTGCGCGACGCGTGTCGCCGCTGGTTAGCGGTGATGCTAAGCTTTGGCTAGTCGCACGCACCCAACCGATCTAACTTTCTTTCAATTCCGAATCGAGAACGCCATCATGAAACGTATTTTTGCCGCCGCCCTATTTGCCTTCTGCAGTTTTTTTAGTGCAACCAGTTTTGCATCTTTTTGGAGCGATCTTTGGAGCAACCCGAATGAACCTGGCTGGGGCATCAACATCTCGCAACAAGATCAAACCTTGTTTGCCACCATGTTTGTTTATGGCGCAGATAACCGCCCTCTGTGGTTCGTTGCAAGCGACATGGCGCGTAGTGGATCGGGTTATATAGGCGATTTATTCATACTCAGCGGACCTGCATTTTTTAATACCTTCAACCCAAACGGCGTAGGCATCAGAAAAGTAGGCCGTATTGCTTTCGTGCCGACAAGTGAAGGTGCAGCCGGGATAAGTTATGAGGTTGATGGCCGGACAATTACCAAAAATATCGAACGCCAAACCTTTAAAAATCCCGACCTAACCGATACCTGGCTTGGCAATTATCGCCAGCGCATAAGCGGCTGCAATACCGCCAGCAACAACGGCGTATTCAACGAGCCTTTCTCGCTCCGCATCAATGATTCCACAACAAGTAAACTAATCAATGGCACATTCACCACCCCCACACAAGTCTGTTCGTTTACCGGCACGCGCAATAACCTGGGCAAAATTTTCAACATCATCGGCACTTTTAGCTGCACGAGCGGCAGCCGCGGACCGATGACCATTTTTAACGGTCAATATTTAGAAACTACCATCAGCGCGCGGATTCAACTCACTAACGATGCAAATCGGTGTTCCGTAGATGGATTTTTCGCGGGTACAACCGCGTTTGCGCCGTAAGAAAATTGGCCTTCGGCGATTTGCAGTGAGTTGCTATCGCCGCCGCCGCATCCGTTTCGTAGCATTATTATGCTAATTACAAGCATGAGCTACTTTTCTTGATGCCTGAAGGAGCCCGAAAATAGGGCATCTACAGGCATCTTGAAACAGCTTCAACACTACCTAAACGTTTCCCAAAGCCACTAAAAACGCCACCGCTTCCGCCTCAACCCGTGTTCGCTTCATCGGTGGCAAGCTCTGCCATATCCGCCTGCCATAGTGTTTTTCTACTATTCTGGTATCGCAAATCATCAATAATCCGCGGTCGGTTTCATCTCTGATTAAGCGGCCTGCACCTTGCTTTAGGTTGATGGCGGCACGGGGTAATTGATAATCCATGAAGGGGTTGCCGCCTTCGGCTTTTAGGGCTTCGATTCTCGCAGCTAGCACTGGGTCATCGGGTGGCGCAAAGGGGAGTTTGTCGATAACGACGAGCGATAGTGCATCGCCTTTTACGTCCACGCCTTCCCAAAAGCTTTGGCTGGCGACCAAAACTGCGTTGCCTGCTTCTCGAAAACGGTCTAGTAACTCGGTTCTGGAGCCTTGACCTTGCACCATCAACGGGTAAATTAAGCCTTGTTTTTCCCATTCGATGGTGAGCATGTCGTAGGCACGTTGCATGGCGCGCAAAGAAGTGAACAACAAAAACGCCCTACCCTTAGCAGCTAAAATTAACGGTAATGCAGCTTTAACTACTGCTTCGGTAAAGCCTTGGCTATTGGCTTCGGGCATGTTTTGCGGCACGTAAAATAGGGCTTGGTTTGGGTAGTCAAAGGGGGACACCCAAGTGGCGGTCTCAATCCGGTTTTTGACTTGACCCATGTTGGCGGCATCTTCGTCCTCAAAATCTGCATCGCCGATGGCTTCGGGCAACAAGCCCATTTCGCGCTGGTACAGGCTGAAATCGCCCTTCACCGCTAGGGTGGCAGACGTAAAAATCCATGCGCGTTTGGGGCCGTCTACGGTGGCGCGGAAGGTTTTGGCAACTGAGAGGGGCGTCAAATTTAAGCTTAGCGAGCGTTCGTATACTTCGGCCCACCGGATGTAGCCTTCAAAGCTGTTATCGCGCCAGCGGGTTAGACGAGCTGCAAAGTCATCAGCGCGTTCTAGGCAATTTTGTAGTTCTTGGGCGCGGGCCGCCTGGCTCTCTAGCAGCTCGCGTAGTTCTAGCAAGGCTTCTTGCGCGGCATCGAGCGATTCATTGAAGCCCTCGCGCTCGATAACCGATGCGCCAGTGAGTCTGGCATTGTCTTCCTCAATCGTGATGCGGATATCTTTAGCGGCTTTATCTACGGCGCTTGCGGACTGCTGCAGGTCTTTAAAATCGCCGGCAAATTCAACGCCCGCTAACTTAGCGTCACGTGCTAATTCAATTAACTGCGCGGTGGACGCCGCTTCGCCTAAAAATAGCGACGCAGTTTCGGGTAGCTGATGGGCTTCGTCAAAAATGATGGTGTTGGCGGCTGGCAAAAGCTCTTGCACGCCATCGTCTTTCAGCACTAAATCAGCAAAAAACAAGTGGTGATTCACCACCACCACTTCAGCTTCCATCGCATTTTTTCGCGCCTGCATTACGAAGCAATCGGCGTAGCGGCCGCATTGGCTGCCCAGACAATTCTCTCGCGTGGATGTGGCCGCCGCCCAGACGCTGGCGCGCTCCGGCACTTCGGGTAGCTCACTTCGGTCGCCCGTAAACTTGCCGCCGAGGGCTTGATTGGCAAAGCGCTGAATGCTGTGGATGTACTTGGAATCCTCGCGGCTCATAAACCGGCCATCGCGCACCGCAATTTCGGTGTGATGCAGGCAAACGTAGTTTGATCGTCCTTTTAGCAGCGCGATGGTGACGGGCACGCCAAGCGCGTCGCGCACCATGGGAATATCGCGATGGAATAGTTGATCTTGCAGGGTTTTGGTGCCGGTGGAAATAATGACCTTGCCGCCTGCGCGCAACGCTGGCACAAGGTAGGCGAATGTTTTGCCAGTACCGGTGCCCGCCTCGGCGACTAAAACACCGGAACGGTCGATGGTGGCTTCGATTTTTTGCGCCATTTCCAGCTGCTGGCTGCGCTGGCGAAAGCTGGGGATGTTGGCGGCAAGGACGCCGGTTTCGCTAAATATTTGCGCTAGGTTGTTGCTGGCGTTGGTTTCAGTCATGAATCTTGCTGCAGAAATAGGCTGTAGATACCCGTAAATAGGGCGTTTACAGGCACTGCTCCTTGGTGCTGACTACCTAAACTCACGCGGGAAGTGGCTCTTTTTGCAGCAGGCAAACTAACTGCGAAATTTTATCGCGCATATGGCGGCGATCAACAATCATGTCTATCGCGCCTTTTTCGAGTAAAAATTCCGCGCGTTGAAAGCCGTCTGGCAAGGTTTCGCGCACGGTTTGCTCGATCACCCGTGGGCCTGCAAAGCCAATCAACGCACCCGGCTCAGCGATGACTACATCACCCAAAAAGGCAAAGCTGGCCGAAACGCCGCCCATGGTGGGATCTGTTAACACGGAGATAAACGGCAGGCGCGACTTTGATAGCTGATGCAGGCACGACGTGGTTTTGGCCATTTGCATTAGCGACAGCAAGCCTTCTTGCATACGCGCGCCACCTGTGGCAGTAAAGCATACGAACGGCAATTTTTCGTCCGCACAAGCTTCCACGGCTCTGGCAAAACGCTCGCCGACCACTGAGCCCATTGATCCGCCTAAAAAGTTGAACTCAAACGCTGCCGCAATCAACGGGACGCCTTTTACGGTGCCTTGCAGCACCACCAAGGCGTCCGTTTCGCCAGTGGCGGCTTCCGCGGCTTCCAAACGGTCGATATATTTTTTACTGTCTTTAAATTTTAAGGTATCAACTGGGACAACTTCTGAGCCTAATTCAGCGCGACCGTCAGCGTCGAAAAAACCATCCAGCCGCGCTCGCGCGGACACGCGATTATGAAAATTACATTTCGGGCAAACTTGCAAATTACTTTCCAAATCTGTGAAATACAAGGTGGATTGGCACGACGAACACTTGCTCCACAAGCCCTCAGGCACAGCTTTTTTAAGCGTGTCCATGTTGGCGCGCTTAATTTTCGGGGGCAGTAATTTTCTAAACCAGCTCATTGTGCGCTCCTCGTTTTGATTTGTTTTTGTACTGCAATATAAGCTGAAGATACCCTAAAATAAGGCATCTTGAGGAAAAAAATCAGGCGTCCATCGCGGCACGAATACCACTTACCCACGCTTTAGTTTTAGCAACTAGCAGCATTTGTGTGGCGGCGGCATCCAGATTTGCGGCTTTGGCTTCTGTACTGCCCGCTTCCAATTCTTGAATAATTCGCGACCCAATCACCACGGCATCAGCGAAACTTGCAATTTGTTTAGCGGTTGCGCCATCACGAATTCCAAAGCCCACGCCGACAGGTAATTGCGTGAGCGCCTTGATGTTGCGCACTTTGGCTTCTACCATCACCGTATCCAAGTTGCCAGCCCCCGTCACGCCTTTTAACGACACATAATATATGTAGCCGCTGGCGATATCGCATACCAATTTCACCCGCGCGTCACTTGATGTGGGCGACAGCAGGAAGATCATGTCCAAACCCGCTTTTGCAAAAATTGGGTGCAAAGTAACGCTTTCTTCCGGTGGGTAATCCACAATCAGCACGCCATCAACACCTGCCGCGCTCGCCCGTTGAGCGAAGGAATCAACGCCCATGCGCTCGACTGGGTTGGCATAACCCATGAGTACGATGGGTGTGGTTTGATTCGTTTTACGAAATATTGCCACCATCCCGAGCACATCACCCAGTGACACGCCATTAGCCAGCGCCCGCTCAGCCGCAAGCGCTACCACAGGGCCATCGGCCATCGGGTCAGAAAATGGAATACCAAGCTCGATCACGTCCGCACCCGCATCAACAAAGGCGTGCAGCAAGGCGGCAGTGACTGCCAAGCTTGGATCGCCAGCCATGATGTAAGGAATGAGCGCTTGGCGGTTTTCGGTTTTTAGCTTAGAAAAACACGCCTTGAGCCTAGCGGGATTGCTTGCAGATTCAGCCATTATTTCGCCACCTTGGGTGCAGCGACAACTTGCGCGCCGGTGTTCGCCGCTTGCGCTGCCTGACAACTTGGGCGGCAATAAAACTCCAAGCCCGAACGCTCAGCTACCGTTGCCATGTCCTTATCGCCACGACCTGAAAGATTGACGAGCAAGTGCGCGTCTTTCGACATTTGCGGCGCCATTTTAATGGCTTGCGCTACCGCGTGGCTTGATTCAAGTGCTGGGATAATGCCTTCAACACGGCACAACCGATGGAAAGCGGCTAGCGCTTCGTCATCATTTATTGCTACATACTCGGCACGGCCAATATCTTTTAACCATGCGTGCTCTGGGCCTACGCCCGGGTAATCTAGGCCCGCAGAAACCGAATGGGTGTCGATAATTTGGCCATTGGCATCTTGAATTAAATAGGTACGGTTACCATGCAAAATACCCGGCGTGCCCGCTGACAAACTTGCTGCATGACGCCCCGTGGCGATCCCCTCCCCGCCTGCTTCTACACCGATCAAGCGCACACCGGCATGGGGAATGTAGTCATAAAAAATACCCATCGCATTTGAGCCGCCACCGACGCACGCCAGCACTGCATCAGGCTGACGGCCGATGAATTCCGGCATCTGCGTTAAACATTCTTTGCCTACGACTGAATTAAAATCGCGCACCAACATTGGATAAGGGTGCGGGCCAGCTACCGTACCGATGATGTAAAAGGTATTTTCGATATTGGTCACCCAATCGCGCATGGCTTCATTTAACGCGTCTTTTAGGGTTCTCGAACCGCTTTCCACGGGCACAACGGTGGCGCCCAAAAGCCTCATACGATAGACGTTTTGCGCTTGACGTTTCACATCATCAATACCCATATACACCACGCATTCCAAACCGTAGCGAGCGGCAACGGTGGCTGTAGCAACGCCGTGTTGACCAGCGCCAGTTTCAGCAATCACACGGGGCTTGCCCATGCGGCGTGCAAGCAAGGCTTGACCAATGGTGTTGTTAATTTTGTGGGCACCGGTGTGGTTTAGATCCTCACGCTTTAAATAAATTTGCGCGCCGCCTAAATCTTGGCTTAAACGCTTAGCGTGATAAATGGGGCTAGGCCGGCCAACATAGTGCTTCAATTCGGAATGAAACTCTGCCATGAAGGCAGGATCATTTCGCGCTTTATCGTACTCTGCCTGTAAATCACCGAGTGCTGATTGCAAAGTTTCGGCTACAAATACGCCGCCATAAGGGCCAAAATGGCCACGTGCGTCTGGAAGATCATAATTGCCCATTTGTTGCTGCCTCAATTGTTGCCACGGTACTAGTGGCTGCTTAAGTTGTTGCCACAGAATCGGTGGCTGCTTTTACAAATCGTTGAATTAAAACGTGGTCTTTAATACCCTTGATGCCGCCGACGGTTTCAACACCGCTCGATACATCAACTGCCCAAGGCTTAATTTGTTGCACGGCTTGCGCGACGTTTTCAACACGCAAGCCGCCAGATAAAATGATTTTGCTGCGCATCGATTCTGGAATTAAATTCCAGTCAAACTGCTGCCCACTGCCGCCGTATTCGCCCACTACTGCAGTATCTAAAACCAGTGCTACCGCGCTTGAATAGGCGACCGAACATTGTAACAAATTGGTGTCCATCCCAACGCTAACGGCCTTCAAATAAGGGATGCCTATTTTGAGCGAAAGTCCCTCACAATATTGCGGAGTTTCATCGCCATGAAACTGCAAGAGTGCAGGTTTTAGGGCGTCAGCAACGGTTTCAACCGCTGCTTCTGAAGCGTTAACAAACAACGCGACGGTAGAAACGAATGCGGGCAATTGGCGGCGAATCTCTAGCGCTGCGCCTAGGTTAATCGCGCGCTTAGACTTATCGTAAAAAATCAGTCCGATGGCGTCTGCTCCGGCGTGCGCGGCACACAGCGCATCATCCACGCGGGTAATGCCACAAATTTTTACGCGAGTTCGGTGTTTTAATGGAGCGTTCATGGTCATAAAAGTCAGGCTCTACAGAATTGGCGGAAAAATGCGG
The DNA here is from genome assembly GCA_031409495.1 of Betaproteobacteria bacterium. Taxonomy (GTDB): domain Bacteria; phylum Pseudomonadota; class Gammaproteobacteria; order Burkholderiales; family Usitatibacteraceae; genus JANMDR01. The sequence goes on from JANNXI010000284.1 coordinate 28,726, forward strand.
CGCGCTTGGCTAGACTGCTGCAACGCATCAAGCCCGAAACAGGCGGGAAATTCGATGTGCGCAAGATACAACCCTTCGGACGCCAATGTGGGCGCGGCTAGACGGCGATCCCGCGCGCTTAACAGCCCCGCAAACCACGCCACATCTTTGCGACCAGTACCTACATAAACTAAAGACCCCATGATATTACGAATCATGTGATGCAAAAACGCATTGGCTTTAAATTGCGCGTGAATCACCTTGCCGCTTTGGGCGAGTTGCAGCGAGTGCATTGTGCGGACGGGGCTATTAGCTTGGCACTGCGCTGCACGAAAAGCTGAAAAGTCATGTGTGCCCAATAGCAATTGGGCGCATTGCTGCATTACATCTAGGTCTAGCGGCTGGTGCACCCACGCCACATTATTGGCGAATAATCCTGGGCCCATCGCGTCATTGAGTAGGACGTAGTGATAGCTACGCGAAACCGCACTGAATCGCGCATGAAAGTCATCCGCTACAGGTGTGGCCCAAAGCACCCGCACGCGGCTGGTTAAGTAGCGGTTGGTTCCGCGCACCCACGATTGCATATCACGCGTGACCGGGGCATCAAGATGCACCACTTGCCCGTACGCATGCACGCCCGCATCAGTGCGACCGGCGCAGGTAACGGCGCAATCTGCGCCCGTAAACTCACCCAACGCGGCTTCCAGCGTGTTTTGGATGGTGTTGCCACCAGTTTGGCTTTGCCAACCGTAAAAACCGTGGCCATCGTATTCAATACCTAGGGCTAAGCGCATAGATTACGACCGCCTGATTGATTTTGCATAAGGACTAGCATTTTCGAAAAACTTGTTTGGCGGCACTTTTACAAAACAAGTTAGCGAGATCAAATAAAAAACGGGTGCGATGATCGCACCCGTCATTAAACTTATTGCAACCATATTTGAACTTACATACCCGCGATAATCTGCTTGGCTTCTGCTTGTTGCGCGGCATTACCTTCACGAATCACTTCGTTGAGAATTTCTTTGGCACCATCTTTATCACCAATTTCGACGTAAGCCTTTGCAAGCTCAATTTTAGTAGCAGCAGCACCGGCATTCTCTGTACTCGCTGGCGCTAAACTTCCTAAATCAAGACTCATCCCCGCAAAACTAGATTCAGCAGCTGGTTTTGGTGCTACCGCAGCAGGTTCTGCCTTCGCAATACGCTGCGTTTTTTCACTATCCGCAGGCATTTCAATATTGAGTGAAGACAAATCAAAGTCAAACGAAGAGGCAGCCGGCGCCGTGAGCGCTGCTTTAGCCACGACTGGTGCAACAGCGGGTGGATCATCGAAACCCAAATCAAAATCTAATGTTGTGCTTGCCGCTGCTATTTTCGCAGGATTTGCCACCACAGTCTTATCAGCATCGTCATTGAAGCCTAAATCTAAGTCAAAATCCATCGTCGCCGGCAATTTAACCCCAGGGTTAGTGGAATTTAAGTCGATGCTGTCGATATCACTATTAGATTTATCATCGAACCCCAAATCAAAGTCTAAGCTCGGCGGGTTGCCGGTCGACGAAGATGCAACTGAGCTCGCAGCAGCAAAGGCACCTGTTGCTCCAAGCGCGCTCGCGGCGCTGTTATAGAGCGGATTAGCAGGATCAATTTGCGAACCCATCGCACATGCACGCGCCCACATTGGGTGTCCGTCACCCACTGCCGTACGAAGCTGCGTAGCCACACCTTCAAACGAAGCTGCACTCTTTCGGGCGTGATAAATTTCTAATAACTTAACCGCAATTTCATGGCGACCCTTATCGCGTTCCATCGCCTCTTTGAGAATCGTTTCTGCTTGCGCATCACGGCCATAGGCAATGTAGACGTCGGCTTCAGCTACTGGATCGACATCATCGGTATCAACAGCACCGGGTGCTGCTTTGTCAAAATCCGTGAGGAACGAGCTATTACCGGTATCAACTAAGCCACCAGCACGATTCCCCGTGACGGTATTTGGCTTCAGATCATCAGGCATAACGCTTGACGATTTGATCGCTGAATTCGCGCTGTTCGCTGGTTTCTTTTTACGTTTGCTCAACCAAAAACCCAAGCCACCTAATAGACCGAGTAAACCAATACCGCCGCCGATTAACGGCAGATTCCCAAGCACGTCATCCATCATCGACGGAGCAGGTTTAGGTGGTGTTTTTACAGCCACTTTGGGGGCAACAGGTGGAGGCATATCCGCTTTAGCCGCGTCCACCTTTGGCGGTTCAGCTTTTGCAACTTCTGGCTTTGCAGGGTCGCCTTTGGCAGGATCCGCTTTGGCTGGCTCAACCTTTGCGACGTCAACTTTTGGCGGTTCCACTTTTGGTGGCTCCGCTTTTGTCGGTGCAACAGCAGCTACCGCTTTAGGCGGTTCAGCCTTCGGTGGTTCCACTTTCGGCGGTTCTGCCTTTACAGGTTCTACTTTTGCTACTTTAGTCTCTACCGCTTTCGGCGGTACTAGGCGATTGGCATCCAACAATTGCTTCATGGTCAGCAACTGCTTTTCCAAATCAGCAACTCGAGAATTTGCTTCTTTTAAGCGGTTGTCTTTGGCAATAGCCTCTTCACGCATGGCATTAATCTGATCGCTCGTTCCACCCTTAGCGCTAGCGCCTCCGCTCACAGCACTGGTGTCCGACTTTGACAGCTTAAGAGAATCCTTACCTACCGCTACCGCCGGCGCAACGTCAGGCTTCGCGCCGCCGATTTTACCGGCCGCTTGAGCCGAAGTGGCTGGTTTTGCCGGGCTTGCTGCTACATCGCCAGCAATTTTACTGCGATATTCGCGCCAATTGGCAACTTGTACAGCCAGTTCTTTTCTCGCTTCGGTAACAGGAATTTGCGACACTTCGCTCGCTGTAGGTACGCGTAAAATTTGGCCTTTTTTTAACCGGTTTACATTACCCGAAAAAGCACCTTTATTTTCGCGATATAGCGCGACTAACATTTGTTCAAGCGACACCGAATCAGGCTTCACACTCGCCGCAATTTTGCTCAGCGTGTCACCTGCCACAACTGGACCATAGGTGTTTGCGGTTGTGGCTGGCGCGCTGGACGCGGCAGTTGCCAGTGGTTTTCCCGACGGCGCGGCCGTCGGCGTTACCGGCGTAGCAACGACCGGCGTTGTAGGTACTTTGGCTACCCCCGCAATCGGCGCTTGAGAAACTTTAGCTTCGCTAAAACCCGGTGGGTCTAACAAAATTGGGTATTCACGGAGTAGCTTGCCCGACGGCCAAACTAGTTCAACAAGCACATCCACAAAAGGCTCGCTCACAGGGGCTGTGCTGGTCACCCGCAAAATAGGTTTACCGTCTGCGCGCATTTCTGGCACAAACTTAAGCAAACGAAGTACAGATGAATATTCGATTTTCGCCGCGCGATAGGCGTCAGGGCTTGCCACTTTCGCGGAAAGCGATTCAAATTCACCTGGAAGCAGCGATACGAGCTCAATTTCGGCCACTAACGGCTGCCCAAGAGCAGACGAAACGGTCAATCGGCCCAGACCAGCACCATACGCATTCACCCCCGCTCCTAAACCTACGGTGAAAAATATGGATGCCAACGCTGCGGACAGTGTTTTTTTCCCTGGATTGGTCATTCGCAACCCCAAGCTGTTGTTATTTAGAGAAAGTAACATAACATCAACGGGTTATTGTTTCAACTTATATCTCTTTGTTAAGATTTTGGGGGACAACACAAACCCAAAAAAGTCTCAATCAAAGCCTCAAAAAGAAACGCTAACTTGTTGTTATGTAAGGAAATAGTGCAAAAATCAAAAAAACTAGCCGATTTTTGGCCGATTGAGCAAAATTTGCAACATTCGGCGTAAAGGCTCGGCTGCACCCCACAAAAGTTGATCGCCAACGGTAAAAGCGCCCAAATACGTCGGCCCCATGACCAATTTGCGCACACGACCGACGGGAATTGTCATGTTACCCGTGACGGCCGCCGGTGTAAGTTCGCGAATGCTGGCTTCACGCTCATTGGGCACTAACTTTACCCATTGATTGTCAGACGCGATGATGTCGTTTATCTCATCTAGCGGCACGTCGCGCTTCAACTTGATTGTTAGTGCCTGCGAATGGCAGCGCATAGCACCTACCCGAATACACAGGCTATCTATGGGCGTGGCCGGTACACCAAAATCTTCGCCGCGACCCAATATTTTATTGGTTTCGGCCATGGCTTTCCATTCCTCAAGCGACGTTCCAACAAAACCCATGTTCTTCATGTCTTTGTCGATCCAAGGAATCACGTTGCCTGCCAAGGGCACGCCAAAATGCTGCGTTTCGGCAGCACTTAAGGCCTGCTGCTTTGCCAAAATCTTCCGATCAATTTCCAAAATGGCAGAATGCGGGTCATCAAGTAGTGATTTTACTTCTGCGTTAAGCGTTCCAAACTGGGTGAGCAATTCACGCATATGCGCCGCACCACCGCCCGAAGCGGCTTGGTAGGTCATAGACGTCATCCACTCAATCAAATCGTATTTAAACAGCCCTCCAAGGCCGATTAACATGCAACTTACGGTGCAGTTACCGCCGATGTAATCTTTAACGCCCTTAGTCAGCGCATTTTCAATCACCGGTAAATTCACGGGATCGAGAATAATGACAGCATCTTTATTCATGCGTAGGGTTTTGGCGGCATCAATCCAATAGCCTTTCCAGCCTGCAGCACGTAATTGTGGATAAATTTCCGTCGTGTACTCACCGCCTTGGCAAGTGATCACTACGTCCATTTTCGCGAGTGCCACCACATCTTTGGCATCTTGCAATGGCGTACCACCCGCCTCCACCGGACCCGGGCCACCGACATTGGACGTCGTAAAAAATACGGGCTCAATGCGCGCAAAATCATTTTCGGTGCGCATACGATCTATCAACACCGAACCGACCATGCCGCGCCAACCTACCATGCCTACTTTCAACATTTACTGAACTTCCTAGCTTTAATTTTGTAAAAATATAACTACAAACTTCATAAATACAAACTTCAAAGGGCGACCGCTACAGGTATTTCAATACTGCATCGCCCATTTGCGTGGTGCCACAAATTTTATCATCACTTTTAGCTATATCACCAGTGCGAAAGCCCGCTTTCAACGCACCGCGCACGGCTTTTTCGATTCTCAACGCAGGCTCTTCCAACTTAAAGGTATAACGCAACATCATGGCTGCAGACAATATTTGCGCTAACGGGTTTGCTTTATTTTGCCCAGCGATGTCAGGCGCAGAACCATGAATAGGCTCATATAAGCCTCGTCCGTGCGCGTCAAGACTAGCCGACGGCAACATGCCAATTGAACCGGTCAGCATAGACGCCTCATCTGACAAAATATCACCAAACATATTGCCCGCCACCATGACGTCAAACTGTTTCGGGTAACGCACCAATTGCATTGCCGCGTTATCAACCAAGATATGGCTCAGCTCAACGTCCGGATATTGGGGCGCGATCTCAATCGCAATATCCCGCCAAAGCTGCATCGCTTCCAGCACGTTCATTTTATCTACCGAGCACAACTTCTTGCGGCGCTGCTGCGCGGTTTTAAAACCAACATGAATGATGCGGGTAATTTGCGCCTCGGTGTAATGCATGGTGTTGATACCCACGCGCGCACCTTTCTCGCCGGTAATGCTGCGCGGCTCACCAAAATAAATATCGCCCGTAAGCTCGCGAATAATCATCAGGTCTAAACCCGTGACCAGTTCAGGCTTGAGCGGTGACGCATCCGCAAGCTCAGGCAACACGACAGCTGGGCGCAAGTTTGCAAAAAAATCACATTCTTTGCGCAAGCCTAATATCGCTTTTTCAGGACGTAGCTCCCGGGCCAAAGTGTCGTATTGCGGGCCGCCGACGGAGCCAAACAACACAGCATCAGCACTCTGGGCCAACGCTAACGTGGCTGCGGGCAGCGGGTGGCCAGTGGCGTCGTAGGCTGCGCCGCCAACAAGTGCTGATTCAGTCTCAATTTTTAGACCGTCACTACGCAAGACATCCAACACGCGCAGGGCTTGCGTCATAATTTCAGTACCAATGCCGTCACCGGCCATTACTGCTATTTTCATTTTTTTAATCTCTTGATAGATACCGATTGCTACTAATGATAAAAGTGCGCTACCGCCCGAAGACCCACGGTTCACGGGCTTCTCTGGCTGTTTCATAGGCGCGAATTTTATCCACATGTTTCAAAGATAAACCAATGTCGTCCCAGCCGTTTAGCAGACATTGCCGGCGATGCTCTTCAACCTCAAAACTAAATTGCTCGTGCCCCGGCACGCCCACTATTTTCTTTTCTAAATCAATGCTTAACTGAAAATTTGGCATCGATTTTTCAATTTCAAACAGGCGTGCTACTTGCGCCTCGGTCAGCACAATAGGCAGCATACCGTTTTTAAAACAATTGTTAAAAAATATATCGGCAAAGCTTGGCGCCACCACTGCGCGGAAACCAAACTGCTGCAGCGCCCAAGGTGCATGCTCTCGAGATGAGCCGCATCCAAAATTTTTGCGCGCCAATAAAATTGAAGCGCCCTTGTATTGTGGCAAATTGAGGACAAAATTTGGGTTAAGCGGACGCTTGCTATTGTCCATTCCAGGTTGGCCCTGATCCAAGTAACGCCACTCGTCAAATAAATTAGGACCGAAACCGCTACGCTTTATTGACTTCAAAAATTGCTTAGGGATAATGGCGTCGGTATCGACGTTTGCCCGATCCATCGGCGCCACTAATCCTACATGCTGTCTAAAAACATCCATTACCACCCCTTAAAGTATTTGCAGAATAATCGCAATATAGGATTTGCCGAACATCGCGCTATAGGATTTGCCGAACATCGGCAAAGCGTCCGGCAATCGCCGCTGCCGCTGCCATAGCAGGACTGAGCAAATGGGTGCGCCCGCCGGCGCCTTGGCGGCCTTCAAAATTACGATTTGAGGTGCTCGCGCAACGCTCACCCGCCGATAATTTATCGTCGTTCATGCCCAAGCACATAGAGCACCCCGGCTCCCGCCATTCAAAGCCTGCTGCTAAAAATATTTTGTCCAAACCTTCAGCTTCCGCTTGACGTTTTACCAATCCCGAGCCTGCGACCACCATCGCTAACTTTACATTTGCCGCAATATGGCGGCCACGAACGACCGACGCGGCCGCACGTAAATCTTCAATCCGTGAGTTAGTACAGCTGCCTATAAACACTTTATCAATGGCAATTTTTTCAATCGGCGTGTTGGGTACTAAGCCCATATACTGCAGCGCGCGCTCCATCGATTCACGTTTGACTGGATCTGCTTCTTTCGCTGGATCGGGCACGACATCACCAATATTTACAACCATCTCTGGGCTGGTACCCCAGGTGACTTGCGGCGCAATATGCGCAGCGTTTAAGGTCACCACCGTGTCAAATGTCGCGGCGGCGTCAGAATGCAAAGTGCGCCAATACTGGCAAGCGCGCTCAAAATCAGCGCCTTGTGGCGCAAACGGGCGACCCTTCAAATATGCAAAAGTCTTATCATCCGCCGCAATGAGCCCCGCACGCGCGCCTGCTTCGATCGCCATATTACAAACAGTCATGCGCCCTTCCATGGACAACGCCCGAATCGCCGAGCCAGCAAATTCTATGCAATAACCCGTGCCCCCGGCGGTACCAATTTTGCCGATTACAGCCAACACAATATCTTTCGCTGTTACGCCAAGTCCAGCCTCTCCATCCACTTGAATCAAGAGTGTTTTTGCCTTTTTCGACACCAAGCATTGTGTTGCCATTACGTGCTCAACCTCACTCGTGCCAATGCCCATCGCAAGCGCTGCAAACGCGCCGTGTGTGCTGGTGTGCGAATCACCGCAGACAACAGTCATACCCGGCAAAGTGGCGCCCTGCTCAGGCCCAATCACATGCACAATGCCTTGGCGCGAGTCATCCATACCAAAGTAATTGCGTACGCCGAATTTTTCGATATTTTTATCAAGTGTTTCAACCTGGAGGCGCGAAATGGGATCGGCAATACCCTGCTTACGCGAAGTAGTAGGCACGTTATGATCCGCCGTGGCCATGATCGAATTTAGCCGCCACACCTTGCGCCCTGCCAATTCTAGGCCTTCAAAAGCCTGCGGACTGGTGACCTCATGGACCAAATGGCGGTCAATATAAATTAATGCCGTGCCATCCGCTTCGGAGTGGACCAAATGGGCATTCCATAATTTGTCGTAGAGTGTTTGCGGCGCAGAGCTGGTTTGCATAAGAAATTTCTAAAAAACGGTGCTGATTGGCGATAAAACCGAGTGTTTCATTATACAAGCGTTGGCGCTGCTGCTGTATCGTCGCGCCGATACAGTGTTGGCGGATGATCAAGTCACTCGCCCAGCAAACACCGATGATGAAATCGCAAATGATCTTCCATGAAGGTAGCGACGAAGTAAAAGCCATGGTCATAATTTGCATGGCGGCGCAGCGTTAGCGGCTGATGCGCTTTTAAACACGCGGCTTCGAAATGCTCTGGCAGTAACTGTTGCTCGGCCAAAAATTTATCGTCTAGCCCTTGATCGATCAAGATGCCTTTTGGATAGGGTGTTTGGCATTCAGTCATGAGTGCCGAGGCATCATGTTTTGCCCATTGCGCTGGCTCGTTGCCAAAGTATCCGGCGAAAGCTTTTTGACCCCATGGGCATTGTGTAGGCGCTGCGATGGGCGCGAAGGCAGACACGCTTTTGTAAATTCCTGGATGGCGTAACGCTAGGGTTAGTGCGCCGTGGCCGCCCATTGAATGGCCAAAGATGCCCGTATTTAGGGCGTATACAGGCCATTTATTGGCAACAATTTCCGGCAACTCTTGGGTTACGTAGGTTTCCATTTGAAAGTGTTTGGCCCACGGTGCTTCGGTGGCATTTAGATAGAAGCTAGCTGCGGTGCCGAAATCCCAATCTTTGGCTTCATCTGCGATTCCGGTGTTGCGGGGGCTGGTGTCGGGGCAAATGAGCAATAAGCCAAGTTCCGCGGCAACGCGTTGGGCCCCGGCTTTTATGGAAAAAGTTTCTTCTGTAGCGGTAAGGCCAGCTAAAAAATAAATGACGGCGTTGATTTCTGGCGGGGTGAACACGCCGAAGCGCATCGGCGTGCCGGTGGCTTGAGATTGGTGAGTGTGGAAACTTTGGATGCCGTTGAAGCTTGCGTGTTGGCTTAGGGTTTGCATGGGTCTTTTGGCTTTGGTGCAGTACTGGGTTCCCCCTCCCTCCCTGCCTCTCTCCAGCGGGGAGAGAGGCAGGTAGCTGGAGGCGGAGTTGGCTTTTTGTTGGGCGAGCATTTGAAAATTTAAAACAGCACTACGCCCCTGATTGACTCGCCGCTTTTCATTAGATCGAAGCCTTTGTTAATTTCTTCCAGCGGCATAGTGTGCGTAATTAGGGGATCGATACTAATTTTGCCTTCCATGTACCAATCGACTATTTTTGGCACATCTGTCCGTCCTCTGGCACCACCGAATGCGGAGCCTTCCCATTTACGGCCGGTTACTAGCTGGAACGGCCTGGTGCTGATTTCAGCTCCGGCTTCGGCTACACCTATTATGATGCTGCGCCCCCAGCCTTTGTGTGTGCATTCAAGGGCTTGGCGCATCACTTTGGTGTTGCCTATGCATTCAAAACTGTAATCTGCGCCGCCATCGGTTAACTGGACGATGGCGTCCACCACGTTTTCAACTTCATTGGGGTTGATGAAGTGCGTCATGCCAAACTGCCTCGCCATCGCTTGGCGGGCCGGGTTAATGTCGATGCCAATAATCTTATCAGCACCGACCATTTTTGCACCTTGAATTACATTTAAGCCGATGCCGCCTAGGCCAAACACCACAACATTTGCACCCGCCTCGACTTTTGCCGTGAATAACACCGCGCCGATACCGGTGGTCACACCGCAGCCGATGTAACAAACTTTATCGAATGGCGCGTCCTTACGGATTTTAGCGAGCGATATTTCAGGCGCAACCGTGTAGTTACTGAAAGTGCTGGTGCCCATGTAGTGGAATATCGGCTTACCGTCTAAGCTAAAGCGGCTAGTAGCATCGGGCATTAAGCCGCGGCCTTGGGTAGAGCGAATTTTTTGGCATAAATTGGTTTTACGGCTTAAACAAAATTTGCACTGACGGCATTCTGGCGTGTATAGCGGAATGACATGATCGCCCACTTCTAGCGTCGTAACGCCGGCGCCCACCTCGACCACCACGCCCGCGCCTTCATGCCCTAGGATCGCGGGGAAAATGCCTTCGGGATCAGCACCAGACAGCGTGTAGTAATCGGTGTGGCAAATGCCCGTCGCTTTAATTTCGACGAGCACTTCTAAAGCTTGAGGACCCTGCAAATCAACGGTTTCAATGGTGAGCGGCGCTCCAGCTTTCCATGCAACTGCGGCTTTGGTTTTCATGATCTTTACTCATAATTTCAACATTAAGGGAACGGCTGCGACTATCAACTTGCCTAAAGCCCTCCTAAAATAGAGCGTCTTCAGGCACTTATTATTCCGCTGGCACCGCGTTATCTTCAGGCAAATTAGTCCAATAATGGCGGTAACTATCCCGATACCTTGCAATGCTGGGCTCGCCTTTAGAGTCAATGCCAAATTTTAACGTAATTGCGCCTGCATAATCGCTGCGCATGATTGGAATATTGCGCGCCTCGTAGCGCTCCAACACATCCGGATGCGGATGGCGAAAGCGATTGCGATAGCCTACGGGAATAATCGCAAGCTTGGGTGCGACAGCATCGAGGAAGGCATCGGTAGAACTGGTTTTGCTACCGTGGTGGGGCACCACCAACACATCAGCCGCCAGCTCGGCGCCGGCGCGTTCTACCAACGCAGCTTCTATCGGTTTTTCGATATCGGCGGTCATCAACACCGTGCCACCAGGTGCGGTAATTTTTAAAACGCAGCCGATGTTGTTGGTTTTAATGCGGTCGGCTGCATAATCAGTAGCGAGTGGGTGTAAAATCTTAAATACCACACCATCCCATTTCCACGCGTCACGATTATCGCAACGCAGCCATTCACGGGCGTTCGCAGCGTAGGATACGGTTGGATCAGCGCTGGTGAGCACCCATTCTGGCGCGCGTGCGTCCACAATGGCGCGGGCGCCGCCGGAATGATCTTCGTCGTTATGGCTCACCACCAACGCATCCAATTTACGCAAGCCTTCGCCGCGCAAGTATGGAATGATAATGCGGCTGCCCGCATCGGTCTCAGGCCCAAAACTGGGGCCAGTGTCATACACCAGCACATGGTTTTGTGTGCGCACCACTGCGGCTAATCCTTGGCCGACGTCCAACATGATGACCCAAAGCTCACCTACTCTCGGTCCTTTTGGTGTTAGCAGCAGCATCGGCGCAATCAGCGCTAAACCCCACCACCGCCCTGGTATGCCGCGCGGCGCGAGTAATAAGGCGGTACCCAATACCGCCAACACCGTTGTCCATAAAACTGGCGCATGGCTTTGCCAAACCGCATTGGGAAGGCTTGCCAACCATTCCAGCGGCAACATCACCAAGCTAAGTATCCAATGCGCAAAGTGCAATAAAAAGTCAAAAGGCAAAATTGCACCGATTAAGGTGAGCGGCACCACCAGCAAACTAATGGCTGGAATAGCAAAAGCGTTCGCGATCGGCGAAACAACTGACACCTCTTGAAACAGTGCGAGCGTGAGCGGCAACAGCCCTGCCGTAACCGCCACTTGCGCCCGCACCGCGCTGCGAACCCCCTGCTCGCGCCCTACACGATGTGCCGTAACATACAAAATCGCCGCAACCGCGCCAAAACTTAACCAAAAACCCGCAGCCGTCACCGCCCACGGATCAATCAACAACACCAAAAATAGCGCGCCCAACAATGCGCCTGAAAAGCTGGAGGGCCTCCCAGACCACATGGCCACTGCCACGGCACACAACATAAAAAATGTGCGCTGAGTGGGTACCGAAAATCCCGCAATTAAGGTGTAGGCAAACGCCACCAGTAAGCCAATCAAAATTGCCGCGCGCTGCGCGGGCAGGCGCGCTACCAGCGTTGGCGCACGCGCCCACAGGCGAAACATTAGCCAGTAAACCATGCTTGCCACCATCGTAATATGCAGGCCAGAAATCGACACCAAATGGCCGACACCCGTGCGCCAGAAGGTTTTCCACTGCGCATCCGGAATAGCGGATTGCTCGCCAATAGTCAGTGCAACCAACACCGCACCATAAGGTTTATCGAGCAGTGCCTGTTGCATACGCTCGCGTATATAATGCCTAGCGCGATCAATGTATAGTCTTGGCGATGCGCTATTTACCGCTATCTCCGAGGTTTTCTTATCGTTGCTGATACCCTGGCGCACATAGCCGGTAGCCCGAATATTACGTTCCAAGGCGTAGCGTTCAAAATCAAAACCATGCGGATTGGCGTTGCCGTGCGGGCGACGCAGCCGCACCGTAATTTGCCATTGCTCACCCGGAACAAGTAGTGGCGCTGGCACCGATTCTTGACCTTTTCGGGGCGTGGTTTTATACCAATTTAGGCTAATGCGCTCTGGCACAACGGCGATACTATTTTGCGCGTCTGGCATCACCGTTTCGACTATAAATTCAAAACGCACACCGCGCGATGTCGGCACCGCCAAACTCGCTATCCGTCCCAAGATGGTTATATCTAGTCCCTCATCAGCCCGCGTCAACGAAACCGCTAGGCGGCTTTCTGCACGCCAGATAGCATAGCCAGCACCTAAACCAGCGCCTGCGGCCGCCATAAGCGCTGCCAAGAAAATGACAATTGCGAAGACTCGACGCGGCATCATTCCAACGTGCAGTGCTGCTGCCAGCTGCTGTTTACGATCAAAGAATGCCTTTGCGCTAAGAGCCAGAATGCAAAGGCTGCAAATCAACATAGCCACGGAAAAAGTAAGCACCGGTAATTCCGACTGCATTTGCAACCACAGTGCGCCCGCTGTTACCCCGCAAATGAAGGCACGCATCCTAAAATGGTAGCGGCAGCGTGGAGGCGGGTACAGACAATAATGCCAGCGGCGGTTTTAAGCTAAAAGGCGTGCGAAAATTGAACCTGCCATTGCATTTAAGTCTAAAGTAACGCACCGCCTGTTTTTGAAGCTGAAAATCCAAGTTAAATATTCCTAAAGTTATCGTGAAAAAATTTCTAAAAGACAAATTACCGTCGCCAAGCACCTTTCGTAACAACCGCTTCCTGTCTATATTTGCACCGTGGCTCGCGCACCCACGTTTATGGTGTTTGCACCGCCGCGGTGTTGCTTTAGGCATCGCAATCGGCCTTGTTACGGGGTTATTTCCCGGCCCAATTCAAGTGTTTTTCGCCGTAGCCTTAGCCATTCCGTTTCGCGCCAATATTCCTGCGGCAGCCTTGGCTACTTTTTATACTAATCCGTTTACCTTTGTGCCATTGTATTTTCTGGCCTTCC
>JANNXI010000285.1:0-37046 GCA_031409495.1 Betaproteobacteria bacterium
GTTGTTGGGAATACATTGATTGCGTACATCTAAATCCAGAAACAAAACCAAAAAAGGAACCGAAAAACGTTCAAATTCTAACTAAATAAATAACTTTTTAGCGACAACTAGCTTGACAGCTATCGCTATCCACTGGTATCGACAGTAGCTGCGTTTCCCTCAGCGGCCGATGATCGTAAAACGCTGTCGCCGATACCACCATTAAAGCGGCTGGAAAAGCCCTAAATTAGCGCATCTTCAGCCTGTTTTAATCCGCGTTCACGCGATTCAATACACGTTAATCAGGCTGCCGATAGTCGTTTTCAATCCACTTCAATGCACTAACTTCGGTTAGCTTAAACGCGGCTGATACTCGTACTTCCGCCAATGGGGCGTCTTCGCGATTGCGCGCTTCGCGGCAGGTGAGTACAGCAAACGGGTGTTCTTCATCGGGTGTGATGTCCAGCGTGACTGTATAGGCCTTGTTCTGGATGGCAACAACGACTTTCTTGTGTAAGGTGGCCGCAAGATGCTGCTCAGCCCGACGACGCACCTCGTAGGCGGTTTTAACTAGCGTTAGAAAAGCGCTTGGACTTAGTGGTTTTGGGTTTTTTTTGTCGCGTCCCATGGTCCAAGGTCCGACTAGCGCCGGAGCGGATTCACCTTCCTTCGTCATTTCTACCGCCCAGCCATCATCTTCTTCGTTTTTAATTACTTTGGCTGTCCAGCCGTCGTCGCGCCACAGGCGGTCTTCGTAAATTGGGGGCAGTTCTAGGGTGTCGTCGTTCATGGCATTTGCGCTTAATATCTTTTGGCTTATTGGGATGCTGAGTCTAACGCAAAGCGCTGACTGACGCCGTGCTGGTGCTACATTTGGCGTATTATTTCCGGCAACACAACTATACAAAATTTCTAAAATGACCCATCCCACTATTGCACTAGACTTTACGCGCCAAACACCCGACGCGATGCAAGCCAATGCGAGCGCATTCTACGATGAAATAAGCCGCCGCCGTACGGTGCGCGATTTTTCGTCTGACGCAGTGCCGCAAGCGTTAATCGCCCAATGTATTCAAGCTGCCGGATGCGCGCCAAGCGGCGCAAATCAACAGCCTTGGCGATTTGTGGCGATTGCGAATCCGGGTATTAAAAAGACGATTCGGGAGGCTGCGGAGGCAGAAGAACGCGAGTTCTACGAACGCCGCGTAACGGAAGAATGGCGGGCAGCGCTTGCGCCCTTGGGCACCGATGCTGAAAAACCTTTTTTAGAAACTGCACCGTGGCTCATTGCGGTATTTTATGAAGCCTACGGATTTGACGCCGAAGGCAAAAAAGAAAAACGCTATTACCCAATTGATTCTGTAGGTATTGCTACCGGTTTTTTAATTGCCGCACTGCATCACGCAGGCCTAGCCACGCTCACGCACACGCCAAGCCCGATGGCGTTTTTAAATCAGATTTTAGGTATGCCTGATAACGAGCGGCCGTTTGTGTTGCTGGTGGTAGGTTATCCGGCTGAGGGGGCGACGGTGCCTGCGATTACGCGAAAAGCCTTAGCTGAAATCGCGGACTTTAAATAGGCTGAAGACGCCCTATAATTGGGCGTCTTCAGCCAATAATTACAGTCTTAAAGCGGCTTTATAAACCGTAACGTCATCCGATCTGACTCGCCAATCGCCGTATACTTCTCACGATCAACCAGCTTTTCGGCGTAGTTTGGCGGCAAGGTCCAAACACCTTTTGGATAGTCTTTCGTATCTTTAGCATTGGCGTTAATTTCGCTTTTTGCATCAAGCTTAAAGCCTGCCGCCAGCGCACGCTCGATCACAAATGCTTCGGTGACGTAGCCAGATTCAGTCCATTCCTTCACCGTGGTACCCGGCTTGGCGCGATGTTCGACCACACCTAAAACACCCCCCGGTTTTAAGGCATCGAAGAAGCTCTTCATGAAGGCATCAGTCCATCCATCCTTAAGCCAATTGTGGACGTTGCGAAACGTCAATACCACATCCGCGCCGCCTGCGGGCTTGATGTCCAGTGCGGCAGGCACGCCAAGTGGGGTAATTTTTACTTTGTCGTAGAGGGCAGGGTTGGCTGCTAATTTAGTTTGAAAGTTCTTTAAGCCATTGAACGATTGCGCGGGAAACGCCGCGCTGTAACCGCCCTTGGTGCGCACCAGAGGCGCTAATACTTCTGTGTACCATCCGCCACCGGGCCAAACTTCAACAACCGTGGAAGCGGGCGTTACGCGAAAAAATGCGAGCGTTTCTTTTGGATGGCGAAATGCATCGCGCGCGCGGTTTGCGGCGCTACGATGGGTGCCGGCGAGGACCGCATCGATATTGTCAATGGCGGGCACGGCAGTTATTGCAACGGGTGTTGGTACTGACAATGGTGCGGCTGCTACCGGTGCCGCTGCTACAACGGGCGGTGGTGGCGCTACCGGCGCAATGGCTGCGGCCGTGGGTTTAGGTGTGGGTGTTGTGCTACAGGCTGCTAGGGTAAAAGCTGCAGAAATTAAAGCGGCTAGTTTGGTCAGTTTCATTTTGATCATTTCGTCTGTTGGAAATTGTGAAGGTTGAAGTATAACGATGTTCCTGCAAAGTGCTTGAAGTCTGATACATAAGGGCTAAGCGGTGTCTTTAGAATGCCTAAGGGCATTTCGTTTTACGGCCTAACCGCCGGTGCGTCCGTTTTCATGCCCTGCGCCCGGTCGGCCAAATACACCTCCAGCGCCACCAGTTCCGGACTGCCGTACGCGAATGCTTCCGCGCGCACGCCGGTCATACAGTTACGCAGGCGGCGCTGCAGGCTGCCAACGCCTTGCCATTCCAGCCGATATAGCGGATAGCCAGTGGGGTGCGCTTGGGGAATCGTGTTGCCGCCTAATTGTTTACCGGCGTTATTGTCGTGGCAATCTTTGCAGCTTAAGTCTAGCTGGCCGATACGCTGGTTGAACAGCGTTTCACCGTGTTTGCGGGCTGGCTTTAGTCTGGGGTCTCGCTGTTGCGCCAATTGATCACCCCGAGATTGCATCGCAATGTAGGCTTCAAGGTTCAGCAGCGTTTGATGTTCAAGCGGCAATGACGGCGCTTTTTGGTTGACCGTGCGGCATTGGTTGATGCGTTGCTGCAGGTTGATGGGTTTGGCAGCGGGCATTGAAAACGCAGGGTAACGGGCAGCCACTCCGCGCATGGTTTTGCTGGCATCAGTGTGACAAGAAGCGCAGGATTTTTTTGCGTCTCCGTGTGGGGTATTCCACAGCGCTTCGCCGTCAGCCACCCAAAGCATGGCAGGATTTTGCGCGTCATCGCGCTGCATGGCTTGCGTGGCGGGTTGCATAAAATCGAAACCAGATTTTCGGGTTTCAGCGTGGGCAGACATCGCCAAAGCGGCCAATAAAAATGCCTGTAGAAGCCCTGTAATAGGGCTTCTACAGGGCATGTTTTGGTAGTATCTCATGCAATTTTTAGTGTGCGGCGTTCAGTTTGATTAAAGCCTTCATCGCCCAACCACTTAAAAATTAAGGTGCCGTTTTCTGCCGCAATGAAACTAAACGCGAGGTAGGGATTAGCGGCAATTGCCGCGTGCAAATTAGCGCTAAAAAAGGTTTCAGCCGCTTTACCGCTGCTTTCAAATTGGCAATCAAAGTTGCGGATGAGGTTGCGACTTAGCATCGCCCCCTCGTTGCTGCGGCGATAACCAGTTTCCATCGGATGGGCGATCAGCGCCCTAATTTCGATCGTGTCGCCACGCTTAATGTGGACTGGAAGGGTGATGAGAGCGCGAGCCATTTTAGTCTGCCTTATTCTTCGATACACGCGGCCAGCGTGACCAGGACTTCAACGGTGTGCGTAAAGCATCGGCCATCATTCATTTTGGCTACCGCCACCAGTTTTTGGGTAGAGCTTAGGCGAATGCGCGTGGTAACGCGTGCACGCCCAGCGCGAGGGCTAAGTGTAAATTCCGCCACATTATGCTGCGGATTTTTTTCATTAAATAGCGCAATGCCGATGACGTGGTCATTGGCTGTCATGGGTGAATCCACCGTAATTTCAACCGGCACGCTGTTACCGTTATCTACCAACGGTGCTACGTCGAGCTTTACGCGCGCCTCGCGCATGGTCGCGTCGCCCACGTAGGCGCGTACCAGGACTTCAAGCGAATCGTTAGGAATTTGCGCAAAAAGCACAGCAGGCTGTATCGATATTGCCAGCGTCATTCCGGCTGTTTTCGCGATAAATGTACGGCGTGATTTCATTTTAAAGTGACCAAAAAAGCGATGACATCTTCAATTTGTTGCGCATCTAAAATTGGCTTGTCACTAAAGGACGCACTCACCCGCGTAAGGCCATCCACGCGATAGTAAGCGGGCATGAGGGTTGCGGCATTTAAGCTACGACTGTCCACCACCCGCAATCGCAATTGTGCTGCGGTATAGCGCGCGCCAATACCATCTAATGTGGGCGCCAAATTGCTAGGTGAAGCTTGGTTGGCGAATGTCGCCGTATGGCAAAGCAGGCACAAACCGACGGTTCGATTGGTGACGATGGCGCGACCGTTGTCGGGATTGCCTGCGGTGGTTGTTAGAGGGTTGGAAATGGTGTCTGCGGCTATTTTGTATGGGGTGAGGGCGTAGGCATCTGGCGCTGCCGTCAGCAAAATGCTTAATAAAAACGTTTTGGTTAGCGATGTCATTACTAAATTTAATGCTTGAAATTTAAGATGAGGAACAGAGTCCTGTCCGCGAATGCAACCGCCCCCTGGCTCCTCTCTCCCTAGAGGGTAGAGAGGGGCACTTCTAAAGGAGTTTCTGCAAAATTGCGGCGGTAGCTAATCTCCTGCTTAAAAGTACAGCAGCTTTTAAGCCTTCAAACTATGATTTTTCAACGGTAAGTCTCTAATCCGCTTTCCTGTTGCTGCAAAAATCGCATTTAGCACTGCCGGTGCTGCCACCGCGATGGTCGGTTCGCCTACGCCGCCCCAAAACCCACCTGACGGCATGATTATGGTTTCAACCTTAGGCATTTCTGACAGCTTTAGCACTGGGTAATCGTAAAAATTGGTTTGCTCAATGCGACCATTCTTTACCGTGCATTCTTGATGCAATGCCGCTGATAAACCGTAAGCGAATGATCCTTCTACTTGCGCTTCAATTTGCTGCGGATTCACCGCGTAGCCGCAATCGGTGGCTGCTACAATGCGTAAAATTTTGAGCACGCCTTCTTTGCTTACCGATACTTCTGCGCACGCTGCAACATAACTACCAAAACCCATGGTTTGCGCTAAGCCCCTAAATACGCCGATTGGCGCGGGTTTGTCCCAGCCGACTTTGGCTGCTACGGCTTCTAATACAGCAAGGTGCTTAGGATGGTTTGTCATTAGCTTACGGCGTAGTGCTAATGGGTCTTGCTTGGTTGCATGGGCAATTTCGTCAATAAATGATTCTAAATAAATCGCGTTTTGGTTCAAGTTAACACCGCGCCAAAAGCCCGGGGGCACGTGCGGGTTGCGCATGGCGTGATCAACTAAAAGGTTTGGGAACGTGTAGCCGATAGCCGTTTCTAAGCCGCTGGTATTTACGCCTTGAAACACCACCGGATCGCGGCCGTCTTTAATATTTTGCGGCGCTAAGCCAGCCAAAATAGATTGGCCCGAAATGCGCATGTGCAGCCCGGTAATTTCATTTTTATCGTCCAGCGCCGCTACCATTTTGCAGTGCGTGATGGGATGAAATTTACCCTGCGCCATGTCTTCTTCGCGCGACCAAATCATTTTAATTGGCGTGCCCGGCATTTGTTTAGCTATATGCACGGCTTGCTTCACATAATCAGTCGAGCCTCTGCGCCCGAAGCCGCCGCCCAACAGCATTTTATATACTTCGCATTTAGCCGGTGGCAAGCCGGCAGCTTCAGCCGCCGCGGCATGTGCAGCTTCGCCATTTTGGGTGGCCACCCATACTTCGCAGCGTTCTGCTGTCCAGCGCACAGTGGCGTTCATGGTTTCCATGCAGGCATGGTTTTGGTGCGGGTAAGAATAGGTAGCTTCAACGGTTTTAGCGGCCGTCGTAATGGCCGATTGCGCGTCACCCACTTTAAAGCCAAGCACGGCGTCTTTAGCGCTTAGGCCGTCTTTTAGCACTTGCGAAAACGCAGCCGACGATGCCTTGGCATTTGGGCCTTCATCCCACTCAATTTTTAGTGCATCTAGCGCAGTTTTAGCTTGCCACCATGTTGTGGCAATGACAGCTACTGCTGTATCACCCACTTTTAACACACGCTTCACGCCGGCACGTTTTAGTACAGCACTGTCGTCAACGCTTTTGAGTTTGCCGCCGAACACGGGGCAGTCCATCACAGCGGCATTGAGCATGCCGGGCAACACTAAATCCATGCCATAAATTTCTTTGCCGTTTGTTTTGCTAATGGTGTCTAAACGGGCTAAACGCTTGCCCGCAATGTGCCAATCTTTGGCGTCTTTAAGCTTTATGTCTTTCGGTGGGGTGAGTTTTGCCGCTGCTGCCGCCATTTTGCCGTAGCTGGTGGTGCGCTTGCTGGCTGCATGGGTGATGACGCCTTTGGCCACAGTGCATTCGGCTACCGGCGCTTTCCATTCGTCTGCGGCTGCCTGTAACAACATCATGCGGGCAGCAGCGCCGCCTTTGCGCACGTAATCTTGTGAGCCACGAATACCTTGGCTACCACCCGTGCCAAAGCTGCCCCAAGGCCGCTTGCGTTCTAAACTTTGGCCGGGCGTGGGATATTCAGTGGTGACGTTGGCCCAATCACATTCCAGTTCTTCAGCCACCAATTGCGCTAAACCAGTGAGGGTGCCTTGCCCCATTTCGGATCGTGCTATGCGAATTACGACAGATTCATTGGCATGCACCATCACCCAAGCATTGATTTCAGGTGTCGTCGTCATAGCAATGGCAGCAGCGGCCTCCGCAGTTTGTCCAAACGGAATATGGAAGCCGAAAACAAGCGTGCTCGCAGTCGCGCCTTGAATGAATGTGCGGCGTGAGGGTTTCAATACTGTGTTCATACTTTTGCTCCTTCGGTATGAATAATATTTAATGCATTCGAGGCCTTCTTACCAACTGTGCCACGTGCGCCGCCTGTTCCACTTGCGTTGCTGGCCATTTCCCTTGCGGCCACGTGAATCGCCGCCCGCACGCGGTTGTAGGTGCCGCAGCGGCAAATGTTGGTCATGGCTTCATCAATATCAGCATCGGTTGGTACGGGTTTGGCCTTAATGAGGGCAGTGGCCGCCATTATCATGCCGGATTGGCAAAAGCCGCATTGTGGTACGTCTAGTGCTACCCATGCTTTTTGAATTGGGTGCGAATCATCTTTAGAAAGCCCTTCGATGGTAACAATCTTTTCCGTTGCTTTCACCGATGCGGCCGGACGCACGCATGAGCGCGTCGGCACACCATCAATATGCACGGTGCACGCACCACAGGCGGCAATGCCACAGCCATATTTGGTGCCGGTTAGGCCAAGTTGTTCACGCAATACCCAAAGCAGTGGCGTGCCTGCATCAGCTTCATATTTGAGTGCTTTACCGTTTACGTTGAGCGTTGCCATTGAGATTCCTAAAGGATTGTGTGGCACGATTATGCGCCAATTAAATGCGGTGCGGAACAGATCGATCGTTGCGGTAAAATCAGCAATCAAATTTTAATGTGAGAGTAATAATGACAACTAAAAAGCGTCTTACCGTCGATGATTTATGGAAAGTGAAACGGCCCGCAGCCCCTACGCTGTCGCCCGACGGCGCGCAAGTCTGCGTGAGCGTGATGCAATACGATATGGATGAGAATAAAGGCACATCGCACCTCTGGCTGCTTTCTACATTTGGTGGGGCAGGGCGTGAGTTAACCCAGTGTGGGGAAAAAGATGGCCAGCCGCAATGGTCACCCGATGGCGCATTGATTGCGTTTGTAGCCAAGCGTGGCGACGATAAAGTGCCGCAGTTGTACATCATTGCGCCGGACGGTGGTGAAGCCAAGCGGGTAACGCAAATTGCCACTGGCGTGGCTGGTATTAAATGGTGTGGTAACGCAAACGCGAATTCAAAACAGATCGCCTTCATTTCATGGGTATGGCCAGATTTAAAGTCAGAAAAAGACCAAGCCAAACGCTTGCAAACCCGCGAAGCCGATAAAGTAAAAGCCCATGTGGTCGACCATACTTGCTTCAGACATTGGGACCATTGGCTGTCCGACAGTCGCCTGCCGCAGGTGCATGTGGTGGATGTTAAAACCGGCAAGTGTCGCAACGTAATGGCGGGCTCAAATTACGCTTTGCCTACGAATGACACAAGCCAAAATGACTATGACATCTCGCCAGACGGCAAGCGCATCGCGTTTTGTTTCAACCCAAACAGCGATCCGCGCGGGGATCAAGAACATCACATTGCCGAGCTAGAAATTAAAACCGGCAAGGTGCGCAATTTAACGGCTAAATCTGCTCATTCGCATTACGCGCCCGCGTATTCGCCTGACGGTACAAGGCTTGCGCTAGTTGCAAATAACATGAAAAGATCGCAGGACGACGATTTAAAGGTGGCTGTAATAAGCCTAAATACGGGCATCTTCAGTCTATGGAGTGCGTGGGATCGCAACATTAATGCGCCGTTGAAATGGGCAACAGATGCAAAAAGCGTTTACTTCACGGCCGACGATGCCAGCCGCTTGAGCGTATGGCGGCTGAATGTGGATGCTAAAAAACCTGAATGCGTTGCGCTTGGCGGGACGGTGACTGACTTTGACGTGAAGGCTGAATCTTTAGCGTTTGTGCGCAACAATATGTCCGCGCCACCTGAAGTATTTGCCGCCGCCGCCGACGGGTCGCAGGCCGCGCAAATTGAGAACTTCAACGGCGCGTTAATGGCTAAATTTAAACTGGGTGAAGTTAAAGAATTCACCATCCAAGGCTGGAAAAACGAAGCCGTACAAATGTGGGTTGTGTACCCGCCCAATTTTGATGCAAAGAAAAAATGGCCATTAGTGCACAACATCCACGGCGGCCCGCATTCCAACTGGGGCGATAACTTCCACCAACGCTGGAACAATCATGTATTTGCTGCAGCAGGCTACGTGGTGGTGTGCGTGAATTATCACGGCTCGTTGGGCTGGGGCAACAAATTTTTAGAATCAAACACCGGCACCTTCGGCAGTAAAGAACACGCAGACGTCGAGGCCGCCACAGACTTCATGTTGGCGCAAGGCTACATCGACCCCAAGCGCTTAGCAGCCAGCGGCGGCAGCTACGGTGGCAAAATGGTTGCGTGGATGAACGGTCGCAACGGCGCACAGAAGGGCGGCGACCGCTACAAAGCCTATGTATGCCACGCGGGCTGCTTCGATTGGCGCGCCATGTACGCAGGCGATGCGGGCTATTGGTTCAACCACTCACTCACCACCACCTATTGGGACAACTCGCAAAAATTCGCCGCGCAAAACCCAATTTCTGAGGCCAAACATATGAAAACCCCTACCTTGGTCATCCACGGCGCACTAGATTATCGCGTACCCGATGCCCAAGGCTTGGCCTACTACAGCACTTTGAAATCGCTAAATGTCCCATCAAGGTTAGTATTCTTTCCAGATGAAAATCACTGGATTTTAAAGCCGCAAAATTCACGGCTTTGGTATAACGAATATTTAACGTGGATAGAAAAATACATAGGAAAGGGCGCCACAAGTAAGGTTAAATAATAGGCTGAAGAAGCCCTATATTAGGGCGTGTTCAAGAATATTTTTATGTCCAATGTTGTAGGGTGGGCAACGCTTTATCTGCCCACGCGGTGATCGCGTGTAACGTGCAAAACCGTGGGCAGGTAAAGCGTTGCCCACCCTACGACACGTACAACACCAAAGGCTTCAACCATGTCATCCGAACCCGAATCTTCCCCAGCACCTCACGTACGTCGCAAGCGCTATGCAGGCTCGCACCCGCGTCAATTTGCGGATAAATACAAAGAACTCAACTCGGAAGAATTTGCCGATGACATGCAAAAAGTCATCGCGCGTGGGCAAACGCCTGCGAGCACGCATCGGCCAATTTGCGTAGACGAAATTCTCACTATTTTAAAACCTGCGCCCGGCGAAATAGCGCTCGACGTCACCCTAGGTTTCGGCGGCCACACCCAAGCGGTATTGCCCAAGCTTTTACCCGGCGGCAGGCTATTTGGCACCGATGTAGATTCCGTCGAACGCCCCCGCACGGAAGCCCGCTTGCGCGCACTTGGCTACGCGGAAAATGTGCTCACCATACGCGAAATGAACTTTGCCGATATAGCCACCTTGCTACCCGAAGTGCCTACCGGATTCGATTGTATTCTCGCCGACTTCGGCGTTTCATCCATGCAGCTCGACAACCCCGAACGCGGCTTTTCCTACAAAAATAACGGGCCACTCGACCTGCGCCTAAATCCCGCCAAAGGCGCACCCGCATCCTACGTGCTGCAAAAATTGAGCGCCTACGAGCTAACTCAATTGCTAACGGACGTAGCTGACGTGCCCCACGCCGCCCGCATCGCCTACGGCATCAAGCGCAGTAAAACCATCATCAAAACCACGCTGCAATTAGCTGAAAATGTGCGTGCGTCATTGGCCGATTTTCCCGATAAAGACGACCATAAAAAAACGCTCGCCCGCGCCTTCATGGCGCTACGTATACAAGTAAATAATGAGTTCGGTGTGATTGATCGTTTTCTTACCGACCTACCAAAGTGCCTGAAATCAGGCGGCAGAGTTGCCGTGCTGTCATTTCATTCCGGTGAAGATAAACGGATAGAAAATGCGTTCAATAAATACCTCGAAGAAAGCCTATTTTCAGCCATCTCCACGGATTGCATTCGACCATCGCAGGAGGAGCAGCGGAGTAACTCTAGGTCAATGCCAGCGCGGTTAAGGTGGGCGGTTAAAGCTTAAATTAAGGCTTAAACGCGGGCTTAGCGAATGACTTTAAATTCTCCACGCGCTGCGTGGACAATTGCCGTCGCCCTTCCGTAGCCCGGCTCTCGCGGCAGTTTGCGATAGCCGGGTCGGTGCTTAATATTCGGCAACGCCAATTTTTAACCATCACCCCGGCTGCACCCTCAAGGGGTACTCACGTCGAAAAGCCGCGAGAGCCAGGTTACGGAATCAGCATTGTAGTTACATCGGCTGGTGCGCAGTGGTGGCGTGATCGCTACCCAAATTCACTAATCCGCCTAACCGTATCGAACCACCAAGTTTTCAAGCGTCATATTCGCAGCCACGGCGTCATGCGGTATCAACAAATATTTCCACGGGTTGCCACCATGCTGCATGGCGTGGTCAGACGCGTTTTCACACCACAATTTAGCTTGCGCAGCTTTAGCGGCGACGTCCGTTTCTACAGTTTGCGCATCGGTTACTTCTTGCGCTTTTTTTGTTTCAATTAGCAGGCTAATTCCCGCCATTTGCGCGACAAAGTCGGGCACGTATTCTGGCTGTGTGCCGGGCTGGCTGGTGGAACGGTAGTAAATATTAAATTGCCCCGCCACCGGGCGAAACCAGCGAATGGCTTGGCGCTCCAATACGGTGGCTAGAATGCGTTCGGTATCAGAATGAAATTTTTGTTCTTGATAGGCGCAGCGCGTAAAGCCACCGTACACATATTTGCCAATCGTGCGCTTATCATCCGGTGCCCAATGCAGCGGCTTTATGTCGTCTTTGGCAGTAAAAGCACAAGGCTTTAACGGCACAAATCCGCAGTTTATTTTTACGTCAGCTTCGGCAGATTCTTCCTCATAATTCATCGCCATTTGGCGATGGATCACTACGGCAATGGGTTTGGCGTAATTGCCCAATACGTTGTGTAGTGCGGCGTTATCTGACAAGTAGCTTTCAAAATGTGCAACCGCTTGGCTGGCTATTTGATTGATAAATTCGGCATGCTCATCGTAAGAAATATCATCAAAATCGATTAGCTCACGAATGATGTAGTTTTCAGGCCGTTCTTCCTCTATCAGTGTGGACTCGCCGTAGGTTATGACGCTATTTGATTGCAACCCGTGGGATTCCAGCGTGTTTGTCAGCGGTTGGAATTTAAGCGCATCAACATCAAGCGTAAATGCCCGATAGCCGCTCTTCACCGGTCCTTTTGGTATGACGGAAATTCGTGGAATATCAATGGTCTGCGCCACCACTACATCGACAGTTTGGTTCACGATAGCTTCAACATCAGCCACATTAACGGCTTCAAGTGTTGGTAGCTCACCTGATTGACCTTTTGGCACAATCAGCAAGCGCTCAGCTACCTGTTCTGCAATGCGCTTACGTACGCTAGGCGCTGCCAACGCCGCGCTGGTGGGCGCTAACGTAATATCTCGGCTAATTTCGGCTATGGCCTGCATAGCCAGCACGGCTATGTTGCGGTCTTCGCTGGTGTGCAGCACGCTGGTGGTGCGTTTGGTTTGGTAATTTGCGGTATCAACTGATGTGCGGGGGGTTACGGCAAGGTCATCAGCTACAGGTTTTGCGGCAATTCCTAGTATCACGTCAATGGTAGTGGCGGCTAAAACGCTGCTTAAGCGATTGCCATCAGAATCAGTGGGCGCAAGCTGTAGTTGCTTCAATCGTATGGGTGAATCGCCTTTATTGGCTTCGGCAATCACTTCTTGAAACTTATCGTGCGCAATAATATTTAAACGGTCTACTACTTCTACGCCAGTTTTACGGCCATAGGGCAAGCGCAGGCCACGGCCGATAGATTGCTCAATTAGCGTGCGGGCATTGGCAGCGCGCAGCGGCACGATGGTGTATAGATTGGTCACGTCCCAGCCTTCTTTCAGCATGTTGACGTGAATCACAATCTCAGTGGGTTCGTCCACGCTTTCTACGGCCAATAGCCTACGAATCATTTCTTCTTCTTCCGCCCCGGTGCGGCTGGAATCAACCTGAATTACCTTGCCCTTGTAATTGCCGTCGAAAAAATTTGCGCTTTCAATTTGCGCGAGCAAATTGCCTGCGTGCGTGGTATCGCGAGCGATCACCAGCATGAAGGGCTTTACGCGCGGCTGCCCAGTTTGTGCGGCATAGGTTAGCAAATGCACCTTGGTTTCTTCATGCACGCGCACGCCGTCCATGAGTTTTATTAGCTCAATTTGTTCAGCGCTATGGTCGGCGGCGTTAAAATTTTGCTGCGTGACTACAGCGGGTTCTTTTACGAAGCCATCTTCAATGGCGCGCGCCAGCGGGTAGTCCATCACCACGTTTTTAAACGGCGCAGTTTTGCCGCCGGTAAGCTCCACAAACGGTGTGGCGGTAAGCTCTAAACCCAGTAAGGGCTTAAGCTCGTTAAGGGCACGCACGCCCGCGCCCGCGCGATAGCGGTGCGATTCATCCATGATTAAAACGAGGTCGTCAAGGCTTGCCAAATAATCAAAATAACTTTGGCCTAAATACTCGGAAAGCCGCTTAATACGGGGCGCTTTGCCACCACGCACTTCAGAATTTATCTTGGCGATGTTAAAAATATTGATCTGCACGGGCGCATCCCATGCCTGGCTTACTAAATCACCTTTTTGCTCATAAGTTTCGCCCGTAATCACTTCAGGCGCAGCAGTAGCAAATTCGGCAATACCTTTAAAAACATACTTCGGCGTATTGGGCGTGAAATCACGAATCAGCTTATCGTAAATAGTTAAGTTAGGTGCCAACACAAAAAAATGTTTGTAGCCATATGCTGCATGCAGATAGCTGATAAATGCACCCATTAACCGCGTTTTACCCACGCCAGTGGCCAGCGCAAAGCATAGCGATGGAAATTCGCGTTCAAAATCGGTGAGGGTTGGAAACTGGCTGCCCAATGCCGCCTGCATGGCAGTGAGTTCATCGGCTGACCGTGCGTGTGGGTCACGTAAAGCTGGCACGGTTTCTAGTGCTTGGTGCAAAATTGCTAAGCTTTCTGCCTGCGGTGCGCGTAGGCTCAACCGCCCTCCAATATTGCGAACTATTTTTTCCAGACTCATACTTGCTTGTCCCATGATTCACCAACCCGATTCGAAAGTGCCACGCACTGCCTGACACTTTTCCCCAAAATAAATAAAAGAACAATTCAACACGCACCGCGTGTTGAATCGATAATAAACGGTGACTGTATTCACTTCTCATTCGCGTCGAAAGAGCCGTCTTGTTCAAAGCGGCCAGTCTGCACTAACTCAGCCGCCGTGCGTCGGACAATCTTGTTATCCATGCTAACAACGATGGCTGTACCGGTGTGCACCGCTACTTGACGCGCGAGCATCGCAGCGCGTTTCATGGCCGCTACCGAAAAAATCAAATCTTGATTTTTTGCTTCAGAAAGTTTCTGTTGCGTCATGCTTTTTCTCCCCATTCAATCATTATTGGCTCATCGCCAGAATTGTCATACCATGCCCACGCATCAACGGCATCGCGGTAGTGCGTCACAAAGTTGGTTTTGCCCGCCACAAAACGTCGGCGAATAACGGCTTCAGCAATATTGTGGCCGCCTTGCTTCACCCGCTCAGCCACCCGCGCCACGGCCATGTCGGCAGAAGGTAAGCTCAAGAAAAACAGACTGATGTGATAGCCCATCGTTTTCCATTCTTGGATGTGCCGGCGGTACGCCACGCCAGATAACGTGGTCTCAAACGCAAAGCTTTCGGCGTGTGCGGCGCAATGTGCGATCTCTTGCAGCATCAAACGCCCGGCCTTAATAGCGGCTGCTTCCGGTGCAAAGGGTGATAAGCCTGCTGCGATCAAATCAGCATTGATGAAACGCGGGCAGCGTGCCTCTGCAGGCAGGAACGAACGCGCAAACGTTGTTTTGCCGGCACCGTTTGGTCCCGCGATGATAATGATTTTCGGATTCACGCCTCGTCCTCGCCAAACAGGTCGCCCTGCATTTTATTGATCGGTTTAGCACCGCGCGCGGTTCGGCCTGCGTTGGTTGAAGGGCTTATCTCCACTGCCCGTGGCTGCGCCATCGGTAAATTAGCCACATTTAAACTGTAGTCGTCATGCCCCCATTCGCACTTGGTCAACACCATTTTCGGGATTTTTTTGAGCGTTAGATTGGGGTAGCGGCTGGTCTCACCCTTGAAGGCGCTACAGCACACCAGCAAACTTTTATCGTCACCCACTTCATCACTTAAAGCCTGCAATTGTTCCGCATTTAGGGTTTGGGTAGTGACGTAAATGAAGTCAGTTTCCGTGCTGTTGCCATGCTGCCAATAGCGCGTGTCTGACGGCGCATAGGTGAAGCCTTCTAGCTTGCAAATAGCGGCGGCAAGCATCGTGGCGTTATATTCCTTATTCACCACCCAATTGCCCCAACGGTCTTTTTCAAGCAAGCTAGGTGCGACAGAAAAATAGCGGAAACCGCCGCCGCCTGCCCAGTTAGCGGCCTCCGTAATACCGCCTTTGTCCTCGCCGTCAATTACCTTTTTTAATCGCGGAATGATATGCGTATGACAATGCTCACCTAGCTCCACCATAATCCAGCGCCGCCCCATTTTATGGGCAACCGCGCCAGTGGTGCCGGAACCGGCGAAGGAGTCTAGGACTAGGTCGCCCTTTTTTGTGACCATTTTTAGAATGCGCCCAACCAGACCCTCTGGTTTTTTACCATTTTTAAAGTCAACTCCACCTTCGCCATCTAAGCCAGTTGTTTTGAAGTCTGTCCAAAGATCTCCTGGATGCACAGCAAGATTTTCATCGGCAAATATTAGTTGGACGCGAGGTTTGGAGGATTCTTCAGAGAATCCTGATCGGACGGCGTAGGCAATTCCTCTAACTGATCGAACGAAAAAAACTTGGTTGCTATTGGTTTCGCTTTTTATCTTTGCAAGCGTTAATACGCTTGCGGACGTAGCGCACTGGCATATGCGCCACGCGTTTTCAAATAACCACGCTTCTTTATTATGCTTTTCTACGGTTTCAGCCTTCATCGCATCTGCAATGGAGCCCAGAGTAATTTTCGCTGCAATGGCATCTAACTGTTCGATGTCCGAATCGGTAACTATTTCTTTTGAGGATAAAAACGCGATTGACTCTCGCATTTCCTGTGTCAATCCGTTAAGAAATATGTTGTACTCAGTGTCCCAAGAACCTTTCGGTATCCGATCAATCACCAAATTTTTTACCCCGTCTTTTTTGCATAGGACAATGTATTCTTTTAGCTTTGGAATTGAGCCCATTCGCTTAACTGAGCCCATTTTCAAACCGCTGGCCTCACTCATTTTCACGCAAATAACCTTCAGGTTTTTTTCACCGCATAGCTCTGCAAGTAATAGATAGAGTCGCGCAAATTCATTGTCGTCAATCTGCACTGCGAGAAGACCATCGCTCGCAATTAAGCGCCAGATTATTTCTAAGCGGTCTCTCATCAACCCCAGCCAAATTGAATGTTCTAGCCCGTCGTCGTAGTGATCGAATGCATTTCCTGTGTTGTATGGCGGATCAATGTATGCACACTTCACCCTACCCGTAAACTCCGCTTCCAGCGCCTTCAACGCCAATAAATTGTCGCCAAAAATCAACCGATTATCGAAAATATCGGCCTCGTTCACCCGATGCTTAGCGTGATAACTCCGGCTAGTATCGTCCAGCAAAATACGCGGCTCCAACTTAGGCCGCGCGTCCTTCCCAATCCACGTCAATTCTAATTTTTGCTTGGTCATAATGGTTTACCCAACAGCTTTCTAACATAGACCTTATGACCATTTTTTACCGGCATGAATAAAGCCCGCTCAGGTGCTGAGTTACTTGGCGTTTCATGTGAGGGCGATTTGCGCAGTGGTGTGGATTGGCCGCCATGGAAAACAAAGTATCTGCGCTCCCAGCTCGAGATTAGTTCGCATTGGCAGTATTGATTCAATAAGGTATCGAGATAAGCTAAAAAACAATGCGCGCCTTGGAATTGTTTTGTTACTTCATGTCGAGTAGGTTCGCGGGATTTCAATTCACAGCAAATAATGTACGGCTTGCCGTCTACGTCGCAAAACGCTACAGCATCACAGGCGCTGTGAAGCGAAGGATGCGCATTAAAGACGGCTTGGCCGGGAAAATTACAGCTATCTAATTTGATGGAAAAAGCTAGCGCACCGACGCTAATAACTTCTACCTTTTTCAAGGTTGCTTGTTTGGCGTGCTCTTCGATAACTAAGTTTCCGTCAATGCATACGTTAATTTTTCCGGCTTGAATTAATGTTCTGATGTCATTAAAGGTCTGTTGGAATGACATTAAATAGCCCCATAGCGAAGCGCATCTTGAATATCACCCATTTCAATAATGGTGGCATCAAATATTTCTGCCGATAAGCCGAGCTTTTCATCTGCGTCGAAACGCGCTAGCGTTGCTTTGCTATTTCTTTTTACTCTACCGGCGCCTGTTTTTGCAGGGCCTTTTGCAACGTACAAACAAACATCTTTCGCCGCCAGTGATTCATCGGGTGCATAGCCATATTTTTCGCGTATCGCTTTCATATGAGGTAGGTTTTGCGACAACATAATTAGCGTGTTGAACTCTCTTATGATCGTATCGCTATGTGTAGTAATTAATACTCGAATTCCAAGGCGTACTAGCTTTGCAAGCAGTCTAGCGAAGCTTCTTTGATTTTCTGGGTGTAGATTTAATTCTGGCTCGTCAATAAGCAGCATGTCGCCAACATCGGCTTGTGTTTTTAGCCAATACCAAAAAACAACAAGGCTTCTTGCGGCACTAGATGCTTCACTCAGCTGCAGTTTCACTTTTGTACCCTGTGGCACAAAACTTGTTGCGCCTTCTTTGTCCGTGTCATAGTGACCACCAGAAATACTTTCGAAATCCAAAATAAGGTCTGGGTATTTAAGTAAAAATGCCCCTTTGCGGCTTTCTAATGAACCAAACTGATTAACAAATTGAACATTATTTTCCACCGGCAAAGGATAACCCCCCTTGTATACAGCGTCGAATAACTGGCCTGGGTGAAGTTGGGTCTGCTTACCTGACTCCATTTTTGTTAGCAAGGTGACGATTTTATTTTTGGTTAAATTAAGTTCTTCTTTAAATGCGACAGCACCGGTACGCTCGGTACTCACCATAAATACGGTGGGCAAATAAGGCAACAGTACTGCTTCTAGCAAGGTTTGCGTAACAAAGCTTTCTAATGCGAAAAGTCGAAAATCTTTGGAGTCCTCATCGCGCAAAGCTGCAAATGAGATGAGAGAACTATTTTCCGGTTTTTCGGCCGAAAACATGACCCTCCCTTTGTTGCTGCTAAATTCTTTTTTAAAGGATTTCCTTATCCAAGTTTCATCTAATCCAAACTCAAACGAAAGTGCAGTTTCCTTAAATCTCTCAGAAGGAGCAGCTAATGCATGCGGAAGATAATTTTTCCAATTGCGCCCAATCGTTTCTCGAATTTCGTCCCAGTGTGATGTAAATTGCGCTTTCATATCGATTTCAACAGTGCCTAAGCTTTGCAGCTTAAGCATATCGTCATCGGCAACTTCCCAGCTGATTAGTTCACGCCAACTATGCAATAGTGCGTAGATAGCGTAAGTGATATAGGTTTTGCCAGTATTGTTTTTTCCGCAAATTACGGTGAGCGGTGCGAGCTCGACAACAGCTTCGTCTATCGCCCCAAGATTTGAAAATTTAAACTTCATGGTGGGTGCTTTCTTTGTTGACTATTTTTCCAATAAAGGAATGGTTTGCGATATTCATGTAACCGCAATCATTTTCTCAGAATTCATATCCAATTTATCTTTAATGTGTTCCGCAGGCGGTATGTTTTCAGGCATTGTTCCGCCGATTCGCCTGATGGCGTCCCGCACTTCTTTCCCTACCTGTTGGTGGGCTTGAATAGCTTGGTGTTGGTCATGGATATGGTCTCTCGCCAGTTTATCTCGTGTTTGCGTCATGCGAAATTGGTTTGCTGCCAGTTCAGTAGCGTTCATGCGATCAAGCAGGTTGTCTTTATCTGTAATCTGTTTGCGCGCCCTGATTGCTGCGCCACCTAAACCACCATACAGGCCTTTGTATCCCGCATCATGAAATACGCCAAACATTTTGTTTTGTACGCCTGCATCTTGCGCTGCACCCGATAGCGCTTTAAATTCTTCGCTTGTTTGCTTTCGTAGCTCCAAACGCTCAATATCTGCAGCGGCTTGCTCGCTTATTTCCTGTTTTCGCGTTTGAATGGCAAAGTATTTTTGAGCATGGGCAATTTCAGGTTTGCGTGGGTCGCCATTTTGGGCGATGAGATAACAGGCGAATCGTGATAGTTGGTAGTCGTCTACCACTTGTACGGCACCTTTCCCGCCGGGTATCGGTTTGCCGGCGCCGGCAAAGTGATACGCGGGGTCGTTACCCGATGTCTCGCACGATGTCATCGCACGCTTAATGGCATCTTCAAACCGCCGCCACTGGCTGTAGCCAAGTGTCGGCTGCAAGTCGCGCGCGCTCCAGTATTCTGCATTGTGGGCATTGTTTTTCTTCAATGCTTCAAAGTTAAGCGGGGCTGAATTATTTGTTTGAAATTCAGTCATATTAAGCGCAATCTATTTATTTTAATTCCCATTTACACGATATCACTGTGCAGACTGAAATTTCTTGTTTCAATTGACGCACGAGATCGATGATTAAACTATCTCGCTCGCGGTGAATTCCGTCGTAACGATCGAATAGTCCGCCGCGCTTTTTGTCAAGGTGACCTTAAAGTTCGTATTGATTATCGGCTCTGTTATTTTAGGCTGTTTGGTGCATTTGTATTTGGTAATTGCCGAATGATGTTTAAACCTACCAGCGAGCGCATTTGCATGATGGCAATGCTGTTCAGCTGCACCAATCGTTCTGGTGCGACTAGCCCTTGATGAATTAGTACCGCATTGATACTTTCAAGGTTAGACAGCACCACCAGTTGTTCAAGTGTGGCGGCGTCGCGCATGTTCCCGCTCTGGTCTACGGTGGCTTGCCGCCATTGGGCGGCTGTGAGGCCAAACAGTGCCACATTGAGCAAGTCGGCTTCGCTGGCGTAGATGATGCTGGTTTGTGCTGCTGTGAGCTGGGGCGGGATCAGCCGAGCTTTGATGGCGTCGGTGTGAATTTTATAGTTGACCTTAGACAAGGTGCGTTGAAAATTCCACGCTAGCGAGCTACCGCGAGACTCGTCATCTTTGAGTCGCTGGAATTCTTTAATGAGATAAATTTTGAATTCAGCACTAATCCACATGCCAAATTCAAAGGCAATGTCTTTGTGGGCGTAAGTGCCGCCATACCTACCGGCTGTAGCTTGTAAACCAATGGCACTGGTTTTCTCCACCCATTCTTTAACGCTGATTTTGTAGCTGTTTAATCCTGCTTGGCTTTTAATTATGGCGAATTCGCCATAATTAAAAGCAGGGTTGTAAATAGACTCCCAAATTCCTAGAAATTCAACTGTATTTCGGTTCCGAAGCCAATCAGAAATAAAAAAATCGCCATCTTTAGCCTTGAGCATGTCTGTCAAAGAAATGAAGTTTTGCCCATGCTGATTGATAACGGCAACTTCATTACCCTGCACATTTATTTTTTTTGCAATTTTGGTCACGCTAACCTCCATTCATACGTGAATCCTGTGTTGGGAAGAAGTTCGGCCATGTTCAAGCGATCAACAGGCCGTAGAAAATCTTCCGTTTCCCAAAGTCCGCCTTTCCCTAACTCGATCATTTTGCCGGCGCCGGCAAAATGATACGCGGGGTCGTTACCAGATGTCTCGCACGATGTCATCGCACGCTTGATGGCGTCTTCAAACCGCCGCCACTGGCTGTAGCCAAGTATCGGCTGCAAGTCGCGCGCGCTCCAGTATTCTGCATTGTGGGCATTGTTTATCTTCAATGCTTCAAAGTTAAGCGGGGCTGCATTATTTGTTTGAATTTCAGTCATAAGAGGTTCCATTTGCTCATTGTAGCGGTGTTGGTGGCCAATGCCCGATTAGTATTGCTGTGAGTGGAGTTTTGCGTCTTGAGAACATAGCAAGTGTTTGATTTTCATGGATAATCCATTTTTTGCCGTTTTCGAGTTACGTAAAAATTAGGTAGAAATGTGGGTTTTCTTTGGTTTTTTTGTCGCGCAATTGAAAGATTTGGATTTTGTTGAATCTGCATGGCAGTCTAGTTCATTTAAAATTACTTTGTTGAACTAGTGCGGAGCACTGGTTCGAGGTAGGCCTTATTGATTAAATAGCGCTAAGTAGTCCTCGAAGCAATAAATTCGATCACGCATCAGCCCTGTTTGTTCTTTTAAGATGCCTATTTTCACTAGGCCATCAATGACGGCGTGCGCAGTGGCTTTAGCAATATGCAATTCCTGTTGAAGTTCTTGCGCGCTGATTAATGGTTTTCTGTAAAGCAAATCTAATGCGGCTTGTGCGTTAGGCGCACGTTTGCCCAAGCTTAGTAACTTCCGCTCAGATTCAGTGTGCAAACTTAAAATTTGCTGAAAAACATGGCGGCCGTTGCTGGCGGTTTCATGTACACCTTGTAGAAAAAACCTAATCCAGTGGATTAAGTTATTGGAGACCCGCACTGCAGTTAAGGCATCGTAGTAACTTGCGCGATTGCGCTCAAAAAAATCAGATAAATACAGCGATGGCTTAACCAATAAACCGTTACTTACCAAATATAGCGGGATCAGCAGCCGACCAATACGCCCGTTGCCATCTAAAAACGGGTGGATCGTTTCAAACTGATAATGGCTGATGGCGATGCGTATTAAGTGCGGCACAACGATGGCTTCGTTGTGCCAAAACTGTTCTAAATCACTCATCAAGTTGGTGACGTTGTCATAATGTGGAGGAATAAAAGCAGCATCAATTAGGCTAGAGCCCCCAATCCAATTTTGGCTGCTGCGAAATTCGCCCGGCTGCTTGTGTTGACCGCGCGCGCCCTGCATAAGAATGAGATGTGTTTTTTTGAGTAGACGGTTTGAAAGCGGTAGCGTTTCTAATTCGATAATGGCCGTGTTCACCGCATTTACATAGTTGCGTACCTCGCGCCAGTCATCGCGCTTTTCAGGTCGAATCATATCTTCGCGCATTAAGGCTTCGTCCATTCCTGTTTGGGTGCCTTCGATACGACTGGACGTTTGCGCTTCTTTGACAACATGCATTTGAATGAAAAGGTCAACATTTGGCACGATTAAGGAAAACGCATTAAGCTCGCCTAACGCGCGATTTGCTGATTCGAGCAAGGTATTGATAGCAGGATCTTCCCAATGCCATTGGCGATTAACGAGTACAGGTTCAAAGCTTTTGTACTGATAGCGTTGATGCCACGTTCCTGCTTGGAATGTTTCAAGTTTCATTTCAACTCCCATTCACATGCCAGCACTGTGCTGACTGAAATTTCTTGCCTCAACTGCCGCTCAAGTTCGTCTATTAACGTATCGCGTTTGGCTTGAATTTCATCTTGGCGATCAAACAGTTCACGGCGCTTTTTATCGCGCTGGGTTTCTAGGGCGCGCTGGTCTTTTTGCGCTGCCAATTTGGCTTCGAGGGTCGCGGCACCTCGGCTTTTGGTGCGGGTCTCTTTTATGGTGCGGTCTAGTTCTTTTATGTCGCGCTCTAGGCTTACTTTGAGATCGTCTGCCCATGCATCAAGTTTGTCGGTTTCTTGGGTAAAGGCGTTTAAATTGCGGTTTTCAAGGTCGGCGATGATGGCATTTTTTTGCCGCGCAATTTCTGCGAGCATGGGTGCTGTACCTATCGAATGGTTGGTTGCGCTTTCGGTCGCTGGTGCATTGTCCGCACAAGGCAGGTTGAGCAGCCGCTCTGTCAGTATCGCGTCAAGCACATCGAGCGCATTGCCATTGCTGGCCACGGCTGCGGCTAATAAATGCTCTTCTACGGCACCCAGCGACCGTATGTGGAGCGATTGCACGATCAATGCGCCGCTTCGACCGCGTAACGGTTCCAGCACTGAAATTTTTGTGCCGTAGGCTGTGTAGTCAAACACAAGTTTTGTGGGTGGCAGCACTGCATGTTTGGCGCGTTGCAATAGCGCTTGGGCGAGCGGGTGGCCTAGCCGGTAGATGTGTGCATCTTCAGATCGGCGCGGCAGTTCATAACGGCCAAGGTCGAGTTCAGTTGTTGGTGTGATCTCGGTTAAATGCGGCGGCATGGCGTTGAGCACAAAGCTGGTTTCGTCGGCATTAAATTGTGCGTAGCCATTTAATGCTGCGCTGGTAAAGCGCATCAATAGGCGTTCTAGCTTGTTTAGCGTGGCTTTTGCGTCTTGATTACGTAGGCGTAACCGTTCTTGCACGTCTTCATCAAAATTTTCAAGTAGTGATTTACGTGCCTTTAGCATGGCGTCGCTAATTTCGCCCGCCATATCTTGTTGCAATTGCTCAAAAGCGAGGTTAATCGCGTCGGGTTGCCTGCAGGTTTGGTAAATTTCGGCAATGCGGCGTTCAAAATCAACGCCTGATTCAACAGCACCCAATACTTCGTCGCTGGCACCAAATACGCCGGCAAACAGCTTAAATTTTTGGTCTAGCAATTCATATACGCGCTTATCGGCTTCGTTTTCGCGGTTTAGAAAATTAACGACTACTACATCGTGTTTTTGCCCGTAGCGATGGCAGCGGCCAATGCGTTGTTCGATTCGTTGTGGGTTCCACGGCAGGTCGTAGTTAATCACCAGCGAGCAAAACTGTAGGTTAATGCCTTCGGCACCAGCTTCGGTGGCGATCATGATGGTGCCGCTTGGGGCGTCGTGTTGCGCGAAGTGTTCAACTAGTGCGGCGCGCGTGTCTGCGCTGCGCGAGCCGGTTATACGGCCTGTGCCTGCGTGGCGCTTTATCCAATCAGCGTAGATGCGCTTTGATGTGGCATCGGTATTGCTACCGTTAAAGAGGATGACACCGTCAGGGTCTGTTCCAAACTGCGGATGTTTGGCAAGTAGGGCAGTTAAGTAATCTTGGGTGCGGCGTGATTCAGTAAAGATGATGGCTTTTTTAGCAGCGCCCAGTTCTGTCAGTTTGCTAAATGCCACGCCGAGTGCCTGTAGCAAAGCCAAGCCTTTGGCGTTGTCGGCGATGGATACTGCAAGATTGCGAAAGGCGGTGAGGTCGGCAATTTCGGCTTTTATGGCCGCTATTTGCTGTGGATTTTGCGCTTGTGTAATTTCAAGGTTGTCATCACTGGCTTCCTCGGTAATGTCGTTTAGCCCTTCAAAATTTTCATTTAGTTCTTCGATTAAGGAAGTTTCATCTGTGCTTACGGGGCGGAGATCGGTATCGGCACCAATAGAAATTTGTAAGCGTTTAATGATGGTTTCGAGCGCGCCTGCAATTGCGAAGGTGCTGGACGCTAATAACTTGCGCAGCACCAGCGTAATAAGTTGGCGCTGGCCTTTTGGTAGTGCAAAAAGTTCCGCGCGCGCGAGATAGTCAGAAACATAATTGTAAAGGGCAGTTTCGTCTGCACTAGGCATGAACTCACGCAGCAATGGAATACGCTTGGTGTACTTCACATAGGCTTCTACTTGGCGGCGCAAGGTGCGCTTGCAAATGGGTGCAATGCGGTTCTTTAAGGCATCAAAACTGGCGGTATTTTTTAAGGTGCCGAATTGCGTTTTAAAGCTTTCAAGGTCGCCAAATACGCGTTCATCAATAAAACTAACGAGCCCGTAAAGTTCCAGCAGTGAGTTTTGCAGTGGGGTGGCGGTGAGTAATACTTTGGGCGAATGTGCGAGCGCTTTTTGTAACGTGCGCGCTGTTTTGTTGTCTGGTTTGTACACATTGCGGAGCCGGTGCGCTTCGTCGATAACCACTAAATCCCACGCAATTGCTTTAATTTCAACCGCGCGACGGGCGGCAAATTGATAAGAGCAAATAGTGATATTTGCGCCGTCAAATGGATTTATATTGTGGCTGTAGATGCCCGTATTTAGGGCGTTTTCGAATGACTTTGCTTCAAATATTCGTGCTGATAGTCCAAATTTATCGCTCAATTCTTGGTGCCATTGTTTGCGTAAATTGGCTGGCGTAATAACTAAAATGCGCCGCCTACGTTCAGCCCAGCGCTGCGCAATCAATAGCCCCGCCTCAATGGTTTTGCCTAAGCCTACTTCGTCGGCAAGAATAGCGCCGCGTGATAGCGGATTGCTAGTGGCAAACATGGCAGCATCAATTTGATGCGGGTTTAAATCAACCTGCGCATCGAGTAGCGTGCCTGCCATGGCATCCATTGAGCTTGACGCCGCGCGGCGCGTGAGTTGGTGTGCGAAGAAGGCTAGTTGATGAGGGCTGTAGGTCAAGGGTTCATTTCGGAAGCTAGACTGCGTTTTAGCATCAATAACTGTGCATGCAACGTCGGTATATCACCCGTGATGATGCTCCAAAGCGCGTCGTTATCAATTCCAAGATAGCCGTGTATCAAGCGATTTTGTGGCGTGCTAGACATGCATGGCATCTCGATCTACGAAAGGGCGCAACTCAGCGCGCAGTGCTTTTTCTGCAACAAGGTCAACGCTACAGCCGAATAAATCTTCGAGATAAAACTGCATACCAAAATAGCGGCTTGATGTGGCGGAGCCGTCGAAGGCAACGAGAATATCAATGTCGCTATTTTCTGTCGCTGTGTTCCGCATGGTGGATCCCAACAGTGCGAGACGCGTTACGCCGAATCGCTGTTCGAGTATGGGTTTGCTGTTACTTAACACTTTTAGCGCAGCGTCACGATTCATGATGATTTTTGCCGTAAGAATACCGTGAAGACGCCCTATTTTAGGGCGTCTTCACGGTAATCAAAAACTACAAAACCTCAGCCGCATGATCCGCCAACCGTGACCGCTCACCACGCTGCAACGTCACATGCCCCGAATGTCCCCAGCCCTTAAAGCGATCGACCACATAGGTCAAACCGGACGAGCCTTCGGTCAAGTAGGGCGTATCAATCTGCGCGATGTTGCCTAGGCATACCACTTTAGTGCCGGGACCGGCTCTGGTGATTAGCGTTTTCATCTGCTTGGGCGTTAGGTTTTGCGCTTCATCAATAATTAGGAATTTATTGAGGAAGGTGCGGCCGCGCATGAAGTTTAGCGATTTTACTTTGATGCGGCTGCGGATGAGATCGCGTGTGGCGGCGCGGCCCCAGTCGCCACCGTCGTCTTCACCGGAGTTGAGCACTTCTAGGTTGTCTTCTAGGGCGCCCATCCACGGGTTCATCTTTTCTTCTTCAGTGCCGGGTAAAAAGCCGATGTCTTCGCCCACGGGCACGGTTACGCGGGTGATGATAATTTCGGAATACAGTTTGAAATCAAGGGTTTGCTGCAGTGCGCAGGCGAGGGTCATTAGCGTTTTGCCGGTTCCAGCTTGGCCTAGTAGCGTGACGAAATCAATTTCTGGATCCATCAGCACGTTGAGCGCAAAATTTTGCTCGCGGTTACGGGCGACGATACCCCACACGGCATTTTTTTGGTGCGTGTAGTCTTTGAGGGTGCGAAATACGACGCTGGTACCATCGTGCGCGGCGACGGTGGCGTAGAAGGGTTTGGATTCGTCTTGATACACGAATTCATTCACGCATAGGCTGCTAATTAGCGGGCCTTTTACGCGATAGAAAGTGCGGCCGTGTTCGGTCCATGATTCAATTTGCTCGCCGTGCTTGTCCCAAAAATCACGGGGCAATTCGCGCATGCCGGAATATAAAAGTTCGGTGTCTTCCAACACTTTATCGTTAAAGTAGTCTTCAGCCGAAACGCCGATGGCACGGGCTTTGATGCGCATATTGATGTCTTTAGACACCAATACGACGGAGCGCTTTGGGTTGTGGTGTTGCAGGTCAAGCGCGACGGCTAAAATTTGATTATCGGCCTTGCCGCTATCGGGTAGTGCGTGTGGAAAATCAATGCTGCACGGACGTGTTTGCAGCAGCAAACGGCCACTGGCCTGCTTGGTGCCGAAGGTGGTGAGCGGTACGCCAATTTCAATATCGGATTCGTTGCTAGAAACGATTTCATCTAAAAAACGGCTGGCTTGCCGCGCATTGCGGGCAACTTCCGTCATGCCTTTTTTGTTGTTGTCTAGTTCCTCCAGCGTAATCATGGGCAGGTACACATCGTGCTCTTCGAAGCGGAAGAGGGATGTGGGGTCGTGCATGAGTACGTTGGTGTCCAGCACGAAAAGCTTGGTTGGCGTGCTTGATTGGGTACCCGAGTGAGTGGTCTTATTTGAGGTTGTTAGGGATTTTTGTTTGGCGGTCAAGGTTTCCTCGCAGGTTTGTTAGTTAATTGCGCGGCTGCAGGTAGTTTTTTGCAGCGACACCATAGGCTGAATTTATTATGACACGCTTTGTAATTACAGGTTTTGTATTACAGTTTTTGTACAGCGGCTAAAACTTCGTCCACATGCCCCGGCACTTTTACGCCGCGCCATTCCTGTAGCACTTCATTATTGCCGCTCATGATAAAGGTGGAGCGCTCGATGCCGCGCACTTGTTTGCCGTACATGTTTTTGTTTTTCATCACGCCAAAAAGTGCGCACACGGTTTCGTCGGGATCGGCCAATAAATCGAATGTAAACGCCATTTTGGCTTTAAATTTTTCATGTGATTTTACGGTGTCGCGCGAGATGCCAAACACCATAAATCCGGCGTCTAAAAACTGTTGATGTTTGTCGCGGAAGTCCGTGCCTTCTACCGTACAGCCGGGCGTGTCGTCGCGCGGATAAAAATACAGTACGTATTTTTGGCTTTTGAATGCGGCCGTAGAAAAGCGCTGCGGGCCGGTGGCTTCAACTTCAAAATGAGGAATAGTTTGCAAGGTCATATTTTGGCTTTCAGGCTAATTGATGGGTGGTGGTGCTGTGTAAAAATTCAGCGCCTTGTACTAGCAGTGAGCCGCTGCGGCCGGGGATTTCGCCGTGGCTTACGTGGGCGTAGGGGAGTGCTGCGCGGTTAAGCGTTGCGAACATATTGGCGGTGCTTACAAACGTGTAGTCTTGCTCGCGCCAACCGACTAGCAGGGCTTCAAACTGGCTTAAAAGCCGCATGCCTTCTAGCTCTGCGTGCAGCGTAAATACGTGGCCAGATGGACAAAGTGGTAATTTCGGTGTGAGGGCTAATAATTTTTCGGCCACGTTGGTTTCGGTCACGCCATCTAGGCCAATGATTTCATCCAGCGTTGGCATGGTTGAAGGCAACTGCGGGCAGTCGATAAGCTCGCCGTTCCACATTGGAAAGTGTGGAAACTGCCCGCGTCCGTCGGAGCAATAGGTGAAGCCCATGCTTTGCGTTAAGCGTAGCGCGTGGTGGCTCATTTGCCAGCCTGCGGCACCGTGCGTGCCTGCGGGAGCTTTAAAAATATCGGTATAACGATTTTGTGCACGTTCCATTTGGGTTTTGGCCCATGCGGCGTCAGCACCGATTACATTGTCTTGCCACAGCACGTGGTCCCATGTGTGGATGCCGGTTTCGAAGCCTTCTGCAGCCGTTTGGCGCATGACAGCAGCGCAGCGCTTGCCGATATCGGGCCCGGGCAATATGGTGCCGTACAGCAGGGTGGGAAAGCCGTAATTGGCTACTACGGACGTGCGTGATACCTTGCTTAAAAACCCCTTGCGAAACACGCGTTTGATCGCGCGGCCGGTGTGGTCAGGCCCTAAGCTAAATAAAAAGGTGGCGTCGGCTTGATGTTTTTTAAGCAGCCCCAATAAATTGGGTACGCCT
Organism: Betaproteobacteria bacterium; assembly: GCA_031409495.1. GTDB lineage: Bacteria > Pseudomonadota > Gammaproteobacteria > Burkholderiales > Usitatibacteraceae > JANMDR01. The sequence continues at coordinate 28,672 of JANNXI010000285.1, forward strand.
ATTTTGGTACCCTTAAAGGTATCAACATCAATTTTTAGTGCCAGCATTTTGCTGCTGGCTTCGCGTGTATGCTTAGTGTTTTCCATCCGCGCATTTTACCAGCCTATATACTGCAATGATTATTGAAGAAGTTACCGACATTTCTACGACGCCATTCACGCAAATAGGCGGCAAACCAGCCGTAGAAGCCTTGGTTAAGGCGTTCTACGATCTAATGGATGATGATCCTGACTATTACGGTATTCGTAAACTTCATCCTGAGTCGTTGGACAATTCCCGCACCAAGTTTTATATGTTTCTAACCGGTTGGCTCGGTGGCCCGGATATTTATGTGGAAACTTTTGGGCATCCGCGCTTAAAAATGCGGCATATGCCGTTTGCTATTGGTATTAGCGAGCGCGACCAGTGGCTAGATTGCATGCATCGTGCGATGGTGACGTGCCGCGTCGAGGATAATTTGCGGCAGCGGCTGGAAAACTCTTTTGCCAATACCGCAGACTGGATGCGCAATAAGGAAGGGTAAATTTTATGCCTGAAGACGCCCGTAAATAAGGTGTCTTCAGGCGCTTTCAGAGTATATTTTTGAACTTAAATTGTGGATAATTTGATCATGACAACAGTAGTCGAAACGGGCAGTAAAGTAAAAGCACAACCTTCTACCGGTATTAAGTTTTGGTTAAAGCTATTGATGTATGTGGCGCTTGCAGGTTTAGTGTTGATGCTGGCCATAGCTGCGCTCGGCTTCTTTTTTGGCGAGAAACCAGAGAAAGTGCTGGATAAAACCGCGCTGGTGCTGAACTGGAAAGGTCCAATTGTCGAGCAGCACAGCGGCAATGCCCGTGCGCGCTTAATTGCACAGCTAAGTGGCGATGACAGCGGCGATACGCAGCTTCGCGACGTAATTGCCGTGCTCGATGCGGCCACGAAAGACTCAAAAATTAGCAGCGTAGTTTTGGCGCTAGAAGACTTTGCCGGTGCGGGGTTAGCCACATCGCATGAAATTAATGCGGCCTTGGCGCGGTTTAAGGCGTCGGGCAAAAAAGTGGTGGCGTTTTCTAGTAACTACACGCAGCGTCAATATTATGTGGCATCTCAGGCAGATGAAGTATATCTGCACCCAATGGGCATGGTTTACATTGAGGGTTATGGCCGTTTGCGCAATTATTATAAAAATGCACTGGATCGTTTAGGCGTGCAAGCAAACGTGATTCGTGTGGGTAAATTTAAAAACTTTGGCGAGCCGTATTTTGCAACGGGGCCATCTGAAGCCACTAACCAATCAGATGCGTTTTTATACGATGAAATATGGAAAACCTATACCTCAACTGTTGAAAAAGCGCGTAAATTGCCCGAGGGCAGCATTGTAGCGGGCATCGAAGCGTTGCCGGAACGCCTAGCTGCCACTAACGGCAACGCTGCTAAAATGGCGCTGGCGGCAAAGCTGGTGGATGGCTTAAAAACACGCGATGAGTTCCGTGAAATGTTGATCGCGCGGGGTGCTAAAGATACAGAAAAGGGCACGTTTCGGCAGGTATCGTTTAACAGCTATTTGCGTACGCTGGATAAAAAAACTGGTCGTGGTGATAGCGTTGGCATCGTGGTAGCAGAGGGCGATATTGTTGATGGCGAAGCGCCGCAAGGCAGCGTGGGTGGGCGTTCTACGTCAGATCTCATTGCTAAAGCGCGAGAAGATAAAGACATCAAAGCCATCGTGCTGCGCGTAAATTCGCCAGGTGGCAGCGCGTTTGCTTCTGAGCTAATTCGTCGTGAACTAGAGCTAACCCAAAAAGCCGGTAAGCCCGTTGTCATTTCGATGGGTGATGTGGCAGCGTCGGGCGGTTATTGGGTAGCAATGTCGGCCGATGAAATTATTGCCGATGCCTCGACCATTACTGGGTCCATTGGCGTGTTCGGTATTTTGCCGACGGGTGAAAAAGCGATGGAAAAACTATCAGTTGCAACTGCTGGGTACACCACCACGTGGCTTGGCAAGGCATACGATCCGCGCATTGGCCTTGACCCACGTTTTGCGACTGTAGTGCAGGCCTCGGTGGGTAATATCTATAGCGAATTTATGGAGCGTGCTGCTAAAGCGCGCAAAACCACGATAGAAAAAATTGACGACGTTGCCCAAGGCCGCGTGTGGACTGGCGCGCAGGCCAAAGAACGCAACCTAATCGACCGCACAGGTGGGTTGCAAGACGCCATTAAATCGGCAACCACTAAGGCAAAATTGGCCGAAGATACCCCAATTACCTACATTGAAAAGCCACAATCGTCGCTTGAAAAGCTGCTTGCCCAATTAGGCGGCGCGCAATTACAGCAAGCTGCGTTAAAGTTTCAGTTGAGCCTATTGCCAACGCCCTTACCGATGCAAACTAAGTTAGAAGTGCAGCAGGATTTGCAATTTTTGGCTAATTTCGCTGACCGGGCGCCTGGCGATTTACCCTTCGTCGCGATGGCGCATTGTTTGTGCGCAAAGTAATAATCTGCACAAATCTGAATCTTAGAAACTGAGAAGAGTATGAAGGTGAGTTTGGCGTAAACTTAGGGTTGCTTGCTTGTCTTCGTGGCAGTGTGTCGATGACTTAATGAGGCTACGACTATGTCGGTGCGGGATGCTTTAATTGATACTGATCTCAGTTTTCCCCAAGCCGTGGAGGCCGCCATCGTAGCTGCACGCGGCGGTGATCCGCTCGGTGGTTTGCGGCAAGCACGGGCAGCCTATGCCCGCGCGGCGCGTAGCAGCAACACAAGCGATAAGGTTATTGGGCTTAACTGCCTAGCGCTCTGTCAAGCCTCGCACAGCGATTACATTGAGGCGATTGCTACGGCAATGGATGCTTTTTCGCTTGCGCAAGGGCAGGGCGATGAATTGCAGCAAGCTCATGCGCTTACTACATTGGCTGGTGCTGCCAATTTTGTACTCGATACCATTGATGCGTCCCACAATATGCTCGACCGTTGCATTGCCATCGCGCAAACGCATGGCGATGTTGCCCTAGAAGTACGCGGCCGCTGCATTCGTGGTGTGGTATTGGGCAATTTACTACGCTTTGCCGAAGCGAATCAGGATTTTGAATGGGCAACTATCCACATCGCGCAAGCGGGCGTGATGACGCCTTTGCTACTGGTTGAAGGTAACTGGGCACAAATGTTCTTAAAGCGTGCTAAGAACGCGCATGGTGCAGCCCAGCAAGCCGATTTGGCCGAAGCCGAAAGCCGCATTTTAGCGGTTTTGGCGGCCACTGAAGCTGGTGGCGATGTGGAAGCGCAATCGCGTTTGCACTCCGGCATGGGTGATTTGCGGCGGCAACAGGGTCGTATTGCCGAAGCCATTGATGCCTATAGTCAATCACAAGTATTGGGTTCTAAAGCGCGTAATACACACAGAATTGTAGGCGCACAAATGGATATTGGCGGCATTGCGCTCGTCAGTGGGCAACCGAGCCAAGCTATATCGCAATTTGATGCCGCCTATACACTTGCCGATAGAATTCGACCCACCAGTCAGTTAGCAGCAGCGTGTCGCGGTGCCGCGCAAGCTTGGGCACAAGATCAAAGCGTTGGCGATGACGTGCGCCAAGCCAAAATCATGCATTACCAAACCTTGGCCGCAATAGAAGATGAAAAATTCCGCCAATCCCGCGCTCACACCAAAAGAGCACTTGAAGCGTTTTGCATCGCGCAAGCGATACGGGCAGCGGCATAAATCAAGGTAAATGTAAGTTTCGATAGGTTGAAGATGTCCTATATTAGGGCATCTCCAACCAATTTTTATGGGAAGTAATGGTGGTTTGGAGCGGCAGTTGCGCAATGGCAAGTCGCGCTAATGTATTTTCGAGGTGGTTCCAACGCAGTTTTGTCCCGCGTGCAGCGGTTTCGGCGCTGCCCACCATGTTATTATTGGGATGGCGGGTCTCTTCGCATTTGACGTTTGTGAACCGGGTCAGGTCGGGAACGAAGCAGCCACAGCAAAGCCGTTGAAGTGCCGGAGGTAAGGCTCGCCACCCCTAATTATTGTCTATTTGATGCTGTGATCAAATACTGTTGATGTCCTGAAGATGCCCTATTTTCGGCCTTTTCCAAGGCATTGCCCATAGATAACTGAAATCTCAAGCGCCCCTTAAATGAGCCATCAAGTTCTTGCTAGAAAATGGCGTCCTCGCCAATTTGCGGATGTAATCGGGCAAGAACACGTGGTACGCGCGCTGGCTAATGCGCTTGAAACTGGGAGAATCCACCATGCCTATCTGCTCACCGGCACGCGTGGCGTCGGCAAAACCACCTTAGCGCGAATTTTGGCCAAAGCCCTTAATTGTTTGGGCGCAGATGGCACGGGCACTTTGCCCGTCGCAATACCGTGCGGCGTTTGTTCGGCCTGCACGGCAATTGATGCGGGTCGGTTCGTTGATTTGCTTGAAGTGGATGCCGCCACCAATACTAAAGTGGATGAAATGCGTGAGTTGCTTGAAAGCGCCCAATATAAGCCGGTTTCGGGGCGCTACAAGGTTTACATCATCGACGAAGTACATATGTTGTCGAAATCGGCGTTTAACGCGATGCTAAAGACGCTTGAGGAGCCGCCAAGCCATGTGCAGTTTATTTTAGCCACAACAGATCCGCAAAAACTGCCGATCACAGTGTTGTCGCGCTGCTTGCAATTCAATTTAAAAAACCTAGCGCCGCAGCTCATTGCGGGGCATTTGAGCAAAGTGCTTACCGCTGAAGGCGTCGCTTTTGAGACTGCCGCACTAGATTTAATTGGTCGTGCGGCGGAAGGCAGCGCGCGCGATTCATTAAGCTTGCTGGATCAAGCCATCGCCTACGGCGCGGGTGCGGTTAAAGCGACCGATGTGGCTGCCATGTTGGGCGCGCTGGATCAAAGTTATCTGGTGTCACTGCTGAATTTTGTGGCGCAGCGTAATGCGAAAGCCTTGGTACATGAAGTGGAAAGTTTAGCTGCGCGTAGCATTTCATTCGATTTAATGTTGAAAGAGTTGGCGAGTTTATTAACGCAAGTGGCGCTTGCGCAGCAGGTTGGTGGGGTGGAAGATCATCCGCAACAAGCTGAAATCAACGCGTTTGCCACCCGATTCAGTGCTGACGATGTGCAATTGTTGTATCAAATATCGGTATTAGGCCGTCGTGATTTGGCGCTAGCACCAGACGAGCAGTCTGGCGCCACGATGACGCTATTGCGAATGTTGGCTTTTGCCAAACCGCGCGATGGTGGGACTTCACCAGCCGGTGGAGGAAGCGGTAGCATGGGCTTAGCACCCATAGAAACTGTTGCACCGGTGGTTGAAGTAGCGGCTAAGCTGGTTGCAACTTTGGCGACAAATACAGCCGCAGCCGTTCCTGCTGTTTTGGCTGCTGCGCCAGATACGGCAATCATGCCGGAGGTAAAAATCGCGCAGTTAGCTGATCAAACATGGCCGCAGTTTATTGCACACCTTGATTTGAAGGGGCTTTCGGCGATGTTGGCGCGGCAAACCTGTTATGAGAGTTTGCAGGGCAAAGTGTTGACCTTGCAAGTGCCGCTATCGCAAAAGCACTTGGCTCAACCACGGTATATTGATAGTTTGCAGGCCGAAATTAGTCCGCATTTTGCGGAGGGCGTGCAGCTAACTATTAGCATTGGCGGCGCAGGGCAGGGCAGTTTGGCGGCTGCAGAAGCATTGGAAGATAATGAACGGCAAAGTCGCGCTGAAGCATCGATCATGCACGATCCATTCGTGCGCGACATGGAAATTGAGTTCGGCGCGGTCGTGCGCCGCGACTCGATTCGCCTCATAAGCCATTGAAAATATTGAAGTTAATTAAACTATCTAAAGGAAAAGTACCATGATGAAAGGCGGAATTGGCGGGCTAATGAAGCAAGCGCAGCAAATGCAAGAAAACATGAAGCGCACCCAGGAGCAACTGGCTAGCGTCGAAGTTGAAGGTCAAGCGGGCGGTGGGCTGGTCAAGGTGTTAATGACGTGTCACAACAATGTCAAGCGTGTAACGATCGATCCATCATTGGTGGGCGATGATAAAGACATGCTCGAAGATTTAATCGCAGCGGCGATGAACGATGCGGTACGTCGCGCGGCGGATACCACGCAGCAAAAAATGGCAGGCGTGACTGCTGGCATGAACTTGCCCGCTGGGCTTAAATTTTAGTTTTTATCGATGAAATGTATAGCTAAAAAAACACATTTTAACGTGTATAGACTGGCTGGAAACGCCCTATTTACGGGCGTTTTCACGGCATTTATGGCGTGTTCTGGCACGGTTGTGGCGATAGAATTAGAAACGGCTGTGGTGCGCGCCGCGCAAACTGGGGCCGATGGAAATTTTACCTTGGCGTTAATTTCCACAAGCGCTGACACGAGTGAACAAGACTTGGCTGCACTCACGTCTTTGTGCAAGCAAATCCGAATTTTTGGCCGGGTTGAGCCTACCAGTGCGATCGCGTCCTCCCACGGCACAGCCATGCAAGCGCTCAAACAAGCGGCAGATGCGCAGCGTGCAGTGCGTTTTCAATTTGGTAGTGCAGCCCTAAAAGTGGCAAATAAAACCCTACCTTGCGCCTTGCGTGGTCATGGTCTGGTGCTTGAGGGTGACATATTTCGCTTCGCGACTAAGCGTAGCGCCGAGGAAAAGGCAGCCGCAGCCGTGACATCACCCCGCGCTAAATGAGCGACCGCGTATGAAGTCGCCCACGTCGCTCAATGAACTCATTCAAGCGCTGCGCTGCTTGCCCGGTGTTGGCCCAAAATCCGCGCAGCGGATGGCCTATCACCTATTGCAGCGCGACCAAATTGGCGCCGGGCGACTAGCAGTGTCGATGCAGCGCGCGGTAGACCGTATTCGTCATTGTGGTAAATGTAATACTTTCACCGAAGAGCCAATTTGCGAAATTTGCAGTTCCAACAAGCGCGATCCTGCCACCCTGTGCGTAGTTGAAACGCCAGCCGATCTCATGATGCTAGAACAAACAGAGACTTATAACGGCTATTACTTTGTGCTCATGGGACGATTATCGCCGCTTGACGGCATCGGTCCGAAAGAAATTAATTTGGGCGCGCTGATGACACGTGCAGGCGACGGCTTAGTCCAAGAAATTATTTTGGCGACAAACTTTACCGTAGAAGGCGAAGCCACCGCCCATTACATTGGTGAACTATTTCTAGATTCGCCCGTGCGCTTAACCCGTATCGCACGGGGCTTGCCAGTAGGTGGCGAACTTGAGCAGGTTGATTCGGGCACCCTAGCGCAAGCGCTGATCGAAAGGCGCCTGCTCTAAATTGCGCTTGGTAGGGCTAAGTGGGCCTAAGTGGTTGCGGCGCACCGCTTACAAACGCAAGGATGCGATTGACGATGTATTTGATGAGCCGCCAAATTTTTGGCAACACCCAAATCACCACCAACACAAACAGCACCAACAGCAATAAAAATACCACCGGATTAGCGAACGCCAGCCATAATCCGCCCAAGACAGCTACATCTTCGGTCACAGACGCGGTCACATTACTGACTGGCTCTGGTGAAGTGTTTAGCAAGGCTCGGGTACCAGCCTTAGTGAAATGCGTACCTGCAGTAATGGTGCCCCCTACTAGGCCCACCACAATCGCCCATGCGGCGCTATCTTGTTGCCCCATGGCGCCCATGGCAAGAAGGGCGCCTGCGGGAATCCGCACGAATGTATGAATTGCATCCCAGATAGAATCGAGCCCTGGAATTTTGTCGGCAAAAAATTCTAAAAAAAGTAACACACCGGTAGTTGCGAGCACAAACGTATGGGAGAGCACATCCAAACTTCCCGGGATCTGCCACCCGAAGAGCTGGAACCGACCAGCCAGCCCTATTATGAATAAAACTGCATATAAACGGATACCGCTAGCCCAAGCCAAACCGCCCGCTATCGCTAAATTCGTAAGTTGGTCCAAGTGATTGTTTCCTTTGAATAAAATTAAAAAAGCCTGCGAATATCTAGCTATTAACGCACCACTGGCAGAAAAAACTACAAGAAAAATTAAACAAAACGTTGACAGCACCAGCAAAGCCGCGTAAACTTGATTTTCTTCGCAGCACACGCAACAACGCAGTAAGTAACACAAAGCAACACGGAAATTCGGACGCGGGGTGGAGCAGTCTGGCAGCTCGTCGGGCTCATAACCCGAAGGTCACAGGTTCAAATCCTGTCCCCGCAACCAGATTCCAAGGCCGCTGAACTCGCAAGAGCTCAGCGGCTTTTTGGTGTTTGCTGCTTATTTTTTGTCTAGTCGGCGCTGATTGCGCCGCCTCTGGCGTCGCGGATGAACATGAGCATGGCATCCGAAATAAACGTGCCAGTCATCAACCCGGGCTCCTTTTCATGTGCCTCG
>JANNXI010000286.1:0-31924 GCA_031409495.1 Betaproteobacteria bacterium
GCTCGAGTGTGCCCCTGCCAGTTTGCGCTAACCATTTGCGCAGTAAGCTGATAGGCATCTGCAGCACCGGCAGGGATACACGCAGGCACGCCACCCATTGCACGCACGAAGTGACGGTTACACGGATAACCAGGATCAGCCATCAGCACGCCATCGCCGGGGTTAATCAGCACGCCCATCGTCAACAATAGCGCTGCGCTTGAACCCGCAGTGACGATGATGCGTGATGGCGAAACGGTTACGCCATAGCGGTCAGCATAAAACTGCGCAATGGCTTCACGCAACGGCATGATGCCAAGGGCCGATGTGTAGTTCATTTTTTGGTTTTGCAACGCAGCAGTCGCTGCGGCAATAATCTGCGGCGGTGTAGCAAAATCCGGCTCACCAATTTCCATGTGAATCACATCATGACTCAGAGCCTCAAGCGCGCGCGCAGCCGTCTGAATTTCCATCACCTCGAACGGGGCGATGTGGGACATCCGGGTACTTAAATTAACTAAATTATTTTGCATTCCAACACTTCTTCAAATTAAAAGCAACCTACACCAGTTTATTCTCATCCCAAAATTTCGCCAACCGCTTCACGCTCACTGGATACGCCGTCCGCAGCTCTTGCGCAAACAGCCCTACGCGCAATTCTTCAACCATCCAGCGGTATTCAGTCACAAGCGGCAGCTGCTTATCCGAGCTTGCTTGCCATTGCTTCCACACACCGCGCATTTGCTGCGTCAACTCTAAATCACGTTCCATTGCACCCTTTTTTATTTTGTCTAAGCGCATCACAATCGCTTTAAAGTATCTTGGGTAAAGCAGCAAAAACTGCGGATCGGTTTCTTGCAGAATATGTGGCGGTAGTAAGTGCTTGAGCTGGGACAAAATATCTTCGCCCACGTGCTCCCAATTGGTGATGAAGCGATCAGCAAGCTTGGTTCTAATATCGGCATGCAGCACCAGCGCTTCGTCAAATGCAGCAGCCAGTTGTTTCGCTGCCGGCCCTAACTGCGCACGTTGGCCATCGCGACGCAGCGCAAAATCAGCATGTTTCAACAGCCGCGGCGCTTCAAACGGCGACAAAAACGCTTTGTTTACTGCCGCCGCCAATAATTCCTGCCGCAGGGCTTCTAAGGCATGATTTTTAGTTGCCGTGTATAAACCGCTATATTGAAACGCAGCGATGGGTGACACCGTAATATTGCGCAATACCTGCTTGCACGCTTCCGCGCATTCCAACATGAACAAGCGTGCCAAGCCGCGTCGGTGCTCACGCTCCGCGATACGCTGTTGATCAAAAATGCGAATTGCCACGCTATCTAAAGTGTCTACCAACGCGGGGTAGCCATCGTAGCGAATACCGTCGCGTTCAAAATTTATTGTTTCTGGCAGATCACCAAAATCCCATGCTTTAATGCCCTCTCGTTCCATGCGGTTACGGTGCAAAGTTGAAAATACGGTTTTACTGGCTTCTTTGAACTGTGCTTGGAGCGCCGCAAAGTCTCGGCTAGTAGCAAGTTCCTTACCGTCAGCATCGACAATAATAAAATTCATGAGCAAGTGCGGCGGCATGCGCGCAGTCACGATACCCAAATTCCAATCGGTAGGCGGAATATCTAAGCCGCGATAGCGCTTGACGAAGGTCTTAAACGTCTCCATCAGCTCCAGTTCATCGGCTTTTACTGCGGTTTGATTATCTAAATGCTGCATGAACGCGGTAACGCTATCCGGCACCGGCACCAAGGGGCTTCGCAGGCGTTGCGGCAGGCATTTAATGAGCATTGCCACCTTCTCACGCAGCATGCCGGGCACGAGCCATTCAAAGCGTTTTGGGTCTACTTGGTTAAGCACCGACACCGGCAAGGTGATGGTCACGCCATCAAGTGGATGCGACGGTTCGAAGCGATATTTCATCGCGTAAGTAGCGCCCTTGTGCTTCAAAAATTTTGGGTAAAGCTCAACCGTAATTTCGTCCGCCGCACGCCGCATCAGCGCTTCCATGGTGAACAGCAATACATTTGGCTCGGTAACTTCGGCCTGTTTACGCCATTTTTCAAAGCCTTGCGCGTTGACTACATCGGCTGGAATGCGCGCGTCATAAAGTTCAAACAACGCTTGTTCGTCAATCAACACATCTTGGCGTCGCGCTTTGGCTTCAAGGTCTTCAATGTGGGTTACGAGCTGCAAATTTGCGGCTAAAAATTTAGCGTGGGTATCAAATTCGCCCGGCACTATACCTTGGCGGATCATTATTTCACGGGCTTCTTTGGGGTTTATGGCGCCAAAATGCACGCGCTTTTTTGGATTGATAATTAGGCCGTAAAGCGATACTTGTTCAAACGCAATTACCTGCCCACTTTTGCGTTCCCAGTGCGCATCGAAGTGAGTGCGCGTCACCAAATGGCTGGCACATTCTTCAATCCATTCTGGCTCAATACGGGCGGCGGTGCGAGCGTAAATGCGGGTAGTTTCGGTAATTTCAGCCGCCATCAGCCACTTCATGCGGTTCTGTTTTTGCGATGCGTGTTGCTGCGCGCGTTGCGGTAGCTGAAACTTGATGCCGCGCGTGCCCATGAAGTGATCGCCCTCAATGGCTTTCATGCCGACGTTGCCGAGCAAACCAGTAAGTAAGGCGCGGTGAATACCTTCATAGTGGGCAGATAGTTTATCGGCGCCCGCAGCTTCTAGCGGCGCTTTCTTTCGATTTATGAAACCTGAAGACGCCCGTAGTTCGGGCGTCTTCAGGCCACTACTATTCAATTTTTCGCACTGTTCGTTCAACTGCGAATGCACATCGCGCCATTCGCGCATGCGCATGGGCGACAAAAAGCTAGCCCGTAAATGCTGATCCAGTTTCCGATGCGACATTTTTGCGTTGAGCGCCGCTTCGAAAAACGCCCACATGTTTAAAAAGCCAATAAATTCTGATTGCGGATCGACAAACTTTTCGTGGGCGAGCAGCGCTTCTTGCTGCTTTTCCAGCGGCCGATCGCGTGGGTCTTGCACTGACAATACCGACGCAATAATCAGTACATCCTTTAAACACCCGCTTTTATGTCCCGCCAGCAGCATTCGCGCTATAGCAGGATCAATCGGGAAGGTCGCCAAGGTTTTACCAATGGGCGTAAGCTGCTTTTGCGCATCCACCGCGCCCAATTCAAAAAGCTGCCTAAAGCCATCTTCAATCATGCGGCTTGATGGTGGCTCCACAAACGGAAAGTGTTCAACCTCACCCAAATCCAGCGCAATCATGCGCAGAATCACGCTAGCTAGCGAGGTGCGCAAAATTTCCGGTGTGGTGAACGTCGGCCGGCCGGCAAAATCTTCTTCCGCGTAAAGGCGAATGCAGATGCCGTTGGCAACCCGCCCGCAGCGCCCCGCACGCTGCTGCGCAGAGGCTTGGCTAATCGGCTCAACTTGTAGCAGATCAATTTTTGACCGCACTGAATAGCGATTAATTCGCGCCACACCCACATCCACCACGTAGCGCACGCCAGGCACAGTAAGTGATGTTTCAGCTACGTTCGTTGCTAGCACCACGCGTCTACGACCGCTGGTTTGAAAAATTCTGTCTTGTTCAGCATTCGATAAACGCGCGAATAAAGGCAGTACTTCAAGCGCGTGGTGGTGCTTGCGGAGGGATTCCGCACAATCGCGAATTTCGCGCTCACCCGGTAAAAATACGAGCACATCACCTTCAGATGTTTCGTGCAAAAGCTCATCTACCGCTTGCGACACTGCATCCTCGACATCTAACGCTTCTTCATTTTTACCCACATAATATTCAGGGCGATAGCGCACTTCGACCGGATAAGTACGGCCAGAAACTTCAATAACGGGTGCATTATTAAAATGCTTGGAGAACTTTACCGGATCAATCGTTGCGGAGGTGATGATGATTTTTAGATCGGGGCGCTGCGGCAATAATTGCTTCACATAACCCAGCAAAAAATCAATATTTAAACTCCGTTCGTGCGCCTCATCAATGATTAGGGTGTCATACGCCAGCAACTGCGGATCGGAATGAATTTCTGACAGCAGCACGCCGTCGGTCATGATCTTGACTAAAGTATTGGCGTCGGTACGATCATTAAAACGAATTTTAAACGCTGTTGATTGCTGGCCAAAAGCGCCTAATTCTTGTGAGAGGCGCGTAGATAAGCTGCGTGCAGCAATTCGACGGGGTTGGGTGCAGCCAATTAGGCCACGCTTACCACGCCCTAATTCCAAACAAATCTTGGGTAGCTGCGTGGTTTTTCCAGAGCCGGTCTCACCACACAACACCACCACTTGGTGCTGTGCAATCAACGCGGCAATATCAGCTCGCCTAGCACTGATCGGCAGATTATCATCAAAGGTGCAAGTCGCTACCAATGCGTGCCGCGCCAGGCGCTCATCAGCGCGCGCTTGTGCTTGCGGAAAATCACGTGCAAGCTTCGCATCTAGGGCTTCTACCGGCTTTTTACTGCGCAGCAATTGCTTGCGCTGCTGCAAGGTGCGATTAATGCGCCGTGCATCCATTACCAACAAGCTATGTAAGCTAGTTGTCAGCTTATCGGCGTCTAATTTAATAGGCGTTGAGCCTGGGGCAGTGGATAGTACTTGGAGGGGTAACTGACTCAAGGGAATTCTAACTAAGATTGTAGGATTGCGATGGCGCATTGTACCTTTATGTATGTGCCAAGGCGTTGGAACAATGCAGTTTATGGGGATCTGTCAAAGCGTAATTTACACTGAGTAGCGCATGCCCGCCCCTTAAAATCGGGTAAAATTTGGGTGTGCTTTGGTGAGCAAAATATTGCGTAAGTTACGATTTCTTTACTAAAATAAATTTCGGAGAAAGTTATGTCAGGCATCGAGTCAGTATTGAACGAAACGCGCGTATTTCCACCTTCTGCCGCCACGATTGTAGCGGCCCGGGTTTCAGGGCAGCCCGCTTACGACGCGCTTTGTGCAGCTGCAGAAAAGGATCATTCCGGATTTTGGTCGAAGCTTGCGCGAGAAGAGTTAAGCTGGAATAAGCCCTTTACCATCGGCTTAAATGATGCCAACCCGCCGTTTTATAAATGGTTTGAAGATGGGGAATTGAACGCGTCAGAGAACTGCCTTGAGCGGCATTTAGTATCGCAACCCAACAAAACTGCCATTATTTTTGAACGCGATGACGGTACAGCTGAACACTTTAGCTACAAACAAATTTATCACGACGTGTGCAAGCTTGCTAATGGCTTGACCGCGCTGGGCATCAAAAAAGGTGAGCGGGTGTTAGTGTATATGTCGATGGGGCCAGCAGCCGTTGTTGCCATGCACGCCTTAGCGCGCATCGGTGCAACGCACTCCGTGGTGTTCGGTGGATTTTCGGCAAAATCAATTCAAGAGCGCATTATTGATTGCGGCGCCACCGCCGTACTTACTCAAGATGAAGGCCCCCGTGGCGGCAAAAATGTGCCACTAAAAAATAACGTAGATGACGCGATTGCACTAGGCGATTGCGAGGCTGTGCGCGACGTGGTGGTATACAAGCGCACCGGCGGCACGGTGGCATGGCACGCACCGCGCGACAAATGGTGGGACGATGTTTGTGCTGACCAACCCGACAATTGCAAAGCCACGCCGGTTGGGGCTGAACATCCACTATTCATTTTGTACACATCGGGTAGCACCGGCAAACCGAAGGGCGTACAGCATTCCACAGCGGGCTATTTATTGCACGCGATTATGACCATGAAGTGGACTTTTGATATTCAGTCGAACGATGTATTTTGGTGCACGGCGGACGTGGGCTGGGTTACTGGCCACACTTATGTCGCTTATGGCCCATTGGCTTGTGGCGCCACACAAATTATTTTTGAGGGCGTGCCTACTTTCCCCCATTCAGGCAGGTTTTGGGAAGTAATTCAGAAGCATAAAGTGTCGATTTTCTATACTGCCCCGACAGCAATTCGGTCGCTTATTAAACTTGGCTCAGACCTACCTAAAAAATATGATTTAACCAGCCTGCGCTTGCTAGGTTCTGTTGGCGAACCGATTAACCCCGAAGCGTGGATGTGGTATTACGAAACGGTCGGTGCATCGCGCTGCCCGATCGTGGATACATGGTGGCAAACCGAAACTGGCGGCCACATGATTACGCCCCTACCCGGTGTAACGCCTCTAAAACCGGGCTCCTGCACGACGGCACTACCCGGTATTGCAGCGGCCATTGTGGATGAAATTGGTGGTGATGTTGAAAAAGGCAAAGGCGGGTTTTTAGTCATTAAAAAGCCGTGGCCGTCGATGATTCGCACCATTTGGGGCGATGACGCACGGTTTAAATCATCTTACTTTCCTGAAGAATTACGCGGCTACTACCTAGCAGGCGATGGTGCCAACCGCGACATGGATGGCTATTTTTGGATCATGGGGCGCATTGATGATGTGCTCAACGTATCCGGCCACCGCTTAGGTACGATGGAAATTGAATCGGCCTTGGTATCAAACCCAATGGTGGCTGAAGCCGCTGTAGTCGGGCGCCCCGACGAATTGACGGGCGAAGCAATCAGCGCGTTTGTGGTGCTAAAGCAAGACCGCCCAACTGGTGATGAAGCGCTGCGGATCGCCAAAGAGTTGCGCGAATGGGTAGCCAAAGAAATCGGCCCGATTGCAAAACCGAAAGATATTCGCTTTGGCGATAATTTACCGAAAACCAGATCGGGTAAAATTATGCGACGCTTGTTGCGGTCAATTGCGAAAGGCGAAGAAATTACGCAAGACGTTTCAACGCTGGAGAATCCGGCTATATTGGAGCAGTTGAAGCAAAAGTTGTAATTCGAATAGCGCGTTTCAATCACCATATCTTCAGTTAGATGCGCACTAACGCTTTGTCGTTCCCGTCTGCGCGGGAACGACAATTTACAAGATTTGCCGTCACCATTAATTTTCAATAATCGTTTCGGCACCCCTTCCCAGAAAGCCCCGTTTTGACCATTCTATTCCGTTACCTAACCCGTGAAATTTTTTATTCCACCATGCTTTTGCTGGTGGCGCTTCTCACCTTTTTCGCCATTTTCGACATCATGCGCGAAATGGGTGAAATGGGCAAAGGCACTTACGGTTTGGGATCGGTCATGATGTTTGTTGGGCTATCTCAAGCGGGGCACGTAGGCGTGATTTTTCCAGTTGCCGCGTTGCTGGGCACATTGTTCGCGCTCTCGCGACTATCCAATAATTCCGAACTTACCGTCATGCGGGCTTCGGGCTTTTCATTACGTACGCTATCGGCTTACATCAGCGTTATTGGCATCCTGTTCACCGCCCTCACCTTCGTGTTTGGCGAATACATTGCCCCTGCAGCAGATGATGCCGCCAAACAAATGCGCTTAACTGCCACCAGCTCTCTTGTGGGGCGTGAATTTCGTTCGGGCTTTTGGGTAAAGGATGGCCTTAACTTCGTCAATATTCAAAATGTCGCGCCTGATTTAAAACTCAACAATATTCGTATCTACGAATTTGATAAAGTGTTTCGCCTGCTTTCGATTAGCATCATCAAAGACGCGGTGTACCTAAACGATAAACAATGGCAGCTCTCCAACGTAGAAAAAACCTACTTTGAGGCGCAAAATGACGGTAAAGAAGGCGCTGGAGGTGCCCGAATTGAGCGGCTTCCGACGGCAATTTGGAAATCAGAATTAACCCCTGATTTACTCAGCGCCTTAAAACTGCATCCATCGCAAATGTCGGTTACAAAACTCTCCGCCTACGTAGAACACCTACGCGAAAACAAGCAGGAAACCTCGCGCTTTGAACTCGCCATGTGGGAAAAATTGCTGCGCCCCTTCGCCGTCATCATCATGATGCTACTCGCCGTACCCTTCGCCGTCGGCATGAACCGCATGGGCGGCACCGGCACCAAGCTCATGGCAGGCATCATGATCGGCCTAACTTTCCACGTACTAAGCCAAATGGCCGCCAACCTCGCCGTGCTCAATAATTGGCCGGCATTGATTAGCACTGCTGCACCGTTGGTGTTGTTTGCGTGCGTCGCGGTGGCGGCGATTGCTTGGCGGGAACGGTTGTTTTGAACAATATGAAAGCGCTGTGCCGGAACTCAACATCCCTTCGCGTTGTCCTACTTTCAACCTTCGGCAATTTTCGGCAGCTCTCTACTTCGTTTAATGCACCCCATGAAAATACCCATCCTCACCTTCCACGCCTGGCGCAAAGGTAGCGGCTTTGCAGAAAACGACCACACAGCGTTGGATGAAGTTTTACACACGCTGACTGCGCAAAAAATTGCGGTAGTACCGTTACATCGCGCGGTGGCGGCACTTAGCAATCCGTTCGTGCGCTGGCGCTCGCCTACACGAGCGGTAGCACTCACATGCGATGACGGCGATGTTTCTGAAGTCGAAAGTTCGGTATCCGATGCTGGCGAAAAAGTCCCATCGTTTGCTGAAATTTTGGAGAGCCATGCTGCCTCACAACGACCTATTGGTGGGCATCCTCATATTACCAGCTTCGTTATTGCAAATGCCCTCGCTCGGAGTGAAATCAAACCAGACGGATCACTTGCTGGCAAATGGTGGAAGTCGAGCTTAGCAAACGGAAGACACGCAATTGAAAACCACAGCTGGGATCACTGCCATGATGCCGTCACCACTATCGCGCAGCATAACCAGCAAAAAGGCACCTTTATTGGCGTAGATAATTACACGGATGCCAGCCGTCAAATTCGCGACGCGGCGCTAGAAATTAATGCGCAGTTGGGCTACAAAAGAACGTCGTTATTTGCCTACCCATACGGCCCTGCCAATGATTATTTGGTACGAGAATATATGCCAAACTATAAACACGAACACGGTATGAAGGCTGCATTTAGCTGCGAAGCAAAGCCGATGGAACGATCGGATAACCGCTGGAATTTACCGCGCTTTGTGATGGGCTGGCATATTAAAAGCACGGATGAATTAAGCAAACTTTGCCACGATACTTGGAAATAGCGCCCGCCTAAATGCACAGACGCACAAAAAATCGGATACAGCTTAAGAGCGCCAAAAGATGTTGACCAGCCTTAAAAGAAGCTTCAAGCAATGGCTTAATTTGGCCGAACCTAGTCAAAATAGCGGTGGCGAATTCTCCGTAGATGCCCTAAACACAAGGGTCTTAGCGTATTCCTGCGCCGTGTCTGATTTGCTGGCGGTAATTGAAGTCACCACACCGCTAGAACAGGCCGCGGCACTGTTTACAAAGTCGTTTAACGCCGATATCCCACAATTTCCACATCACATGGTGGTGCGCTACCTGGGCGGCAATGACGTAGCGCCGCCCATTGTCGGATACGTACACTTCACGGCTACCAAAGAGGCTTATTTATGCGGCGGCATGTGCATAGACGCCACTGCCTACAAGCGCATGGATGCCACACACCGCAAACGTATCGGTGAGGCTGGCGGCATCACAGAAATTATGCTGCGCGCCTGCTTTCACGACCTGACAGACAAACCAGCGATTTTTGGTTACTGCGGCGATGTGCGCGCGATGAAGGTGGATTTGCGCGCGGGATTCGAGCCAACGCAACATCCGTATTTGATCGTGCATTGGAAGCACGCACTATCGGATAGCAGGAAGGCGGCGCTTGTTGCGGACGCGTATGCAATTGGTGCGTTTTAACCAGTTGGCGCACTTACAAAAGAAGCGCTTAATCGCTTCGCCAGATTAATGGGGGCTTTGCTTTTCCACGCGGTATATTTTGCGCACCACAAACGCCGGGCGTCGCTTAGCTTCAATAAAAATTCGCCCAATGTATTCACCTAAAACACCAATACCAATTAGCTGAATGCCGCCCAAAAATAGTATTGACACAAGCAAAGACGCATAGCCCGGCAAATCTACGCCGAAAACAATAGTGCGCACCGCAATCCAGCTACCCCAGCACATGGCAGTAAGGGATACCAGCAGCCCCAGCCAGCTAAACAAGCGCAATGGTGCTGCGCTAAAACTCACAATGCCTTCCCATGCAAGCGCAAATAAACCGCGCACGTTAAACCGAGAATCCCCATATTTACGTGCGCCCCGCGCATACTCAATCGTAGTCGTCCGAAAGCCAACCCATGCGAACAACCCTTTCATAAATCGATGATTCTCAGGCAGCTGGTTGAGTGCGTCAATTACTGAACGATCCATTAGGCGAAAATCACCCACATTCTCGGGAATTTTGACGCGATCTGCAATGCGATTATGTAACCAGTAGAAAAGCTGCGCACTCACACGTTTTGGCATTCCATCGGTTGACCTATCAACACGTTTTGCCAGTACGACATCCGACCCTTGACGCCAGCGTTGCAACATATCTAAAATTAACGCGGGCGGATCTTGTAAATCGGCATCTAGTATAACGACTGCATCGCCTTTCACAGCGGCTAAACCCGCGCTCAGGGCAGCTTCTTTACCAAAGTTACGAGACAACTCTACAACGGCGATACGACTATCGCTCTGCTGCCTAATGAGCAATTGCGCCATAGTGTCATCGTGGCTACCATCATCAACGAACATCAATTCAACTTTCATCTCGGGTGCACGTGAAGATAGTGTTTCCAAAACTGTCTCCAATGCCGCAAAAAGTGAATCTAAGCTTTCCGCTTCGTTGTAGCAGGGGATCAGTAATGACAGCGTAGACATATCGGCGCTAATTGAATTGTTTGACAATGAAAGCTTCGGAATTTTCATTTCGGCTTCCGGACGCAGTAGGGTTGGCGGAAGACCTTAGCATACAACATGCGCGCTCATAAAAAGTACTGGGTATAGCGAATAAGGTAGACCGCCGCGATGCTCCAAACTGCAAACCACAGCAGTAGCGCCCACTCAACAGACTGGCTGCTTGATTTTCTGAAACAAAGCCATAACACCATTGGCACAATGTAATAGCGTGGCTCTATCATCCACACAGGTATTAAGCTGAGCACCGTTGCCCCAGCCCATAGCATCGCCTCAGCACGACTGGGCATGGCCACATACATCGACAATCCCGCCCAGACCATGGGGAGCACCACAATTAGCCGATTCAACGGACTATTCAACCACTGCGCTACGTCATTATGCACAAACCCTGGGAAAGTATTATAGGGATGATCTGCATTAAAGCGCACTACAAACCAGATTGATAATGGAATAATTAGTATGGCAATTTGTTTTGGGTAGCGCTTCAGTAGCACCCATACTTCTTTTGATTGTGCAATATGTAGCGGAAACAACAATAAAGCTGAAGCGACCAAAAACGCGAACAAACTACCCATCCCAAAGTTGAAGCTAGGGTGCGAACTACGATCACCGAGCGCTACGCCACCGTTCCAAATCACAAAAAGAGCGAACGCTATAAATGCAAATACGTAAAGCGCTATTACGCTAGCGACGGCTCGTAATCGCTGCGTAGTACCTATCCAAACTCTTTCTTGATAACCATACTGGAATAGCAGCCACAGCAACCAAAATATATTTGTTTGTCGCACCGCCAAGGCAAAAATACCTAACACAGCAGCTAAAACATATCGGCGTGACGCATTAGCCCAAGCAGCACAGAGTAGCCATAGCAATGCAAAACCATCGGTATAAAACAAAAATAAATAAGGCAATAAAATTGGCAACAAAAACACTTGGAGTGATCGCATAAATGCGGCGCGTGGCTCACCGACCAATCGATTAACATACCAAAAGGCGGCTAGCACTAAAGGCAAGCTAATAATAGTTGAGATCAACCGCAACTTATCAACGCTAAATGCACCGCTGAATTTAGCTATATAGGCCACAACAAAATGATATGTGGCAAAAGTAGTCAACATAGGTTGGTGTTCAAATCTACCCGTAAAAAACAGATAAATCTGGTCTCCGTGTGGGTTTTCGTCCAACCAAGGCTTCATACCCCCGAGTAAAAATAACACCAATGTTGCTGTACCTGTAGCCAAAAAAACCAGCAACACTAACGGCCCACAGATTTTTTTAAAACTTGGGTTCATGACGTGAACTCGCATAAAAACACCGTATTGATTTTTGTTATCGTGGGGAAATGAAGCCATCAATGATGGCGGTCTTCCGAAATTTACGTCGTTTTAGCTTAAAAAGCGATTACATCCACCACGCTCTTCATCCCTTCTAATTCAAACTTCCAAGGTACACCGCTCAAACCCACACAATGTGGTGCCCTAAAAAATTGGGAAAGATTATCCTTGTAAATGGGCGCGATACTTACGCCGTTCAATTCGGCAGAGTGCACGCTCAAGGGGACATAGGCGGGCAGCATATTGGTTATCGCAATAGTTGCATCACATGGGGCGATAAAGTTGAGGCTAAACTTGCCCACAGGATCAAATTTTTTCCGAGTTAATATAATGCGCGGCGAGATAGGGCTGCTAATACGTTCACCGACTGTTGGATGTAAAACAAGCTTCGGTGCAATCCACCCCATGCTGTCCGTCATGCCACTTGGTTTACGTTTTAAATGCTCCCAGACGGAGTGATTAAATCCTGCGATGCGGTTAGGATTAGGTAATTTACTTTCCACGCCCCCCAATTGTAGCTGGCTACGGTTAACGAAATGCCCTTCAACTCCACCTAAAAATCCTTCAATGGCGGTGGCGGCCTGCCCGTGTGCCACATCAAATTGAGAAAGCACCTTACTTACCCCGTCCACGTCACGCACCCGAAAATTAACGCGCTGTACGACGCGAGAGCCCTCTGGCCTCACTATGACATCCACTAGACCTAGTATTTCTGTTTCAGGCAATCGTACAGTATCACCCTCTCGTCCAAAATAAGCTGGCAGGGGCATCATCGTCAGTACGGTGAGTCCCCCTGCAATCAACCCCACACCATAAATTCCGAATCGATACTGCAGCAACGCGTGGAGGCCGCAGGCCAAAAAACACGACGCCAGCGGCAATAAGCTAAACAACATCCAGAGCGGCGTGATCGGCCGTATCAAAAGTAGAAACGCGCATTGGCCACATAAAGCTAAAAACGCGTACGCCGCCAAGCGCGCATTCGTGCTTGCAAATCGGTTAGTAGGTGCCGCTGACTCTGCACGACTCACCAAATCACGCAATAAAAAGATAAAGAGCAGCAAGTACAAACCGGCAAGAACCACGACCACGCTAAACGCGTGTCTGGCATCCATCAATGCCATGTACTGAAGTTCATAGCTGTGGCCATTTAGGATAACGGCGGCTAAAAGCTTGCAAAATCGGGAGAAACTTGGGAGCAAGAAAGTGCTTTTAGCATATTGCACACTTGCCGCCACATCAATCCATCCATCACGTGACTGCTCGTAAAAATAAGGGGAAAACAAAACGAATGCACCGAGCATAATTGATGCAAAAGCCCTATAATCAAGCCTCTTCAAGCAGTGATAGATAACCCAAACACAGGCTAAGATTGAGAATATCATAGCAGTAGGATGGGCGTGAAACGCGACAGCGGCAGCGAATCCGACTATACCTGCACGCAATGCTGTCGGATTGCGGTGCCACAAAATAAACGCGCAAAGTAACCACCAGAATGCGGCTTCAAGACAAGCGGCATGGGTGAGAAATCTCGCTGGCATCCAAGTCCAGCCATTTGCAAAAACGGCAAATAAAAGCAACCACGCAAAGCGTGGCCCTTGCAACAAATAGCCCGCATAATACGCGAGAGGAAATTTAAGCGCGCTTAAAAATGCTGCAAAGTACACAACCGAAGAATAACCGCCGCCCAACATGAGAGGAATAGCCTCTAAGTAAAACCAAATTGGCCCCAATTGAAACGTGGCGTTGATTGGCGGGCCACCTAGCGGAAATGATGCGCCGGTCGCAATTTGATTAGCAAAGTAAACGTCCCGCGCGACATCTAACAGGGGGCCGTAGGCTCCGGCTACAGTAAGCTGTAGCCCCAAAATAACTAACGATACTACCCACCAAATTTTATATTTAAGAGAAACTCCCGGACGAGCGGCTTTTTCCGGGAGTTTAAATCTTAGATATCTCAAAAAAAATTGTCTCAATCACACTTTCGAATAACGCTATAAATACAAACCCATCAGAGCTTAGCTGCACAAGCATGGCCTGTTTAAATATCTTGCCGACTAAACCATACCTGAATTCTAAACGAATTCACCCATACCTTACTTTATAACAGGATGAAAAATGCGCTTGGATTAATACAAAGGTGCCGACACTCTCTGTTAGTTTGCCGGCGGATCCATAATTAATTTACAACTCAGACTACTAGTTAAGCTATTTGACTATAGGTTGGAAAGCCCTAAATATGCTTGGGTTTTTCACTTTTATCGCGGCAATTGCTTGATCGGCCATACTAAGCGGCAACGCAGGATTCTCTAATATTCCCGCACCGTCGGTACACACACCGTCAAGCAGTACAATTTCCCCAATCACGCCTGCGTACAGAATTTTATAGTTGCTTAAATTCATGGAGTAACCCTTTTGGGGAGGATAGTGCGGCACTAATCGATTGCATGCTTCAGGCGGACTTACCATATCTGCTGGAGAAGCATTAATGTCTTCGAGCAACTGTAGAAAATCCTCTGGAGCAACTCGCATCCGATAAAATCTATATTTTGCAGCCTCAATAGGGTCGACCAAAACATTACCGGCAGGTGCTGAAAAATCACGCGTATGATACTTTGTGTCGACCCCAACTCGGGAGGAGCCAAACCACACACCGCCTTGATTCACATCACTCGGAGATACGGTTCGAGTGACGGTACCGTAATCAAAATTCGGCTCAAGTCCTCCGTTCCCACCGCTATAAGTCGAATCATGCGTGCCAGCCAAAACAGCTATCGGATGCAAGTGAGGATTACTCATGTCGTAAAGGTATGCGTACAGCGCCACATCCAGATGAGGCTTGCGTCGGGCTGGGTTCGAGTGCGTTGCATTAAAGACATATTCAAAGCTAGGAACCGCAATATCGGACTGGACTATAAGCGCGGTCTTCGTCATCACGCCGTCTGAGTTTGGAGCGTAAAATGCCAATGGCGCGTTTGATTTATCCCATGCGTAGCCAAACATATCATTTTGCCCACCGCCAACCACTCGCACGTGTTCGGTATTATGAGTACTGATTAGCATTCCCGCCTGGTTACAATAATGCTGAATTGCGGGACCGCCCATACCAAAATCAGTTGCCCCCCTTTGCCAGAATGACCGCGGTGAAGAACTAGGCGGGCTGAACGGGTGAGTATCAGGTAGCTGCCCGGGAATAAGGTCGTCAAACCGCAGCTTTGTATAGTCAGAAATCGCTCCAGTCACATAATTTGCAAATAAAGATCCTGGTGCGATGACATTTTTCGGGCTAGGGTTATTTTGCCATCTAGCCAAAAGACTCCACGTATTAAGAGGCACACCGTTATCCGGATCGACGTATTGACCCCCAGTAGCAAAAACTGGCGCATTTACACATTCAATTTCTTTAACAGCTTGAAACGACGCGACCTCGACGTCCACAACATTGCTTGCAGCACTCCAACTGACGCCCGAGTCGTTACTCGCTCTAACTTGGAATTGACTCACACCAATTTTATTTGGTGTTGTAGTGAAGAAACTATTGTTGACCGTACCGACCGACACCAGAGCACCATCCAAAAACCACTGGTATCCATTGACACCCACACCACAACTCGCCGAAAGCGTCACAGAAGAGGTAAACAAAATCGAAGCTTTAGATGCTGAAATTGTACAACTTGGCACCGGCGCAGGAGGCGCTGGCCTGTCCCACAAAGTACCGCCACAAAATGCATTTGGCACGTTGGCATTTGCACCATACACATGCGTTGTAAAGGCGCCGTATTCCGGCGTTGTGAGATTGTGGTTAGCCAAATTTACATCAGCATACCAAGTGCCACTACCGCTGTTTACACCTTGGTATTCAACGATATCGTTTTGCGAGTTATCGACATTACCCCAAGTTTTAAATAAAAGCGATGTAGCGTTTGCTACGTTATACGCATACACGCGAAACTGCCCTGTGCTCCCGCTCATTGGCGAGCTTGGAACGACAGAGCCGCAGGATGGTGCGGGCGGAGCGATCACAACATGGGCGACCGTAACCGCAGCGGCAGCTGCGGCAGGATTAGCGCAAGTACTGCGATAGACGTGCGTACCAACAAACGTAGGTCCGATTACGCAAAAACCATTTGGACTATTTGCGCTATTGCATGGCAACGTAAGCGCGGGACCTCCGTTTACGCTTTTGTCAACTATGCAGGTTGTTGCGTTAGTCGAGGCCCAAGTTATCGTAAACGGTTCGCCAGCAACTGTAGTGGGTAGCGATTGGCTCAACGCGGCCGCGGGAGCAGCATGTACTGTGTGCACTACGGTTGCCGCGGCTGCACTAATTCCCGATGCGGAACAAATCGTACGAAATGCGTGCGTACCTATTGCGGATGGCGCTGGTGTGCAGCTACCATTTGCCGCCCCCGTGTTACAAGCACTTGCCACCGGTCCGTATGCACCGCCATTCAAACTTCTATCAGTCACACAAGTTGTGGCGTTGCTTGAACTCCACGCTAAAGTAAAAGGCACACTTGCCAAAGTAGCAGGCGATGATTGCGTCAAATATCCAACAGGTGCTTGCGCAAGCCCAACCGTAGCCCAGCTCATAAGTGCGATGAAAACGCTAACCCTGCGCGCAGCATCCAAATAATTAAGCATCAATATCTCCCCAATGTAAGTTATACACAACAGCATAAAGTAACAAAATACACCAAAAATAACACATTTATACGTGGAAAAAGTGAGGCTCACTGATTATGTTGAGTCTAACGCCTTAAAAAATAATTAGCTCTGCATATTTTCGCAGCCCACGTAACCTGACCCTCCAGTCATTTGCCTGACCAAGCACGCACGGTTGACCCTTGAAAAAATAGCTAATTTGATCCTTGTAAATCGGCATAATCTGCGCATCGTTGCTAGCGGCGTTATCTACGATCAAAGGGGCATAGGCAGGCAACATGTTTGTGACTGCAACCGTTGCTTCGCATGGCGCATCGAAAGTCACATCAAACGTTTCAACTGCATCAAATTTAGTCCGCGATAAAAAAATACGTGCTGTAGTTGGGCTGCTAATTGCATCGCCAACTTGTGGATGCAATACTTGTATCGGAACAATCCAACCCATGCTTTTAGTAACGCTTGTAGGTTCGCGACCAATGGCTCGCCATACCGCGTGATTAAAACCAGCGATCCGTTTTGGTGTGGGCGACAATGTTTCGATACTGCCTAACCGCACTGCATCGCGTTGCAATGGCTTGCCTTCAACGCCCCCAAGTACGCCCTCGATAGCGCTGGCTGCGTGCCCATGTACAACATCATAGTCTGCCAACTTTTCAGCGATTGAGTCAATATCTCGTACACGAAACAATGACTTCACCACGCGCTTTTCATCGTGCGGTTGATCAACCACATTTAGCAAACCAGCTGACTCATCGATGGGTAACTTGAAGCTCGTCACATTCCAGTTTAAGTACGAAGGCAATGGTGCGATGGCCGCCAATGCTAACGGCAGCATGATGCTGGCCGTCAAATATTTTCCATGGCGGTATGCAAAAAGTGCTTGCAGTCCACACGCTATCAAAAATGCCGAAAGCGGCAACATGCTTAACAACATCCATAACGGCGTGATCGGGCGGATGGACAATAAGAAAAAACACTGCAACATTAGCGCAATCAACGCTGCGAGCGACGGCAGTGCTAGGTACTGCGATTGCCCGCGCGGCAACTTTTTTTGGAAAAGCGGGCGCAATAGCACCGCAATAAGACAGACAACGACTACTGCTAGGAAAGCAATGGCAAGCCTTACAGCATCTACTGAAAAATCTGCCATATATTGCAGTTCATAGCTGTGGCCGTTTACGATTGGCGCTACCAATAGCTTTAAGAAGCGATCAAAAGTAGGTAATGCAATCGCACTATTGGCGTACGCAATCGTCGGTGCAAAAACTGGCCAACCATCACGCGCTTGTTCACAAAAATAAGGTAAAAACAACAAAACTCCACCGCTTAGTAATGCAGCTACTGCACGCCAATTTTTTCGCTTTGCACTTTCAAAAAACACTAATGCGCAAGCAAAAAAACCAAACATTAACGTCGTTGGGTGGGCGTGAAATGCAATACCGGAGACTAAACCAACTAGGCCGGAGAATGCCGTATTTCGGGCGTCTTGGACGCTTCGACTGCGCCACCACATAATGATTACGCACAGCAAACCCCACAACGAAGCCTCGACCAAAGCGGGGTGCGTTAGAAAGCGCATGGAAATCCATGCCCAGCCAGTGGTTAGTACGGCAAAGGCCATTAACCAGCCAAATCGAAAACCGTTCAGCAGATAACCAGCATAAAATGCGAGGGGTACTTTTAGTGCGCTTAAGATAGCTACAAACACTGCTACTGAAGCATAACCACCGCCAAAAAATAATGGTATGGCGCACACGTAAAACCAAAGCGGCCCCAGCTGAAATACACCATTAATAGGTGGCCCACCCAAAGGATAAGCCACGCCAGTGGCGATTTGATTTGCAAAATAAATATCGCGGGCTTGGTCAAGTAGCGCACCGGAAGATAGTGCTAAAAACGCATACAAAACTGCGGATGCAACAAATAAGCCTGTTGCGGAGATTAGCACTGTATTTTTGAGACTCATAGGCATAAGTTTGGGCGGGAAAATGTCGGATTGAAGAGAGTTTTTGTGCAACGCGGGCGACAAATATGTGGTGGGACACCTCCAATAGTGTTAAGTTCGCCTAACGTATAATTTTCTTACCTTAAAACTGCTTGAGAAAATTGTGGTCTTAAATTTTATGGCCACCTTTATATTTCAACGCCTATTGGCAATTGAGTGGCCAACCTTGACAATCTTTCCGCGACCCCCACAGATTAAGCTTTAGACGAGTGCCGAGTCGCACTTTCATGTAGAACATTCCAAAGAACGACGCCAGACTTTAACAAATTATCCGTCGCTTTATTGCGCAATTTTGCACTGCACTGCGCCCCAGTGCGCTGGCAACGCTGGCGCACTATGCAGTCATGTGGCTGTTACTGCGCCAAGAAATCCACGCCGTGGCGGCAAGTAGCGCTGGGTTTTTGTTAGGCGCAATAGTGCGATTTTTGTTTGCGCACTTTGCGGTGTTTGCGCCTGCGCAAGCTTTACCGACAACGCTTGCTAAATTTAGCGCGGCACTTACGCTACAGCTTGCCGCAAATAGCGTGTTGTTAGCACTTCTTGTCGCACTTAATGTGCCGATTTGGTGGGCGCACATTTCGGTGACGGTATTGATGACTTTTGTAAGCTATGGCGTGTACCGATTCTGGGTGTTCAAATGACAAATAAAAACGCCTGAAGATGCCCGTATTTAGGGCGTCTTCAGGCATTTAATTCAGGCAAAAACCTCACTTATCGTCACCTAATACCGCGCGCTTATACAGTGCTGTCAGAATTTTTTCCTCATACCGATAAAGCGCTGAATACGCCCCCGGATAACCATCTGGATTAAAACCAGGGCCGCTAGTCATTAGCACCATGCCACTTTTACTAACGGGATCAAATACCATCGCTGAGGTTAAACCGTAGGCGTCGCCCAAATGGCCGAAGGCCTTGTAGTTACCTTGTTCTACTAAGCGGTCACCGGCACTGGGTTTGCTTACATCTAAAAATAATTGCGTACCTAGCCCCCAAGCGTTGAATAGCGATTTGCCACCGCCAAAATCGCTATTACCGTTAGCGCCACCTTCAGCAAAACGCCACTGCTGAGTGAGCATCGTTTTAACGGTTTGCGGTTTTAAAATTTGCGTGCCGTTGTGCTTGCCTTCGTTAATCAGCATCACCATAATTTTAGCTAAATCCAGTGCTGAAATACGCAAGCCGCCGGTGGGGCTGTACAGGCTACCGTTGTCGCCTAATTTATAGCTGGCGTCACCCCGTGCTACTGGCGGCTTGACTGAATAGTCATCCACCTGCGACAGCCACAGCCCGGTTGGGTTCCAGACTTCTTTTGCATCTCGCTTGCGATATAGGGTGGCTAAATTACTTAAATCTTCAGCTGAAAATTCTGCTACGTTATAACCGCCGCTCAACCCCATCGGCGCTAATACCGTACGGTGCATGAGCTTATCAAAACGCTCGCCGCTGGCGGCTTCCATTACGCTGCCGATGACGGTCCAGTTTAAATTTACGTAGTTAAAATATGCGCCTGGCTTGTAGCCTTTTGCCCACATGGTTCCTGTGCCGTAACGGCTACCGCCGGGTAGCAATACATCTTTCAAGCCGACACTTTGATCCCACGAATAACCGCCGTCATCACGCAGGCTTGATGTGTGCGCCAGTAACATACGCGTGGTAACAATATCCTTGGGGAAGGCGGGATTACCGGCGTTATAGCCCAGGTACTGGCTTATGTCGGCATCCAAATTTAGTTTGTTTTCTTCTACTAATTTAAGCGCGCCCAGCGCTGTTACCAGTTTAGAAATAGACGCGATGCGGTACATGGTATCAACCGTGGCGGGCTTGTTGTTGGCGGCATTATTGGGATCAATAAACCGATTGCCAAACTGGCCTTGATACACGATCATGCCGTCGCGCACGGCGGCGACCGATACGCTGGCGAGTGGGTACAAGGGGTCATTGGCGATTTGCGCGATGTCGGCTTTTAATTTCACGATATTCTCCTGCACTGGTGGGGCTGCGGTCCTAGCTGCAATACAGCCAGCAAGATTTACGAACATAACGCTGGCAAGAGCAAGATTGAAAAGACGGATGGCATTCATGGTGAACCTTTAATAAATTATGACGTTACTTAGTCGCGACCTTCGGCGACACCAACACATCAAGCAGGGCACCGGTTTCGGCATCGGGTGTGCCATCAAAGTTGCTAGGGCGGTACTTCATTTGAAAAGCACCAATAGCCGAACGCGTCGGCGCATCTAACATGCCATTATTGGGAACTGCAAAGCCGTGCTTTGCCAAATTATCCTGAAACCACGCTACATCCGGTACCTGGGCTACAAACGCTGGCAATCGCCTCGCTACTTCCGCCTCGTCTGGCCATAGAATCAGCCCTTCTTTGGCTAGCTGCTTCCATGGAAAACGAGGTCCTGGATCAGGTTTGCGACCAGGCGCAATATCACTATGGCCAATGACGCGTTCAGGCAATATTTTATGCTCAGCGACGATTTTTTTAACCAACGCCACCACCGCATCTATTTGCGGTTGCGGGAATTCATAATAGATGCGTCCCTCAGCAGTCTCCCTGTAGCCACGGTTAACGATTTCGATACCGATAGAGCTTGCATTGAGCGCCGTAGCGCCTTTCCACGAACTCACGCCCGCGTGGTAAGCGCGGCGGCTGTCATCGACTAATTGATAGATCGTGGGTGGATTTTCGTCTACCAAATAGTGGCTGCTCACAGCGCCTTCAGTGAGCATTTTAAGAGAGCCTTGAAAGCCACCCGCGGTGTAATGCAAAATTAAAAACTGCGCGCGGCTATCTTGGCTTTTCGCCGTGTAAGTGCGGTCGATGACTAAGGTGCTGCAGCCTGAAAGCAACAATGTAACGGCTGCGACAATGGTAATTTTCAGATTCATTTTTCTTACTCCAGCAATTTGAAAAAGGGTTAAATACTTGCTTTTGCCGCAATCCTTGCGGCGGCTTCGTGTGCTGCACCTTCGCTACGCTGTACTGCTATTTCCGCTGGCAATGACCGCCTAAAGGTCGCTTCAATAATGGGATGCAACATAGCAGCGCGGCCAGCCAATGCCACGGGACGTACACCATAGCGGCTGATCATGGCCTTGGCTAAGCGCGCTAGTTCGGTTCCGGCATTGGTTAAAATTTGCAGGGCTTTATCATCGGCGTCGGCACTTTGCGCAACGGCTAAGGCCAATTTACCAATATCACCACGATTGGTCTCACTACCCGTTCCATAAACAAATTGCCGCGTGGTGAGCCAATCGCACCCCCCCAGTTCCTTAAACACCGCGCGCGCCATGGCTGATTGCAGCCATACACCCGGGCGCTCATCTTCGGCGCGCCAAATTTGGCAGAGCGCTGCGCAGGCAATCCAATAGCCACCACCGGCATCGTCTAGCGTTGCACCGCGGCCGCCGGCGCGATGAAAATTGTTATCAACATCAATAAATGCAGCAATGGAGCCCGTGCCAGCGTAAACAATATAGCCTTCACCGGGCCGAAAAACATCTAAGAAAGCGATTTCAATATCGTTGCCAAGCTGCAGTTTTTTTGCTTCTGGAAACTGTAATCGCAATAGCTCAAGCAGTAATTGCGCTGAGGCTGAGCCACTCACAAAACCCGTTACACCCGCGCAGATGCCCGTAGGCAGCGCCAACTCGCGCACAGCGTTGCCTAAATTTTCTAGCGTATCTTTTAAGTGCACTACACCTTTTTCAGTGGCACATTGCAGCGCGCTAAAGCCTGACACACGGCCTTCTCCAAGAATTTTTCCAGACGCATCCGCTAGCGCCCAGCGAGTTTGGGTACCGCCTGCATCAATACCTAGGCCAATTGCACTGGTCATATTTTTAGACAGATCATCGCTTATTTAATGGTTTGGAAAACAACGGGAATACTTTCGTTTCCAAGCCTATCCACTGCCGTCACCACAACAGTGTTGAGCGCGCCGTCTGCAGTTTTATTTTGCAGTTGCAGGTAATCGGTACTTGCTGGCTGCACACTAAAACGCCAATGCGCATCGTAACGTGTCCAGATGGCAAACTGCGTTGCAGTGTTATTCAAAGCTGTTGTAATTTTAAAATCACTCGTCGTTGCAAACGCCGGGGATACTGCCAAGGCAAGCGTCGGCGCAGCTGGGACGGCTTTTGATAGCCACGGCGTTGTTGGAACTAATGCCGGTGTTGCGTATAAACCTTGTTGCAGCGTATCAGTCAAACCTTGGCGATTTTGCATCAACGCCACCATACTAAAATGCACATGCCCACGTGCTGTGTGACCATCTTTAACTTCTGCGCCGGTGCGGCTGCGACTAACTTCAATTTGCTTGGTAATTTCTGCGACCGAAAAGTGCTTGGCTGTGGATTCTGGCACGGGGACAGCTTGAATGCGGCTGGTGTATAAACCTACCCACATGTGGCGCGCCTTCGTGTTTTGCTTCATCCAATAATCTAGCAACACCGGAAAAGATTGTCCCTTTTGGTCAATTGCCCAATACAGTTGCGGCGTGAAGTAATCGAGCCAGCCATTTTCAAGCCACAACTCGGCATCAGCATACAACTTATCGTATTGGCTAAAGCCTGCAACGTCTGGAGTCCGGCGATCTGGCCGGCCGATACCAAACGGGCTGATACCAAAACGTACCCAGTTTTTTTCAGCATGAATGCCGTTATAAATTTTTTCAATTAGGCCGTTCACCTGTGCGCGACGCCAATCTGCGCGTAGCATCGCGCCACCGCTGGCTAAATAGCGCTGCCATGCTGGTTCATCAGGAAAATCGAGTTCCTTATTGGCGACCGGTGGAGAAGCACCATCTACGGATGTTGCCACGACCTTAGTAGCGTCAGGTGCGGCGATAGGATAAGGATAAAAATAGTCGTCAATATGCACCCCATCAATATCATAACGGCGCACCACATCCAAAATTACATCCAACGTTTGCTTGACTGCGGCAGGCTCGGCAGGGTCCATCCACGTGTATTCCCCGTACACTTTTACAGCTTGCGGCTGGGTATTGATGATGTGATTAGCCGCATTGGGGGACTTCGCAACTTTATGCCGCGCCCGATAGGGATTAAACCAAGCGTGCAGCTCAATGCCGCGCTTGTGGGCTTCGTCAACCCACATTTTTAGTGGGTCGTACGCGGGGCTAGGCGCTACACCTTGCGCACCGGTTAGGTATTCGCTCCACGGCTCTAATTTTGATGGGTAAATAGCATCAGCACTGGGACGAACCTGGAGCACCAAGGCGTTCAAATTTAGCGCTTTTGCGCGATCAACGATAGCGATCATTTCTGCTTGCTGCTCGGCCACCGTTAGGGTATTTTTGCTCGGCCAATCAATATTGGCCACCGTGGAAACCCAAGCTGCGCGGAACTCGCGGGGTGCGGGGGGGGGAACAGGCGCAGGTTGCGTAGGTGCTGCCACATCAGCAGCCTGCCATTTTGGCGGGCTCATATCAGTGCAGGCGCTAAGCAAAGTGCCTGTTGCAATCGCTGCAATCCATGTTTTTGTTAGCCGCAAATGATAGTGAGTAATCACGAATAAATTCCTGTTGTGTAGGTTAAACTTTTACAAACCAATGCTTTTTATACATACCCCAAGCTACGGCAAACATGGCCAAGTTAAAAGCAATGGCAAACAACAAAGAAGTGTTCACAGCACCCAGTGGCAATGCCTTGAAAGGCCCGTAGATTATCGCTTTCAGCGGTGTTGCCACCCCCGCATCGTTACTAAACTTAATCACACCAAGCATCTTTGCCACAAGACCTGAGAACGCAAAAATAAACAGCGCATTCATGCCGTAAATTGAAAACGGCTTAAACCATTTGGCGGCTTGCGCTTTAATTTTGTCTGAGTCGCAAGCATCCATGAGCCAAAAAAATGCACCAAAAACAATTAGCGCCCAGCCAGTAATAAAGATGGAATATGACACTGTCCACAAGCTTTTATTGATCGGCATAAAGGTGGCATCAATCATATTGCCGACCCACAAACACAGCAAACCACCAAGCAGCATCCACACCGTTTTTTCGGCTTTGGTTTTCTCTACCGTTAACCAACGTCCCGTCAAAACCCCAAACAGCTGGCTACACAGAGCTGGAATGGTGCTGACAATGCCTTCGGGATCCCATGTTTTTACTTTCGCCCAAAGATGGCCGTTTAAAAGCATACGATCAATGTAGGCACCAAAATCCCGCCCAGGCTCAAGCACGCCGGCAGCCACCACACCTGCCACATCCGGCACCGCTACAAACAGCATCAGCACAGTATAAATCGCAAACAACGCCACAATCACGCCAACTTGCTGTCGCCAATTGCAATACACCACAATCGGAGCGGCCAGTAGCGTACACAGCGCAATACGCTGCAGCACGCCGGGAATACGGACGGTAGAAACATCAAAATTTGGAATGAAATTAAGCGTTAAGCCAATCAAAAAAATGATGCCTGCGCGCTTGGCAAGCTGCCAAAGCAAGGCGGGTTTGCTGTCGCCAGCCTCCGCTCGGCGGCCTAGCGACATCGTCATTGAAATACCGCCGATGAAAAGGAAGAACGGGAAAATCCAATCGGTGAATGTCCAGCCGTTCCACGCTGCATGGGCTAACTGAGGGTACAAATTGCCCCAGTCACCAGGGTTGTTAACGAGCACCATGGCCGCGATGGTGAAACCGCGAAAGGCGTCCAGCGAACTTAAGCGTCCACTCATTTTGCAGTATCTGGCTTTTTAGTACCAAAACCTTCGGGGATTTTTAAAAACGCGGTGAGCACGAAGGCGGGAATAGTAGCCACGCACACCCAAACGAAAAACATTTTGTAACCCATCTGCGCTT
This sequence comes from Betaproteobacteria bacterium, assembly GCA_031409495.1. Taxonomy (GTDB): domain Bacteria; phylum Pseudomonadota; class Gammaproteobacteria; order Burkholderiales; family Usitatibacteraceae; genus JANMDR01. The sequence goes on from JANNXI010000286.1 coordinate 25,525, forward strand.
GAATCCAGCCGCTAGCCATACCAGGCAGCATCATGCCCAGCGCCATGAAGCCAGTGCAAATGGAGTAATGCGCAGTTTTTTGCGGTCCATCAGAAAATAAAATCATATACATCATGAATGAAACAAAACCTAAGCCATAACCAAACTGCTCAATCATGATGGCAATGGTAATAAACAAGTGGCTGCTCGGCTGAACGTAGGCCAAATAAACAAAGGCAACGTTAGGCAAATGAATGGCAAACACTAACGGCCACAGGCACTTTTTTAGCCCAAAACGCGACACCAACCAGCCGCCCAAAATGCCGCCCGCCGTCAGCGATGCAATGCCGTAGGTGCCGTAAATTAAGCCGAACTGTTTGTTGTCTAAACCCAAACCGCCATTGGCGATACTGTCTTTTAGAAATGGTGCTAACAACTTTACAGCCTGCGCTTCGCCAAAACGGAAGAGTAGCAAAAACGCCAAGGTAAGCCAAATGCCGTCTTTTTTGAAGAAGCTCACGAAAGTGGCACGATAACCTGCCCAAAAGTTATCTGCAGGTTTTTGCGCCATATCACCAGCTGGTTTAGGCAGAGCCAAATAATGGTAGATGCAAAGTGCCAAAAACATCGCACCCAAAACCCCAAACACAATTTGCCAGGCATAAAATGCAGATTGCAATTTGACATCGGCAAGGCTGGCATTAGCAGCCGTGAAATCTTCCATTAACTGACCCGCCATCCAAATTAGCGCGCCCTGCCCTGCAATCATGGCTAATCGATAGAAAGCGCTACGCACGCCAACAAAGGCTGCTTGTTGATCTTGCCGCAAGCCCAGCATATAAAAACCATCTGCTGCTATGTCGTGAGTGGCGGAGCTAAAGGCCATTAACCACAGCACCGTTAGGCTGATAACAAAATAGTCTGGTCCCTTAAGCGTAAGTGCTACCAGCCCTAATGACGCACCAATTATCAACTGCATGGTAATAATCCAAAACCGTTTGGTGCGCAACATATCCACCAAGGGCGACCATAACGGCTTAATTACCCACGGTAAATATAGCCAGCTGGTATAAAGCGCAATATCGGTATTGCTCACGCCCATATCTTTGTACATCACGGTAGCGAGCATCATCACTACCACATAGGGCAAACCAGAGCTAAAGTTGAGCGTGGGAATCCAAAGCCACGGGTTGCGGGCATTTACATCTACTTTTGCATCAGCGGACGAGAGATTTACGCTCATTTTTGCGACCCTAGTGATTGGTTACAGTTAGGTTACGAACCCAGAATAAATAATACCACTTTACTACCAGTATTACTTTAAAGGTTAGCGTATGGATAAAAAAAAAGGGGATTTCTGCCCCTTTTAATTACTGCGACAACAAATACCGTGGCGCTTACTTAAAGTGATAAGTCACGTTGACGCCCATCGTACGCGGCGTTGCGAACGTAAGGCGCGCACCCATAATGCCTTGCTCTTGAGCGGACACTTCGGCACGCTTGTTGGCTAGGTTTTGAATCCAGAAATTTGCATCCCAATTACCAAGACTAATACCTGAATTAGCATTGAGTAATGTATACGCTGGGCGTTCACGCACGCTTTCCGTCGGACTGTCTGCACGGTCAATCGCAATAGGTCCGGTGTAGCGACCACTCAAGCTTGCCCACAGATACATACCGTTATCCAATGAAGTGTTAAAACGGGCGCCAAAATTATGCTTCCATTTTGGACTACCACCTAACTTACCGCCTTTAGACCACGTGCGGCATTGTTCCGTTACGTTTCCAGCAAATAAGCAATTAACCACCGTGCCCGTCCACTCTGCCTGCGTCGTCGTCGTGCTGTACGTTGCCTGCCAGTTGTCATTTAACTTATAGCGGGTTGATAATTCAAAACCGCGGCTACGTGCATCTGGCCCGTTTGCCGTACCGTTGACAGGGAAACCTTCCACGTCTTGGGCGCGATAGGTTTGGACGTTCTTCCAATCAATTTGATACAACGCTGCTTCAGCGTAAAGCATTCGGCTTAACGCATAGCCTTTTAAACCCAGCTCAAAGTTGTTGGTAGAGTCCGGTTGATAACCAGCGTTCTCCGCAGATACTTTCTTGGTTCCAATATCTTTGAAGCCATTGGTTCCACCGCGACGGAAGCCTTGCGAGAAGGTGGCATAACCTAATAAGTCATCGGCAAATTGATAGGATGTGTTGAGCTTAAAGTAGGACTTTGATTTTTTACCGCCACTGCGGGTGAAGTCGCTATCAACAAAACCAGCCGCATAGTCAACAATGCGGGCAATAGCGGTATCTTTATATTGAAATCCGCGAGCGCCGATGGTGGTGGTCCACTTGGGCGTTACCTTGTAGTTTATTTCGCCAAATAGCGCTGTTTCGCTGTAGCTGTTGGCCAAATTCTCAAAATAACCTTCGTCTCGAATGCCGCCGACTGACGCACGATTAATTCGATTGTAAGCATCTAAGCCGGGCAGCATTTCAGAAAAACGCAAGCTCTTGTCTTGCTCAGTGTAATAAAGACCGGCAATCCAGTTCAATGGGCCATCGTTTTTTGAAACTAGGCGGGTTTCATGACTAAACCCTTTGTAGGCGTTATTGTAAGTAATAAACGCTGAACGGCCACTGTCAATTTTGCCGCCCAAATCACCGAAGCCAAAATAGAACGCATGGCCTTGGCTGGCGTAGTCGGCCTGCCCTACACGCGCATCGGTAAATTGCGATGTGCTGGATGCTAGGCGGGCAAAGCCTAAATCAACGTCTAACTCGATGGAGTCCATCTTGAAATTGCGGATAGCAAACTCGGGGTAGCGTGAGATTACGACGTCTTGCCCGACGGAGAACGGCGTCAGCAGCGGGCTAAAGTAGGTACGGGTTTCGGGACCTGTTGCCAGCGCAGCACAATTATTTGTGCGCGCTCTTCTCCACGATGCTTCCACCTCAGCTGGTGTGCGTGAGTTGGCGACGTCGCAAGGTAGCAAACTGGTACCGGTTGTGCCATTAGCATTTTGCCGTTGTTCGGCGTGGCTAAATGTGATTGTGGCGTCTTTGCTTACTTTCCAGAGCAGCGCTAAACGTCCACCGTCCACCTTTTGGAAATCGTCATTTTCGTAACGGTTTCTATTACCGTCTGGTTGCGTCGTCCACGCAAAGGTGCCCAAGCGCCATGGCGGGTTAGATACACGATCGGTATAGCCCTTTTCATCCAAATGCGCAAACGAGCCACGCAAGGCAAAGTTTTCACCCATTGGGAAGTTAAACATCACGTCGGTGTCGTTACTAATACCGCCACCTTTGGTTTGATACAAGCCTGTTGAAATACGACCTTCGGTTTTATCCAACTTTGGTTTATTGGTGATGTAGCGAATCGTGCCGCCTAGGCTACCAGCCCCGTATAACGTGCCTTGCGGGCCTAATAGGGTTTCTACACGCGAGACATCTTTAATCCGAAAACCGATGCTTGGCAACGGGGTTTCGTCCAAATAATAGGCGATGGTAGTTTTTACAAACTGCTCAAGATTATTCGCGCTTACGGGTGATACGTTTAAGCCGCGAACGGTAACTGAGTCAGCAAAACGTGCGCTATTTTGTGGCGCGTTGATGGCTACGCTTTGTTGAATCAATTTCTTCACATCCGTGATATTTTCTTCACGTAAGGCTTCTTCGGAAATCGCCGAAACGTTGTAGGGCACTTTGTAGGCCGCTTCAGCGCGCTTGCCAGAGGTTACGACGATGCGCTCCACTTGCTGCGCGGCACCGCCTTTTTTATCGGCTGCTGCTTTGGCTTTTGCTTCGGCTTCTTCTTTGGCGATCATTTCAGGGGTTTTAGTGGCCGCTGTTTGCGCAAATGTAGGCATAGCAAGGGTAAGCAAGGCAATCGATACAGCCGTTGCGATTGGGTTTTTAGTAAATTTCATCATAGGCACCTTTGTTTTTTCGTTACCGTTTAAAACGGCGGATGATTGCTACACTTTTTAAGACACAATTCCCTAACTTTACGACTACAACAATGCGGTTCTAATATTGCCGTCTGCTGCCACTAGCATCGCTGCAGCAGCTTGCGGCGATATGTTTTTCTTGATGGCAACAATGGCGGTTTTCACATGATGACCACACGCTTCCAAGGTGGTTTGTGCCAAGGCTGCTTCGCAACCAGTAGCCAACACGGTCAGCGAAATAGTGCGGCGAATTAGCTTAGCGTTCGTTGGTTTTACGTCCACCATTAAATTTCCGTATACCTTGTTAAGCCGCACCATTAGGGCACTGGAGAAGGTATTAAGCGCAATTTTTTGCGAGGTGCCGGCCTTTAAACGCGTGCTGCCAGAAATTACCTCTGAGCCCGTGTTTAGCGTAATACCGATCTCGGCTTGTTGGGTGACGGGTGCATCGGGATTATTGGCAAAGGCAATGGTCAGCGCACCGTATTTTTTAGCTTCCGCTAAGGCACCCATCACATAAGGTGTGGCACCCGATGCGGCAATAAGCAAGACCACATCATTGGCAGTAGGTTTGGTGGCCGCGATATCGGCAGCACCTTGCTCCACGCTATCCTCAGCACCTTCCACGGCCACATAAACCGCATCAGCCCCGCCTGCAAGTAAAGCCACGGCACGTTCTGGCGGCCAAGAAAATGTGGGGTAGAGCTCAACGCTGTCAAGTAAACCTAAGCGACCAGATGTACCTGCGCCAGAATAAATAAGCCGACCGCCAGCCTGAATACGCGGCACCGCAGCTTCAACTGCACGGGCAATGTAGGCGGCGGCGGCGCGGACGGCATTAACGGCATTTATTTGATCATCAGCAAGGGCGTTGACAAGATCAAGAGGGGAATATAAATCGAGGTTAGCGTGTGCTTGGTTTGGCGTTTCGGTATTTAGCATGAAGTTCTTCAGGAGTTGATGAATGGACAATGACCAGCTGTGGTGGCATTCGAATTACAACGAAAATGTTGCGGAAAAATGGACAAATACGCGTGGCTGCAGATCACAAACAAATAACTGATTAAATACCAATTTACTACCAATAGCGTCCACTTTGCTACCTGTGCTCAAAAAAAGCAATTTTAGCTGCATAAACACGGACACTTCCACCAGATTATGTTGTTTTTACTCCACCAAATTGTAATATTAAGGGCGTAGGATGCGATTTGAAACGTTTTCAATTGCACCAAAATAGCAAAAGAAATAATGCAAGTCGTCCGTTGCGGAGCAGCGCACGTACATATTTTAGCGGTTACATAATATCAAGTGGCTTCAAAGATGGTACAAAATATGGTACCAATAAAATACCAATTTCACGTATAATCAGTGTGTTAAAATTTGCAATTAAACCGGCTCTTAAATATCGTGGTTGCAGACTCCACTACGGAAACGCCGTGCAGCCACGACATTTGCGCGCCTGATGTTAGAAAACTTAGGTGGTGTTATGGATTTACTATTTTTAATCGCGCTGATCCTTTTTAGCGGGGTTCTAGCGATGGCTGAGATGGCGATTGGCGTGAGCCGCCCCGCCATTCTTGAAAAAATGGCGCGCGACGGCTCATTTGGGGCTCGCGCGGTGCTAAAACTGCGCGAAAAGCCCAGCCGTTTGCTCGCGGGCACACAGCTTGGCTTAACCGCCGTGGCCATGATTTCCGGTGTAGTTGGCGAATCACATTGGGTGCCACGGCTTGAAGTGCTTATTGGCGACTATTTACCGTGGCTGGCGCACATCAAATATGGCGTGTCGCTGGGCATTGTGGTGGTAATCATTACGTTTGTGAGCTTGGTGTTTGGCGAAGTTATCCCTAAGCGCATTGCCATTGCCCAGCCGGAAGCGGTAGCGTCGTTCATGGCGGGTTTCGTCACGTGGCTGCTGCGCTTAACTGCGCCCGTGGTGGCATTGGTGGCGATTGCTTCCGAGTTTTTACTTAAATTTACGCCCTTGGTAGAGCGCGATAAGGCATCAGCAACCGATGAAATATTGGTGCTAATTGAAATTGGCCGTCGCGAGGGTAATTTAAACAAAACCGAAAGCGAAATTTTAGGCAATGTGTTCAGGCTAGACAATCGGCGCATTGGCGCGATCATGACGCCCGCCGCGAGCATCGTGTGCCTAGATTTATCGTGGAGCCCTGAGGATAATATTAAGGTGCTGCGCGATCATAAAGTATCCCGGTTTTTGCTGTGTAGAGAAGGCATTGCCAACCCGATTGGATTTGTTGAAAGCCGTGAGATTTTAGGGCGCTTGCTGGCAGGCCAAGCACTGGATTTGACCACTTTACAATCCGCGCCGCTACATTACGTACCGGGCGAAATTACACTGACTGGCTTGCTTGAGTTTTTTAAGCAAAATAATGCCCACGCGGCGTTAGTTGTTAATGAGTTCGGTTCAACCGAGGGGCTTGTTACTGTGTCAGATTTAATGAGCACAG
>JANNXI010000287.1:0-8186 GCA_031409495.1 Betaproteobacteria bacterium
ATGAAATTGCGCTTATGCGCCGCGCCGCTGTTATTAGCAGCGACGCGCATAAGCGCGCGATGCGGGTGGCACGGCCAGGAATGTACGAATTTGCAGCCGAGGCTGAATTACTGCATGAGTTTGTTAAAAATGGCGCGCGCCAACCGGCTTACGGCTCCATCGTAGCGGCAGGTGCAAACGCCTGTGTGCTGCATTACCGCCAAAATAACCAGCTCATGAAAGCGGGTGATTTATTGCTCATTGATGCCGGTTGTGAATTTGAAAGTTTTGCCGCAGACATTACTCGCACCTTTCCGATAAGCGGCAAATTCAGCGGCCCCCAAAAAGCTATTTACGAACTCGTTTTAGCATCGCAATTAGCTAGCATTAAAGCCGTAAAGCCAGGTGCGGAATTTAATAAATATCATGACGTTGCTACGCAAGTTTTGGCGCAAGGCTTAATTGATTTAAAGCTCTGTAAAGGCTCACTGGATTCAGTACTAGAGCGTGAAACCTATAAGCAGTTTTATATGCATCGCACTGGCCATTGGCTGGGCCTTGATGTGCACGATGCAGGCGCATACAAGTGCCATGGCAAGTCTGTGAAGCTGCAAGCGGGCATGGTAGTCACGGTAGAGCCGGGCTTGTATATTCGGCCAGCGGCCAATGTACCGAAACAGTTTTGGGATATTGGCGTGCGTATCGAAGACGACGTACTGGTGACGAAAGCCGGTAATGACGTACTCACAAAATCGTGTCCAAAAACAGTAGCAGACGTAGAAGCTACTATTGCGGAAGGACACTAAGCGGTGATGATTACAATGCCTAATTGGGACGTTGCAATTATCGGTGCCGGGCCCGTGGGTGCAAGCTTGGCGTTGTTTCTTGCGAACACAGGTCTGAACGTCACAGCACTGGAAGCACGTCCAACCTTACAGGCAAGCGCGCAAACGCGTTCAATTGCTATTTCGCATGGTAGCCGCATCATTTTGGAAAGTGCTGGTTTGCCGTGGCAAGCGCTCAACGCAACAGCTATTACTGCCGTGCACACCTCCCACAAAGGCAGCTTTGGTCGCACGGTGATTCAGGCTGACGACGCAAAGGTGCCTGCATTAGGCTATGTTGCAAGCTATGCAAGTCTGCAAAACACGCTAGACGCGCAGTTGCTGGTTGCCCAGCAAACGGCACCATTGCACGTAATAACTGGCGTGAGTATTAGTGCCATTGCACCGTCAGAAGATAGCGCGCTTATTACCTACGCCACCGACAATAACCCGGGAGATAGCGCGGACGCTAAAACCCTTCACGCTAAAATCGTAGTCATGGCCGACGGCGGCGCTAATTTAGCCTTGGTGCCTCAATTTAAAACGACTTTGCGTGATTATCAACAAACCGCATTATTGGCAAAAGTGCGTACCGATACGTCGCATCGCGGTTTGGCCTATGAACGCTTCACCGACGCCGGACCCGTGGCATTATTGCCCTATCAAGATGATTATTCGCTGGTGTGGATTGATACGCCAGCAAATATAGCGGCGTTGCTGGCGTCGGACGAGATTACTTTTTTAGCGAAGTTACAGGCCCATTTTGGCTACCGCGCGGGTAACTTGACCACCGTGGAAAACCGCATGAGTTACCCACTACATTTGCGTCAGCTAAGCCAAGTAGCGGACGGGCGCATTGTCGTTGTCGGTAATGCGGCGCAGGCTTTGCATCCCGTCGCCGCGCAAGGCTTTAATTTAGGATTGCGTGACGCGCGTGATTTGTCAGTCACGCTTTTGCAAAATGGCTTGGAAGGTGATGTCGCTTACCGTCTGGCGCAGTACGCCGCGAATCGCGCACAAGATAGTCGCGACACCGTTGGTCTAACTAATTTGTTGGTTGATGTATTTGCCCCGCAAGCCACGCCAATTCGCGCTTTACGTGGCTTGGGTTTGGCAGCGCTAGATCTATTGCCGATGGCACGGCGACGTTTAGCAAAAAAAATGTTGTTTGGCGGATAATCGCAATGCATGCAAACACGACTACAAAAATTGAAACCGATATCTGTATTATCGGCGGCGGCCCAATTGGGCTGGCTTTCGCACTCGCAGCCGCAACCCGCTTAAGCGTGCGCGTGACGGTGCTCGAAACAGCGCCCACGCCTCCAGTACAATTAACTACCATAAACGCAACCGCCAACACACTGGATTCGCGGGTTTACGCATTGTCGCCTGCCAGTTGTGCTTTGTTAGCGCAATTGGGAGCATGGCAAACAATGGCTGCAGCCCGACTGCAAGTAGTGAACAGTATGCGTATTTGGGGCGATAGTGGTCGTGGCGACAGTGAGAGTCCAGACCGTTCCCTTAACGCGAGCTCTCCACCGGATTTAGAGCTGGGCGCTATGGCCAATGCGGCCTCCACCATTATTGCCACCATGGTTGAGCACAATCATTTGCTTGATGGCTTGTGGCAAAAAGTGCGTGAACAGGCAAATATTAGCGTGGTATTTGCAGCGCGGCCGACCGTTATAAATGTTGTGGAAAGTGCCGTATTTGTTGGCTTTACAGACAACGATGCAGTCGAAAAAATGCTACAATCCAAACTGCTGGTGGGCGCCGATGGCGTGAATAGTTGGGTGCGCAGGCAGGCAGGCTTTGATGCCGTAGGAACCGATTATTCAGCAAGTGCAGTTGTAGCAAATTTCCAATGCGAGCTTGCACATGGCTATGCGGCACGGCAATGGTTTTTAGGGCAAAGCGTGTTGGCATTGCTGCCTTTGCCTGATGCTTCGGCCGCAAAGACGCAGCATCCCGATGCCGTAATACCATTGCTACCATTGACACCACACGAGGTGTCAATGGTCTGGTCTTGCGAGCATGCGCATGCTGCAAGGGTAATGGCCTCTGCTGATTTAGCGGTAGAGGTTTCTGCGCAGCACGGCATGATCGGCGCGGAACTAGGTAGGCTTACTTTAATTGGCGCGCCACGTAAATTTCCGCTTTCGCGGCGCGGTGCGGCGCAGTTTGTAAAGCCTTGCGTGGTGTTGTTGGGCGATGCCGCTCATAGCGTGCATCCGCTGGCAGGGCAAGGGGCAAATTTAGGTTTTGGCGATGTGGTGGCGCTCACTGAAACCTTGGCTACCTGCGGCAAATTTTCAAACATCGGTGATTTAAGCCTATTGCAACGTTATCAACGTAGCCGCCGTGAACACAGCACAGCTGTTACCCTTGTTACCGATGGTTTATACAAATTGAATCGCGCCACCAATGTCCCAGCGCAATGGTTGCGGCATCAAGGCTTACAGGTGCTTAATCGAAGCCAAATCGTGAAGCGCGCTATGATCGGTGCCGCTACAAATTAACCCGTGTTTAAAAAGTGAAGGCTGTATGAAACTATTCAAATTAGTAGTAGCAATCTTTTTGCTTGCCGGCTTCGCAATACAAGCCACGCAGGCGCTCGCCAATCCTGATGTGATTCGCAAAGAAATGCAGAAAAAATATCCCAATGTCACCGTACAGAGTGTGCTGCCCACAGCTTATCCAGGGTTATGGGAGATTTTTACCGGCACGGAACTGTTTTATTCCGATGAGCGCGCTAGCTATATTTTATTAGGGCGTTTGGTTGATACAGCCACTAACGCCGATATTTCAACACCGCGCTTTGCGATCTTAACAGCCATTAAATTTGATGATTTGCCGCTTAATCTCGCGGTAAAAACGGTAGTTGGTAAAGGCACCCGCAAATTGGCCGTATTTTCCGACCCAAACTGCGGTTATTGCAAGCGTTTTGAAACTGATGTGACTACCCTTGCCGACACCACAATTTATACGTTTTTATACCCGATCTTAGCTGCTGATTCAGCCAGTAAATCGAAGCAGGTTTGGTGTGCCCCCGATCGGGTAAAGGCGTGGCAAGACTGGATGCTGCGTGGCGTAGCGTTAGCAGGAACTGAAAAGTGCGACAACCCGATTGAGAAAACCACCGCGCTGGGTCAGCGCTTAGGATTAAAAGTGACGCCGGTAAGCTATTTTGCTGATGGCACCAAGCTTGAAGGTGCCGTGCCAAAAGAGACGCTAGAAGCACGCATATTGGCGGCATCCGGGCCAGCTGCTGCGGCGCGCTAGGTGCATCCTAGTTGCGCACTTTCATTCTGCGGTTCAGGGCGCGCGATTTCAAAAATGTTCAAATGTTCCAATGTTGAAACAGTGCTTGGAGTTTGCTTAGTAATGCTTGAAGATGCCCTAAAATAGGGCGTTTTCAAGATATATTCAAGGTGCCGTGCAGGTATAGCGCTATACTTATGCAGTACATCCGGTTTGGCAGCCCAGCCGTATTGTTCACATGCAATACAAATATCAATATCGTGGTGACTGATTCAATGACCAACTATTCTTTCGATCAACGGCTCGGCGACACGCGACCGTTTTCGCTTGCCGGCTGGCGGATATTTAGTATTTGGCTCGTTGTTACGTTGTTTGGCTTGACCGTTGTTGGCTGCTGGTTGTGGACGAGTCACCGTGACATCTCCCAACGCAGCGCTACGGCAGCGTTGGCTTTTGTTGAAGCTAGGCTCGATGCGTTAAATGCCGAACTTATACAGTTAGGTAGTGAGGCAAGTCAGGACTTTGCATTTGGCCAGTGTCCAGCCGCCCTTACTGGGGTGCTGGTTAAAGCCTCAGTTGCTTCCAAGTTGGCACAGCAGTTTGCCGTTGCCTATGCGGGGGTGAAATCTGGATGCGGGCCGGAAGGCACCATTGAGATGCAACTGCCGCAGCAGCAAGCGTTAATGACCTTATCGCTCAGCAAAGCGGCAGAACCGGATGCACCAATTATTGTTTCGCGGACTGACGCTGCAAATCGGGTGCAAATGGCGGCGCTAGACTCGCGCGCATTTTCTGACCTGCTGGAAACCGTCAGTCGCTCACAAGGAGCTACCAGTGCTGATGTCTGCATCATGATGTCGTCGCGGATGGGCCAGCGTTTGGGGGTGTTTGGGGCAACTGAAACGACATCCCCCGCCCCGCCGGCGTTACGAACCACTGCCACATCCACCCGTTACGATGTGGTGATGGAGGTCGATATAGATGCAAATAGCCTGCAAACGACAGCTTTGTTGCGCGCTTTGTTGGTCTTATTACCATTGTGGCTCGTGACTTTTTTGCTGATTGCATGGGGCTACCGTAGCGCGTTGCTGCGCGGACAGTTGCGCAGTCGTATTGGCGTTGGTTTACGCAAGCGGCAATTTGAGCCTTTTGTGCAACCGATTGTTGATTTTGCGACCGGCAAATGCGTGGGCGGCGAAGTGCTCATGCGGTGGAATCACCCGCATCGCGGCATCATCCCGCCGGGGGAATTCATTGAGGAAGCTGAGCGCAGCGGGTTAATACTAGGCATGGCTGATCTGGTCATGGGCTTGGCGGCGCACCGTTTGGCGCCGATTGCCAAAGCGAATCCAGACATGTATTTTTCGTTTAACGTGACGCCAAGCCAGTTGCAGCATGCGGGGTTTGGCTACCGGTTAAGTGAAATTTTTCACGCTAATACGATTGCGCCGCACCAAGTATTGCTGGAGCTCACCGAGCGCGATTGCGTCGACGGTGACACTGCAAATGCATTGAGCTTGCTAAAACGCGCTGGCTGGCGCATTGCCCTGGACGACTTCGGCACCGGGCAAAGCAGCCTTGCGGTGCTAGAAGAAATGCAGGTTGACCGCATTAAAATTGATCGTGCCTTCGTCAGTGCAATTGATACGGAAACCGTACGCCGACCCGTGCTCGACGCCATTATTACTTTAGCCCAAGATCTTCAATTAAAGCTCATTGCCGAAGGCGTAGAGACACGCTCACAGTGGAATTATTTGGCAGCGCATGGCGTTGAATATGCCCAAGGCTATTTAATTTCACGTCCCTTAGCCATCCCGGGCTTTATTAGGTGGCTCAATGAACAACAATCAAGCGGTAGCGCTGGTGAGCTGGGTGCGGCCGTTCGCGTTGAAACAAGCTCAGGCGCGGACGACACCACCCCGAAGGCGTTGATGGTCGCAACAGCTGCCGGTTTGCTCGATGAGGTAACGCAACAATTGCTTCATGGCGCCTACACACCAGGCGGCTTGGATATACGTGATCGGGTGTTTCATCTGCGCTCTTATCGAGAGTGCTTTGTGGGCAGTGAAGCAATCGATTGGATTGTGCAAAATCAAGGAATCAGTCGTGAGCAAGCCGTGGTGATGGGACAGCGCTTGTTGGCGCTTGGGCACATTCGTCATGTAGCCGACGAGCATGATTTTGAAGATGCATTTTTGTTCTATCGGCTCACGCCACCAGCCGATGACAGCGCGTGGCTAACACCGGTTGCCAGTGATCTGAAGTTTGCCATACGAGGAATGGGTGGCATGGGTAGTGCCGAAGGCGTGCCCTTGCGCGATCACGCTCGCGGCATAGTCTGCCATCATCGTTGCGCGACCGGTGTCGCTATTGTTGATTGGATGGAAGCAAGCTACAGCGTGCCTAGGCCGACAGCAACGCAATGGGTAGCGCAACTCATGCGCCAGGGTGTGGTGCGCCACGTGTTCGATGATCAACCGTTTCGGGATGATAGAACACTCTATCTGATCACCTAGCGGCATAAATGCTTGCATTATATGCTTGAAGATGCCTGTAAATAGGGCTTCTTCGCCTAGTTACCTTGATTTAAACCGTGTGCTAGTGGCTTGCTATTGCCGTTTTTAATCTACTGTACCTGTGGCGCGCGATACAGAAATTCGACTTCTATCGTCACTTCCACATCGTCACCAATTAGGTCTAGATAGGTTTTTAGATCCCAGTTTGAGCGCTTGATGACACCTTTTGCAGAAAATCCGAGCTGCTGCGTTTGCATAAATTTGCTGTATTGCCCACCGTTAAAAGTAGCGTCCCAGCGCATTGGTTTGGTGATGCCGCGAAAGGTTAAATCGCCGCTAAGCTTGAATTTGTTGTTGCTTAGCGCTTCTATTTTGCTGGATTTAAAGGTGATGGTGCCGTGTTTTTCAGCATCAAAATAGTCACTTCCCCACAGCTTTTTGTCAAAGGGCGCTAGACCGGTATTCACTGATTTTGCATCAATGCCAAACTCGACTTGGCTGGTGGTGATGTTGGCGGGCGTTAAGTTAATTGAGCCGCGCATTGCGTCGAAGCGGGCTGTGTAGTGCGAAAGTCCCATGTGTGAAACGCGCCATATCACCGATGCATGGGCTTTGTCGACGATGTATTCGCCTGCAGGTTGTTTGGCAAAATCAGTTTCTAACTTTGGCAGGCTCGCTTGTGCAATGGCTATTTGGCTAAGAAAAATAGTTGTGATCGCTGCATAAAAGCATTGTTGAATTGTGGTGCGCATGATTACTCCAAAGTTGATTTATCGCGGCTTTTTAGCGGCGCTGCCAAAACTGCTTAAATTTTTCTTTTAATACATTTTTAAAAGCCAACGCGCGCGCATAGGCGTTTAGGTTTTTTACATAGGTTACTAATCCTAACTTCCAGCCCATAAAAGCATTATAGGCGCGCGCAAACCAAGAAATTGACATCAGCGCTGGCTTAGTGAGTGCGAAGATGCGCGCCAATAGGGCGGTTCCAGCCAGTTTCGCGACAATAAATACCTGCATGCCGATAATGCTGTGCCCATGCGCGATAAGCCAAAAAGCTGCCAGCTTGAAGGGCAATAATACCGCTGCCGGAATTAAAAACGCAACCAATGCAGCATAAGGAGGTAATTTTGCTATCTGGGATTCAAGCCAGTGAATTGGCGGCAGTTTGCCGATCCAACGCATCACCGCGAGCATGGTATCCCACACCCATTCTTCTAAAAATAGCCAAATAACCGCAATCACCGCAAGCACGGCGCCACCAAATCGCGCTACGACCGTGCGCTGCAAGCGTCGCTTTATGCGGCGCGGCAATTTATCCGCTGTCGGCGGTTTGGCGGCGCCTTGCGGCGTCATGGCCATGGTTTTTACGCTACCTTGGCTCTACTTTACTGCGCTACCACCAACAAAAAATAGTGCGATGCAAATGCCTATGCCGCCCATCCAAACCAAGCTGCGCAGCGTGGCGCTATCAGCAAGATAGAGCCCAATGTATACAACCCGCAGCGCGATGAATGCAACGGCGAGGTAATCAATAGTGCTCTGTGAAGCATGCGCTAGGTGCGCCACAATAACAGCCGCTGCGAAAAACGGAAAGGCTTCAAAGCAG
>JANNXI010000288.1:0-3718 GCA_031409495.1 Betaproteobacteria bacterium
TTATAGAAATCCGTGCGATTGCGCTTAGCCAAACGGGCGGCGCTGGTGACATTGCCTTCGGTTAACTTCAAGAGCGCGGTCAGATAGTCATATTCAAACCGACGGCGTGCCTCTTCAAAGGAATCAATTTGTTGCGCATCGAGCTGCATGGCTTGCTCAACTACTTTCGGCGCTACCATCTCTGTGGTTGATAGCGCAATAGATTGTTCCACCACGTTTTGTAATTGGCGAATATTGCCAGGCCACGGTGCAGCTATCATCATCTCAATGGCTTCGCTTGAGAACGCCTTCACTTGATTGTCGTAGCGGGGGCTGAGTTCCCTGAGCAGGTGGGCAACAAGAAGTGGGATATCTTCGCGGCGCTCGCGCAGCGGTGGTAGGCGTAATGTGACTACGTTGAGTCGATAATACAAATCTTCACGGAATTTTTGTTCGGCGATTGCCTGCGTTAAATCACGATGGCTCGCTGAAATAATCCGCACGTCCACCGCCACCGATTTGGTCGCGCCTACCGGCCTAACTTCGCGCTCTTGCAATACGCGCAGCAGCTTTACTTGCAGCGGTACCGGCATGTCGCCGATTTCGTCTAGGAACAGGCTGCCGCTATCGGCCGATACAAACAGCCCTTCGTTACCAGTTACGGCGCCGGTAAAAGCCCCTTTTTTGTGACCAAATAACTCTGATTCCAATAAGTTTTCGGGAACCGCCCCGCAGTTAATCGCCACGAAAGGCCGCTTGGCGCGCTTGCTGGCGGCATGGATGGCTGCAGCTAATAGCTCCTTGCCGGTGCCGCTCTCCCCCTGTATCAGCACACTGGCGTCGCTTACAGCGATGCGGTGGGCGCGGTTTAGCAGTTCTTCCATAGCGGTGCTACGTGAAATAATTTTTGCACGCCAAGAATCCGGTTGCGTGGCTTCTGCACGATTCGAACCATTGAGTTTGATGGCTCGCTCAATTTGCTCAATGAGCAGATTCGCATCGTAAGGTTTGGTAAGATAGCCAAATACGCCCTGCCGAGTTGCGGCTACGGCCTCAGGAATGGTGCCGTGCGCGGTAAGAATGATGAGGGGAATACCGCGATGCCGATTTTCGATTTCATGAAATAGTGCCATGCCGTCAATGCCGGTCATGCGTAAATCGCTAATGACGACGTCTGGGCGCATCACCGCGATATGACGCAACGCAGCTTCGCCACTTTCTGCTGTTTTAGTATTAAAACCGCTCGCGTTAAGCCGAATAGCTAGGAGCCGCAATAAATCAGGGTCATCATCGACAAGTAATAAATTTGCGCGCTGTG
This sequence comes from Betaproteobacteria bacterium, assembly GCA_031409495.1. Classification (GTDB taxonomy): domain Bacteria; phylum Pseudomonadota; class Gammaproteobacteria; order Burkholderiales; family Usitatibacteraceae; genus JANMDR01. The sequence continues at coordinate 1,298 of JANNXI010000288.1, forward strand.
AGTTGGGTGCAGAGGCGCTATTGGCATTAAGGTTAGTCACAGCAAATTATTTTACTAAACCTTCGCCTCGCGAACCTACGCTTTTTTCAATTGACTTCAGCGCAGCGAGTTGACGCTCCAGATCTTCGATCCTTACTTTCAATTGTTTGCTTTCAACCACGCTAGATTCATCGCGCTTAATCACGGTTATTTTTGTTTGGGCTACCTTGGCTTGCTCGCGCAAGCGCTTGCGATCATGTGCCATGCCCTGAATAATGTGCGCTAACGCCCGTAATTCGGGCTTTGCCGAGCTACCACTGGCCACCACACTAAATACCAGCGGATCAAGCAACGCTATAATTTCTGCATCCTCATTGGGGGTGACGTAATTGGCTGCACTACTTGTGCTAACACTGGTCGCTGCCGCGTTGGGGTATGTTCCATTGATGGCCGTAACGGGCGTTAGCGCCAACATAAGCGCTAGCTTCACGCGGTTATATTCAGAGTTATTGTTGCTAAATTCTGCACGCACGCGATTTTGTTCTGTTAAGAATTCATCGGTTGAGAGTTTGCGCATTTGCAATACATAAGCCATTAGTGTGTCGCCATCGCTTGGCGGTGCCAGGCGCTCGATTATGCGTGGCTCTAGTGGTGCCACACGTTCAATGCGTGGTGGGTCAAGCACCGAGCACGCGCTTAAAAACACACAGGCAAAAATGGCCGTGAATTGTTGGTAACTGAAATTTTTAAACGCGACTTTCATGTTCAGAATGTGGTTTTCACTATATTTTGATGCAAATTTGCAACCTACCGCGCAAGTATAGGCCACTGCGCACGTTGTTTAGTTCCCAAGCATGACTAATTTGCGTGGCTTATTGTAAATGACGCTATTTCTATAAGTTAGCGTCATGTTTTACTGGTATCACCACGCGAAAATGCGCGCCTTTGGCTGCTACCGTGCGAATCGAGCCGTGATGCATGTCTACATAGTCTTTTACAATTGCCAATCCTAAGCCGGTGCCCTTAGCGCCCGTCGTTGTGGCTGCACGGCCGCGAAAGAAGGGATCAAAAATGCGATCGCGATCTTCGTTCGTAATGCCGGGCCCCTGGTCAATCACTTCAATGACGGCATTTTGATTGGGCCTGCTTAGGCGAACCCGTACCGTCGATTGCGCGGGTGAATATTTTACGGCATTTGAAATCAAATTATCAATAACTACGCGCAGTTTTTCGCCATCTCCCTGCACCAAGGTGCGGTCGCACTCCTTTTGAATCGTAATTGCCTTGGCGACGATAGCGATTTTTTGGGTTTCAATCACTTCTTCAATCAGCTCCATCAATCGAATAGGTTTGATGTCGAGCGCAATTTTTCGCGCAAGATTTTTCTCGCCTGCGGCATCAGTGCGGGCGCTGTAGGCCAACAAATCTTGGATGAGTTTTTCCAAGGTGAGGCTATTTTGGCTGAGGATAGCAACAATCTCACGCTGCTCACTATTTAGTTTGCCCACGACCTCATCGCGCAATAAATCAGAGCCTTCTCGTAGTGCGGTAAGTGGTGTTTTGAGTTCGTGGGATACATGCTGAAAGAACCGTGTTTTCTGGTTCTCTAAGGTAATGAGGCGTTGACGCAGCCAGTCAAGTTGTTCCCCTAGCATGCGAATATCGCGTGGCCCGCGTACCGCGACTGGGTCAGCTAAATTGCCTTCACCCAAGCGATGAATCGCTAAATCCAGCTCACGAATCGGCCGCGTGAGTAAAAACGTAAATCCACCGATGATTAGCAACACAAGGGGCACCACGGCGATCATTTGCCACAACGCCTGATTACGTGCACGAACGGCATAACCGCGCAGCTCTTGCACTTCACGATCAATAGCCTGCGTGGCGAGGGTGCTTAAGCTGCGAATACCGGTGTCAATTTCATTAAAACCAGATTCTAGGGCTTTGGTGGTTTCGGCGTTAAGTCCATCATCAATGAGTCTGGCGATCGCTTGGTCTCTCGCCACAATCGCGTTGATTTGTGCGCCCTGTACGGCATCTAATTTAATGGCGCTAAGCTGTGTTAAAAATACTTGAAACTGTGATCGACCATCACGATAAGTCCGCAAAAAATCCTTATCGGCTGATACGGCATAAAATCGCGCTGCGCGTTCCATCGTGACTAAGGCACGCGCTAATTCACGCGACAAGCGCGTGGCTTGGTTTGAATCGTAAACTGCTTTTTGGCTCTGTTGCGACAGCTGCTCGATCGCATACACGTTCACAATTAGCCCAGCGATGAGCGGTGCAATCGCGATGGTGAATCCTATGAGGAGCAAACTAAGAAATGACCGTGGATAGCCAAGTTTCATAAATTTTCGCAAAGCGTTGCTGTGTTGTGGGACCGGATTTGGTGGCGCGGCGTTGGCGTGCAAACAACGAACATAACTCGCACCATGATAA
>JANNXI010000289.1:0-2618 GCA_031409495.1 Betaproteobacteria bacterium
CTGGAGGCGTTGGGCTACGCTAAAAGATCGACGGTTGAACCTAAAGCTAAACTGGCCACCGCGTTGGTGCAGCTCATTGATCTAGAAACGAATGCCGGTAACTTAGCCGAAGCTGAAAATTATGTTCAGCAGGTCGAGTCACTGCAGGAGAGTTTTGCATTGGAACCGGGGCAAATAGCGATGCTCGCCCGCGCAAAAGCACGTAGCGCGGCGCGGCGCGGCGACATTGCTCAGGCGCTGCAAGCATACATAGCCGCGCAGCCGCTATGGGATAAGCACTACGGTACCGAAAATAGTGCGGCATGGCTTGAAAAAATGGCGCTGGCAACGTTATTGATCGAGCGCGGCACTTCAGCGCAAAAAGTGGAGGGCCAAGACCTGGCGCAGAAAATACTTGCGAAGGCGGAATTGAAACTTGCGCCAACTTCGCCTGTGCTGAAGGCGTTAAACAGATTGGTCGTAACTGTTGTACCGAATTGACTCGTTGCGGATGGTGATCGCAGGTTGATGCTGGGGCAGAGCTAAATTGTTAATCTGGCGTATCGGAAGCGCTTCTAGGTAAATAAGTCAGATGCGTGCCTTTATAGCCAAGCTAAAGTGCTTTTTGAGGAGATGGTTGATCCGCTAAAATCCGCGCAAATAGGGTGTTTGCGCTTGCGCACGGAAGATGCGTTTGTATCACTAGTAAAGATGCGTTGAAGATACTCTTTGCCTGAACATAGACCCGTGCCCGCCGCGGTATCGATGATGCCCGAAGCACTTATTTTGCGCACGACGTGATTCAAAAAATCTACAAAAAATAGATTATCAAATTGATCAAATGCCGCCGCATTGGCGATGGAAATTTGGGCGGCGGTTGCCAGCCCGCCGTCGCGAGTGCAGCCGCTAACCCGTGTGCGTGCGTAAGTTGAAATAATACCGTTGGTATCAACCTTACGAATCACACTGGAATCGGTAAGAATATAAACATTGCCAGCACAATCAGTCAGTGCTTGGTACACCGTACCCTATGGCACCGGCACCGATAGCTTCACCGTAACGGTGAATAGCCCTGCCAAATGGAAGCCACCTTTACCCCATTGATTCCTCAGGTAAACGTAAATACTGAAGCGGCTGCAAACGCCCTATTTATCACCACTGAGCGCTCGCAAACCTATGTAGCCCCTACCACCGTTGCGCAAACTTTGAGCGTCGTCGGCCAGCCGATTACGTTTGAAGCATGGGTAACCGATATTGCCGGCGTGCCTTACCCAAGTACTGAGATTGTGATTACATTCAAAGCCAACGGTGTAGCAATCGCCGGTTGCCGCAACGTACCGCTTACGCTACGCGGCAGCAGCGTCATACATGTACGCGAGGCGAATTGTGTGGCGACATTCTCACCTGGGGGTAATGTGACGGTGACGCGTGAGTTTGCGGGGGATACGTATACCCTCCCGGCTAATTCGGCGGTGTTAAATCACAGTGTAGTTCCGCCGTAGTCCGACGTGGCAAAGTGATGTATCGGTTAGTCGGCAGGGCAGGGTAGGGAAGCACCTAACTCGCCCTGCAGGGGTAACGATTGTAGCTGGTACAAAAAGTCATCGCAGTGGTGATGATAGCGACGTCGCAACGCCCGCATTTAGGGCTTCTTCACCATTTAACCACGTCATTTTCGTAGTGCGGTTTTCTTGCATTAAAGTCGTTATCAATTGTGCGCCCGAAGGTACCATCATTTGCGCTAAATATTTCGGTACGCTGGCGTCAAATCGCCTGTCTTTTTCTTCATCTGTTTGATCGGTTCGGCGCGAATTTAAATAGTGATAGCCTAGCCCACGTCGCCCCGATAAACCAGTTTTAATCGCGCTGCCACCGGCGTAAAATCGCGCAATACCGGCCGCAAAAATAAACGTGCAGGCGCTGGCGCAACGATTCTGCGTGGCGTCAACCAAGGTATCAAATCCCCGTTCGCGAATGATCGCGCCGATGCGCGTCGCAGCGCGAACATTGCCCCCGCCACTGGATAGTTTTACTAAACGAAGTCCAGGTGGCACAGTGGCCATAAACGCTTTAAATTTTACCTCGTCACCTGGACAAATCCCGCCTTCTAAAAGTATAAATTGGTCTGTAAGGCTCAGGCGAATCCCAGCGTCGCCTTTGACGCATACCGTTGCGCTAAAGCCTTGAGGGGTGTTTTGTGGGCTGGCCTGCGTTCCGGTCAGCACTTCGTTACGTGGCGCGGTTGCCGCGAGCGGGTCGGCTGGGGTACTTGGTGTTGCCGCGCAGCTTGTGAGTATGAGCGCAACGATCGCCGCATTAGCAGCTTTACTGAGGCCGAAGCGATCGTCAAAGTGGCATATCGGTTGACGCAGCTTGCAAAGCATATTGAGTTGACGCATTTGACGGAGCTCCAATTTAATAGTATCTCCGCTCAATTATCGCAGCACGCCGTGCGCACTACAACGCAGATCAGATAAAACTTACAAGTACTTACAAATGCCCTTTCCATGAACATAGTGGTTTTCAAGGGTTTTCTCTTATAGGCACCAATGTCTGCCCGAGTTGTTTGGCGAGGCTTTGGAGTGCGCGGTGTTTGTTTTCCAGTATTTTAGCTTCATATCGCGCCAGACCCTCTTCAA
>JANNXI010000290.1:0-1561 GCA_031409495.1 Betaproteobacteria bacterium
AAACGCATCGCAAACTACAATTGAGGCTATGACGGCCAAAGTACGGGCGTTTCCGTGCGTGGCCTGTGGCGCAAAAATGGCCTTCTCGCCAGGTTCTACTAAGCAAAAATGCCCTTACTGCGGTGCCGAAAACGATATCGAAGCTACCACCGATGTCGTAAAGGAACTAGACCTTGATGACTGGATGGCGCAAGTAGAAAAAGAAAGTGAACTTCACGCGCAAGAACAAATTAAGTGCGGTAATTGCAATGGCGAGCAAGTGTTGGCCTCGAATGTGTATTCCACATCGTGTATTTTTTGCGGATCACCCCTCACTTCAAAAAGTGTCGCGCAGCGGCGTATCAAACCGCGCTCATTAGTGCCCTTCAAAGTAACTAAGCTAAAGGCCCAAGATGCGTTTAGATCGTGGATTCGCGGCTTGTGGTTGGCGCCGAATGCGCTCAAAAAGTATGCGCAAAGTGATGGCGGAATAAAAGGTGTGTACGTGCCGTATTGGACCTACGATGCGCAAACAGCTACCCACTACACCGGTCAACGCGGCATAAATTACACCGAGCAATATCGCAATAGCAGCGGAGAGACCTCTACTCGTACTCGTACTGAATGGACGAATGTTTCTGGCATGGTGCAGTTTTTTCACGATGACGTGTTGGTGGCAGCAAGCAAAACATTTTCGCAGGCATCTCCGCCCAGAGGCAATGACACAGCGGACGCTATGAAGGCGCTAACGGTGGCGGGTGCCGGCAAGCTCGTGCAGATGGTGGCGGGCAGATTTGGTGGGGGTTTTAATAGCTGGAACACCAAAGAGCTCATTCCGTTTCAAGAGGAATATATTGCCAATTTTCAAACAGAAGCCTACCAAATCGGCCTAAAAGCAGGCTTTGGTGATGCCAAGCGGCAAATTGAAGTGCGTGTGCAACAACTAATTTGTGACGATATTGGTGGCGATAGTCAGCGCGTCACAGGTGCTCAAACCCAATATAGCCACCTTACGTTTAAGCATATACTGCTACCTATTTGGGTATCGGCGTATTTATTTTCAGGTAAAACCTATCGCTTTTTAGTAAACGGCCAAACTGGTGAAGTCGTGGGCGAAAGCCCTAAATCAGCGTGGAAAATATTCTTCCTAGTTTGTGCGATTATTTTAGGATTAATTATTGTGATGGCACTGTTTAGTGGCGGAAAATCGCATTAATCCTATGGTAAATTGGCGTCCTTCAGTCTTTACGAGCTTTTAGTAAATGGATGTTATTCATAGGGTTACCGAGTTGCGGGCGCGACTCGCGAAAGAGCCTAACAACACTTTTGTGCCCACGATGGGCAATTTGCACGAAGGCCATATTCAATTGGTGCAGCTTGCCAAGCCAAAAGCGGCGTGTACCGTTGTTTCTGTTTTCGTTAATCGTCTGCAGTTTGGGCCGCGCGAAGATTTTGATCGTTATCCGCGTACTTTGGAAGCGGATTGCAAAAAGTGCGAAGCAGCTGGTGTCGATGTGGTGTTTGCGCCGGACGAGAAAGAAATCTATCCGCAGCCGCAGCAATATGTGGTGGAACCACCAGA
>JANNXI010000291.1:0-13560 GCA_031409495.1 Betaproteobacteria bacterium
CGTTAACCATAACAGTAAGGCCGCCTTTAACTTTGCCAGAAACAAAGCCAGAAATAATGGTGCCTTTGTCTAGCGCCACGTCCAAATCGTGCCATGCGGCTAAGCGCTTGGCTTTATCGCGAGATAGCTTAGTTGCACCAAAGCCGTCTTCTAGCGCTTCGATGGTAACGGTAACGAAATCGCCAACTTTAACTTCAAGTTCGCCTTTGTCGTTTTTGAATTCTTCAACAGGAATTACCGACTCAGATTTTAGGCCAGCGTTTACAACCACGATGTTTTGGTCGACGCTAACAACTTCTGCGGTAATCATTTCGCCAATGCGCATTTCTTGACGCGATAAGCTTTCTTCGAATAATGCGGCGAAGCTATCGGGTGCGTGCACAACTGGGAGAGCGCCTTTTGTTGCTTTGGCGGAGGTTAGGGCTGCGGCTAGAGACATTCTAGGACTTTCGGGTTACGACAAATCCAAGGCAGATTGTCGGGTTATAAAACCTTTGCCGGTAACAGCAAAGGAGGGTTTGAAGCATTTATTGCCAGTTACTACTTTCTATACAAACCAACGATTTGCGCCACGATTTCGGCAGCGGTAAATGCGGTGGAATCAATGGTTACGGCATCTTCTGCTGCAATCAGAGGTGCGGCTAAACGGTTTGAATCGCGAGTATCGCGGGCAATCAAATCATTTTCGACGTCTTCCAGTATGGCAGATATTCCCTTTTGTTTCAACTGTTTAGTACGCCGCTCAGCCCGCACTTTAGCACTGGCGGTAAGGAACACTTTTACCTGCGCATGCGTGAACACGATCGTGCCCATATCGCGGCCGTCGCACACCAATCCGGGCGCTTGAGCAAAATCACGCTGACGCTGCAACAGTGCCTCCCGAACAGCAGGAATGGCGGCCACAATCGACGCGTCTTGCCCCGCTTGTTCCGCGCGAATTGCATCGCTTACGTCAATATCGCTCAAATAAATCTTATCGCCGACAAATTTCGCGGCCAAGTTGCGGGCAATGGTGCCGATTTCGTCCGCATTGGCCATATTTGCCGCAGATTGGCGCGCGGCCAAGCCGGTTAAGCGATACAGGGCGCCGCTATCGAGGTAGTGAAAGCCCAGCGCGTCAGCAACCGATTGCGCGACTGTGCCTTTACCAGAAGCCGTGGGGCCATCAATGCAAATGATGGGAACTGGGGTTGGCAAATGCGCGGTCATGAAACCACTCTTCTAAATACTGAAAAATAAGTGGGGAAGGTCTTAGCCACACAATTTGGATCCAGAATCGTCACTGGCACGCCGCCCAAGCTGATGAGCGAAAAACACATTGCCATACGATGATCGTCATAGGTGTGAATCACCGCGTCTGGCGTTAGCTTTTCAGGCGGTGTGATACGAATAAAATCACTACCCTCCTCTACTATGGCACCCACTTTACGCAGCTCGGCGGCCATCGCGGCGATGCGATCGGTTTCCTTTACCCGCCAGCTGGCGATATTACGCAACGTGCTGGTGCCGTCAGCAAACAGCGCACAAATGGCGATCGTCATCGCGGCGTCTGGAATATGGTTAAAGTCGGCATCAATTGCCCGCAACTTCGTTTTTGCAGGGTTTGACGCTTCAAAAAATTCAGCGCCTCGGACAATGGTGGCACCCATTTTCTCTAGCGCATCGGCAAAGGCAATGTCGCCTTGAATACTGTTTTCACCTGCACCATTTACGCGCAACGGCCCACCCGCGATAGCGCCGAGCGCGAGGAAATACGAGGCACTCGAAGCATCACCTTCGACAAAAATTGCACCGGGACTCAAATACTGCGTACGCGCAGGAATGTGGAACTTACTGTAGTTTTCATTGCGCACCACCACGCCAAATCGCGCCATTAAGTTTAGCGTAATCGCAATGTAAGGCTTTGAAATTAGCTCGCCCTGCACGTTCACAGTAATGGCACGGCCAAGCAGCGGCAAGCTCATCAGCATGGCCGTTAAAAACTGACTTGATACATCCCCGCGCACCGAAACTTCATGGGCGGTGATGGCACCGTTGTGCGTGATGCGTAGCGGCGGGTAGCCCGCATTGCCGGTGTATTCCACACCCGCACCCAAGCTTTGTAACGCCTCTACCAAATCACCAATCGGCCGCTCGTGCATGCGCGGCACGCCAGATAACGTGAAGTCTGCATCCGTCATATCTGATTGGCTGGCGATTAGCGCCAACGCTGCCGTAAGTGGGCGGATTGCGGTACCCGCATTGCCTAAAAATAGCGCAGCCTTGTGTACCGGAAACTGCCCGCCATGCCCCGCAATTTGAAATTTTCCGTCGCCAAGATCGAGGATGGTTAAGCCCAGGGTTTCTAGTGCTTGCAGCATCACTGCGGTGTCGTCTGACTTCAATAAACCGCGCACAACGGTAGTGCCACGCGCTAAAGCTGCTAGCAATAACACGCGATTGGAAATGCTTTTGGAGCCAGGTAAATCAATAGCGCCAGTCGCACTGCTGGCGGCGGGCAGTGCAATTCGTGTGTCTTGCAGCGTTTTGAATGAACCAGTAATATTCATGCAGATAATTTCCTAGCTTTTTTGAGTTTGTTATTTTAAATTTCTACTTAGCTGCTCGTGAGCACTACTTGCCCACAACGACTGGGGCTTCGATGTATTGGCCGGCTTGCCAGTCTTTACGGGCATTTTGCGCCCGCGTCATCATTGCGTGCAAACCAACGCTCGCGACCGCCTCTGGTTGATCTAATAAATTTTGCAGCGCCGTAATTTTTTGCTGGTAGGCAGCCAACTCCAATCTTAACGCCGCGCTATTCTGCAGCGTTATATCCCGCCACATGTCAGGCGAACTTGCGGCAATTCGGGTGAAATCCCGAAAACCACTGGCCGCATAGCCAAACAATCGCGCTGCATCGCCTCGACCAGCTAGCTCGTCCACTAATGCAAAAGCAAGTAAATGCGGTAGGTGGCTTACCGCTGCAAACGTCGCATCGTGATCGATGGGTGACATAATTTGCACGTGCGCGCCACAGGCTGCCCATGCGACAGTTACACGGGCCAGCGCCAACGCAACGGTTTCCGCAAGCGGCGTGAGCACCACATTTTTACCCGCAAACAACTGCGGATCAGACGAGGCCACACCTGATGTTTCGCGCCCTGCAATGGGATGCCCGGGCACATATTGGCTAAACTTATGCCCCAACGCCGTCCGGGCAAGTTCCACCAACTGTGCTTTGGTGCTACCGGCATCGGTAAGCACGCAATGCGCAGAAATATGCGGCGCCAGCAGCGCCAATATCGGCGCGATGGTGCGCACTGGCGTGGCTACAAAAATAAAATCTGCATGGACTGCCGCGGCTTCTAAATCGTTAGCAATTTCATCAATGACCCCAAGGCGCAGCGCCTCCTGTGCCTCGTGTGGATTAACGTCGTAACCAACGACATGCTTAGCCAAGTCTGCTTCGCGCAGAGCACATGCGAATGACCCGCCGATAAGGCCGCAACCAACAATAATTAATTTTTCAATCATGATTTACGCTTGAAAATGCCCTAAAGTAGGCCTTCTTCAGGCATCACCTGCAGACGATAGTGCGGCTTTTAGTGCATTCAAAAACGCCGCGTTCTGCGGCTGCGTACCGATAGAAATACGCAGATAGTGAGGCATACCATAACTGGCAACGGGGCGCACAATCACACCTTTTTGCAGCAGTTTTTGGAAAATCTGCGCGGCCGTAAATTTAGCACCAGTCGGTGCCACTTCCACGGCCACGAAGTTGCCAAAGGATGGAATGTGCTTCAAATTTAATTCAGCAAAGCCCGTCAGCAACTGCGCCATGCCTTCGTTGTTTACTTGCACGCTCCGTGCAATAAAATCCGCATCATCGAGCGCCGCAGCAGCCGCTACTTGCGCCAATTGATTCACATTAAACGGCTGACGCACGCGATTAAACAAAGCTATGATATCGGGGTGCGCCAATCCGTAACCAACTCGGAGGCCGGCTAATCCATAGGCTTTACTGAAGGTACGTGAAATAATTAGATTAGGAAACTGTGCCAGCCAACGGGTGGAATCCCCACGTAAATTCGGTTCCATGTATTCGGTATAGGCTTCGTCTAACACCACCAACACATGTGCCGGTACTTTAGCTAAAAACGTGGAGATGTCAGTAGCGCTTAAAAATGTACCGGTAGGATTATTAGGATTAGCGATAAACACCAAACCAGTATCAGCGGCAATCGCAGCAGCCATGGCATCCAAATCGTGCCCGTAGTCTTTAGCAGGCACTTCAATGCCCCGCGCGCCGACGGCCTGTGTTGCCAGCGGGTATACGGCAAAGGCGTGCTGAGAAAATACGGCAGACTTAGCGGGTGTTAAAAACGTGCGCGCTGCTAGCTCTAAAATATCGTTAGAACCATTACCCAACACAATTTGCGCGGCGTCCACGGCAAATTTTCTAGAGATTACTGCCTTCAAATCAAAGCCCGCACCATCGGGATAAAGTGCTAATTCGGGCAACGTTTTTTGAATCGCAGCCAGCGCTTTGGGGCTGACCCCCAATGGGTTTTCATTCGACGCTAGTTTGACAATGTCAGCCTCGTTCAAGCCTAATTCACGGGCTAGTTCAGGCGTCGGCTTGCCGGGCTGATAGGGAGCAATACTTGAAATATATGATGGGGCTAGAGAGGTTAAATTTACGGCAGTCATTGCGATAATCCAATACGAAATCGTTTACAAATAGGTATGCCGTCATTCCAGCGAAGGCTGGAATTCAGTCCTTCTAAACATACCTCAAGAATTTTCAGCGCGAACAACGAGTTTTGTTGAAAGGCAATTGCCTTAAATTTCCGCTGTCGGATAGCTAGATTTCCGCTGCCGGATAGCTACCCAACACCTTCACATAGCCGGCAACTTCGCGCAGCTCAACCAACGCTGCCGCCACATCCGGATGCGCTTGATGGCCTTCAATATCTACAAAAAATAAGTATTCCCACATCGCCACTTTTGATGGCCGCGATTCAAACTTACTCATCGACACCGCGCGCTTGGCGAACGGTGTGAGCATCTCATACACAGCACCCGCACGGTTGGGTGCTGAAAGCACCAGCGACGTTTTATCACGCCCAGAAATCACTGGCGCGTAGTCGCCCAGCACTAAAAACCGCGTGGTGTTGTTAGGCTCGTCTTCAATATTTTGCGCGAGTGTATTAAGCTTGTATTCTGAGGCCGCCATCTCACCCGCCACGGCGGCCGTACCCGGCTCAAGAGCCGCACGGCGCGCGGCTTCCGCGTTAGATGCCACCGCCACGCGCTCAGCGTGCGGCAGGTGCAAATTAAGCCATTCATGACACTGCGCCAGCGATTGCCCGTGCGACATCACCCGCTTAATGCTGGCGTAATCGGTGCCTGAATTGCTCAGCAAATGATGGTGAATACGCAGCAGCACTTCACCGCAAATATGCAACGGCGTTTGCGGCATTAAATCGAGTGAGCGCCCGACTGCCCCTTCCGTCGAATTCTCTACAGGTATAACCCCAAAATCCGCCGCTTGCGATTCCACCGCGCGATACACTTCGTCAATGGATGGACAAGGCAGCGGCTGTGCACTCATACCAAAATGCTTGAGCGTCGCAGCTTCAGAAAACGTGCCCTTGGGCCCCAGAAACGCCACTGTAATCGGCCGCTCCAACGCCAAACAAGCCGACATAATTTCGCGGAACAAAGTTGCCACCACTTCATCAGCCAACGGCCCTGCGTTCAGGTCTTTAATGCGCCGCAGCACCTGTGCCTCCCGCTCCGGCCGATACGCCATCGGCTCGCCGATACTGGCCTTTAAGGTGCCTACCTGGCGGGCAAGTGCAGCGCGTTGATTGAGTTGCTGCAAGATTTGCGCGTCCAGCGCATCAATTTGCGTGCGCAGGGTGGGTAAATCGGCGGTGGGGACGATGTGTGTTTGCTGGGTTTTCGATATAGTCATAGCAAGTATTTTACCAGCGGCAGCAGGGTGAATGCGCGAGCGCGTTGGGAAAATTGTTTTACGCGCGAGATGCAACTGCACACGATCGTGCACTTTTAGTACATTTTTTCGCCCAACGCCCCGACGTCCCGAAAAATAGCTGTGCCTTGATTTTGAATATTCGGATGCTCTGGGTAATCACAAGTTTAAAGGCGCCCTACACTCGATTATCTTCAGCGCCTACATGCTGAAAACTCAATAGTTCAGAGCCAAAAATCGAATCAGATGTTTGGCTGCGGTTAGTGATTTTGGGGGCACGCACCATTTCCCAAAAGGCTTGAGTTGTTTGCATTTGCTCAAAATTCAAAATTCGATTGACAATGCGCTTGAAGAAGCATAAATTAACAATTGGAATAAACTCAGCGATTTAATACACAGACCAGCTCGCTGCACGAACTTGACTTACACGAAATATAGTTTTCAAAAAAATCTCTAATACGACCGGTAAAAACACCCAAGCTAGCCACCGAGGAAATCAAAAAATGAGCGCAGCCGTCAATTTACCCCCCCCTTCCAAAGCCTCTGAAGCGCCGCTAACAGCCCTACCGCACGGCTATACGCATCGGCAGATTGCCGAAGCCCTTTCCCCGCAAATTCAAGAACTTATCTTGCTGCCCACTGAAAAGTGTAATTTTCGGTGTACCTACTGCTATGAAGATTTTGAGCTGGGAAAGATGACGGAAACTACCCAAGCTGCGGTAGAGGCGTTTTTAACAGAACGCATACCCAAGCTAAAAATACTCCGGTTTTCTTGGTTTGGCGGTGAACCGTTAGTTGCGAAAGACGTGGTACTGCGTATCGCCAAACATGCCAAAGCCCTTTGTGACCAACATGGTGTAAAGTTTACAGGTGGTCTGACCACCAACGCCTACGTCCTAGATACGGTGCTTGCAAAGCAGCTGATTGCTCTGCACCAAGACTTTTATCAAATAACACTAGACGGCTGGAAAGAAGCGCACGATGTTCTACGCCAGCGTGCCGACGGCAAAGGCACGTTTGACGCGATCTGGCAAAACTTGTTGAACTTACGCGAGCTTACAGAGGAATTTGAAGTTTGTGTGCGAGTACACGTGCGTCGCGACAACCAAGAAAACCTAGAAATTTTGATGCATGAATACGCCAAAGCGTTTTATAACGACACGCGTTTTCGCCTAGACTTCCAACACCTCCGCGACATGGGAGGCGAAGGTGGACAAACCATTATCCATGGTGTGACGTTACGAGAACTACCGATAATTGAAGCAAGGTTACGAAAAATTGTAGTAGCGGAAATTCGTGCTTTGCGTGGTGAAGCGCCTTCAGCACAAGAGATTGTGCCGAACAGTGCAGCACATGCTGACCGCCAAGCTGCAAGAGCGGCAGAGCGAGCCGCTGAAAGGTTCGATGATAGGGAAATTGCCAACCCTAAATTTGAAATAACTTCGCTCGAAACTACCATGCCGCAAGTCGCTCCTCAGATACATTTACCCAAAATACAAGCCGAAAAAGACGCGCAAGCCGAGGAAGGCATCATCATTCAAAAAGCAAAAAATGCGGGCGAATCCGCCGGAAGCCAACGCAGCAATGGCGAACACGCTGGTGCGCCCTATATTTGCTACGCCGCCAAGGCGAACTCACTGTTGATTCGCTCAAATGGCCGTATCGGTAAATGCACGGTGCACTTTGACGATGAACGCAATGATATTGGCTATCTTTCAGAAGCGGGCAAAATCGTCATAGCCCAAGATAAATTGCGCCCCTGGTTACGTGGACTTGAAACATTAGATACCGACATCACCGGCTGCCCCATTCATGGCCTACCAGCAGTAGAACAACGCTCACCATTTCCCGATGGTAAAGCATTTATTGCCGTAAAGCAGGTGCAGTAAAAATCGTTTTACTTTCTATTTTTAAGGAGAATTAATCATGACTAAAAAATATTTTGATTTAGAAAAATTGCAACTTGGGCAGGATGGTCGCGTTGAGTTACCAGCGGCATTAGCCGACTTAGAGTCCAAAGCAGGAGGTTGGGGATTTGGGTGGTCTACTTCAAACATCAACTGCAATTTCGAATCAAATGACGAGGTATGCTCCAACCCTTGGCGGTGCCGTGCGTCTACTAACGGCGAAGATTGCGCAAATGCTTACGCATGCGATTCTGGCAATAACGATTTTTTTTGCAGTAACAATAGTACCTGTGGCGGTGCAGTAAATGGTTTGGAGTGCACTAATTCATACGAAAATTGCAATTCTCATACCTCGAATTTAGAAACATGCTAAAAATAAACGATTCGCTTTGGTAAATTTGATTATGAAACTACGCAAGTTTATTGGCTTAGTTTTTTTTGGAATGATGCTTTTACTCGTAACTGGGGTGGCGTGGTGGTTGTATTTCTACAATTATGGCGAATCACCATTTGAAAGCACAGATAGTTCGGCCACAAAAAGTAGTCCGTCTAGCACAGTCGGGAACAACACACCGAATAAGAGTTCCGTCGGCGAAAGCTTAGACACCAGACCAATAAGCGCGGAACTCAAAGTAAATACTTGGCAAGCTATCCCGGCTATTGGGGTGCCCCTTCGAGAATCAATTGGGTCACTCACGACCGCAGCCGAATCCGGAAACCATGTTGCGGCATGTAGGCTGGGAATGGAGTTGCAATCATGCACAGCATTCTTCAATGACGTTGAGGATCTGGAGGAAGAAGCTTCTAAAATTGGACTTACATTCCGTGCTAACTCAAAAAATAAGGAAGAAATTTCTCGCGCGTGGGAATCATTTCGCAATGAAAATCCAAAGCGTTATGCACAGATGCTCCAATCCAAAGCACAGGTTGCATTGAGATGTATGGGAATGGCTGAAGAGCTAAAGAGAGTGAAGCCCGCTTGGGAGTATTTTTTGTTAGCAGCCAAGCACGGCAATTTACATGCCATGAGATCAATTGGAATCGGTGATTTGAAACAAAGCCCTTTTGAGGCGATAAAGAATCCCGAAATGGTAAAACAGTACACTCAGCACGCAAGCGCTTTTTTGCACGAAGCAGCGAGTCTTGGAGACGTTGATTCCGCTTTTGCACTAGCACAATCATACGCTCATTTCTACACGTCAATTTCTTCCCAAGTTAGCGATCCATTTTTAAAGTTCTTTGACAGAACACCGAAAAATAATTTTCATGCGCTAAAATATGCTTACACAGCTAAAAAACTTTCAGTATCTAATTTACGGCCAATCAAAGTTGAGAAGATCGATGCCTTAATCGCGGAATTGGAGTCGCGTTTGCAGATGAATGACATTTCTGCAGCCGCGATTGACGCTGATCGGATAGGCGAGGCCGGCTTGGCGCAAGCAAATCAGCTAATCTACCCGCTGAACCCCGACAATTTAAAAATCGAGATTAAAAAGGACAGTGTGTGCTACCGCCCGTGAGCAAGTATGCTGCGGAACGGTGTTTTATCATCAAGGCACTAAAATATGCAGCGCACTCTCTCTGACTGCGGTTACGTAGTAGTTCGCGAATTACTATCACGTTTTGCAATATCAACTTCAGATGCTGGGCTTCGGCGATTAATGGGCAGCACCGAGCGCGGCCTCTCACTAAATCGGCTTAACGATTTTTTATTGTCAGTAGGTGCCACAACGCAGTTGATCAAATTTGACGTTTCTCAAGCACGTGCATTTCCTTGTCCTGGCATAGTGTTACTGCCACACGGGCACTTTGTTATGCTCCACAGTAAGAAGGGTGAGGTGTTCCGCTATTTTGACCCTACATCGGGTTGGAGCAATATTCACTTTAAAGCCGTCGACTTTGCTACCGACACAACCGCCTTTGGTATCGAGGTGTTAAACATTGATGCGGCCTTCGCGCAAAAAATGTTTGCCCCGACAAACCCTTCGGAATCTCAACAATTCACCAGGTGGGGGATTTTAAAGGAGGTAACACACGCCTCTTTTCAAACTGCTGGACTCACAGTTTTAGCCTTGAGCTTATTTGCGCAAATAGTCGGGCTAATAGTGCCATTGATTACGCAAAAAGCAGTGGATGCAGTTAACCCTTCAGCACTCTCGGGCTTATCTCTTATTGGCGTAGCGTTCACCGTCCTATCCATCATTGCTGGCCTAACTGGAATCCTTTCAGGCTTTATCAAGCACCTGCTGGCAACGCGCATCACCATGCGAATGACGGGTGGCCTTTACGATCGATTAGCGCAAAAAAACCTCGATTGGTTTGCCGCTAAACAACCAGCACATGCCTTTAATCAGTTCAGCGCGTTAAGTGCGCTACAAAATACATACGCAGGTTTCGGTGCTAACCTGTGCTCTGCCGTGCTTCAGGGTGGCGTAGGCATTGCCGCCATGTTCTATCTTTCACCGTGGTTAGTAGTACCTGGCTTGGTAAGCATGACGATTGCGGCATTGCTTGACTATTTATTTTTACGTCCAATGAAAGAAAATGCCGATGCAAGCATTCGCGCTGGACTATCACAACGGGCTAGTTTTAATGATTTGGTATCTCAATTACCACTCCTGCGGCGTTTCGGCGTGCAGTGGCGAGGGCGCGTTGCGGTACTTAGGGACGTTCAAAGTGTAGCTGACTCGCAGTTGAGGTCTGCAAAATTAAGCGGGTTCCGCGGTGCCATCGGTTCTTTTCTGTCGACTGCCGAACGCCTCATTTTTGTCTGTTTCGCTGCCTACTTTGTCCAAGAGAAACAATATACCCTTGGTGTATTTGTTGCCGCCGGCATGTATAAAGATTTATTCGCCAATTCACTATCGAGCCTTTTTGGCTTATGGCGACAGCGCCAAATGATGGAACCGCAACATCGTCGGCTTGAAGAAATAATGGAAGAGCAACCGCTAAAGCGCGAGCACTTGCTGCCGATAACTTGTGGACGCATTAGCGTGAAGAACGCTGCGTTTCAATACGGCAGCCTTGATCCATATGTGTTGCAAAACATTAACCTCGAGATCGATGCGGGTAGTTGCGTCGTCTTGATGGGTCCATCCGGAGCGGGTAAAACTACACTCATAAAACTGCTCACTGGTGTTAGTCCGCTATCGAGCGGCAGTATAACAATAGACGGCTCGCCCACAATTATTGGTCGCCCCAATATGGGAATAATTCTACAAACTGATAAATTGATAATGGCTTCAATACGCGACAACATCGTGTTTTTTAGGCGACGCATTTCTGATGAAGAAGTACTGGCAGTTCTTGATTTAGTTGGCCTGCGAGAGTTTGTCGATGCTCTCCCCATGCATCTAAACACACCGATTGGCGAAGGCTTGACAGGTTTATCAGGCGGGCAACGCCAACGGGTATTGCTTGCACGTGCGTTAGTCGGTAAACCTGCGCTTTGCGTATTTGACGAAGCCACTTCAAGTCTAGACGTGGAGGGCGAGGCTGCACTGTTGGCGAAGTTGCGCGCAACAGGCGTGACGATGGTACTGTGCTCGCACCGGCCAGAGGTATGGCGTTATGCGGATGCGGTTTATAAAGTAGAGAATTGCAAAATTTTTAGGCAATAGTGGATTGAAGAAGCCCTAAATACGGGCATCTTCAGGGCATGCATCAGTACAGCTTTTAGCCAATACGCAACTCATAGCTCGTACTGCGCCCGCCTGATGCAGATTTTTGCAGCAATCCGCGGCAGGTGAGTTCATTGATGTCGCGCAATGCCGTGTCGGGCGAACACCTAGCGATAAGGCCCCATTTGCTGCTGGTCAATTTGCCTTCAAACCCGTCAAGCAAGCGGTTTAGCAGCTTGATTTGGCGTGCATTCAATGGAATTTCTGCCGCGCTACGCCAAAAATGCGCTTTACGCAACACCAAATCCACCGTGGTTTGTGCACTTTCGATTGCGCGTAGCAGGCAGCTTAAAAACCATTGCAACCACGGCGTGACATCCAACGACCCTTTTTGTGTTTGTTCGAGCTGCACGTAATACTGGCTACGTTCCTTTTGAATTTGTGCCGACAAGCTATAAAAACGCTGGGCGCATTTTTCGGCACGCGCTAGCGCCATCTCGCCTACTGCGCGAGAAATACGGCCATTTCCATCATCAAACGGGTGAATGGTGACCAGTCACAAATGCGCCAAACCCGCTGCAACCAACGGCGGCTGGTGGCGGTCGGGCGTTGGGGAATTAAACCAGTTTAAAAATAGTGTCATTTCAGCGTTAAGTTTGTCAGCTGGCGGGGCTTCAAAATGCACTTTTTGGCGGCCAAACGCGCCTGAAACCACCTGCATGGCGCCACTGCTGTCGTCACGCCATGTACCGACCTTGATCGGGAAAAGTCCGCTGTAGCCGGTGGGAAACAAAGCAGTATGCCAGCCAAACAAGCGCGCCTCGGTCAGTGGGGCTGCGTAGTTTGCGGTGGCATCCAACACCATATCGACGACGCCTTCAACATTGCGATCCACGGCGGCAAGCGTGCCGACATCCAACCCCAAGCGACGGGCGATGGACGAACGCACGCTATCGGCGTTCAATTGCTCGCCTTCAATTTCGCTGGTTTTTAACACTTCCTGCGTTAGCGCGATTAGCGAAGATTCATCGCGCAACGCAACGTCTGCATTCGCCAATAACCCGTGCAAATGGCCCTGCGCGTGCTGCACTTCGCCGAGCGTGCTGATGATGGCAACAAGGTCAAATTGCCAGTGTGGCCAATGGGTATACTGCCAAATATAATGTTTATCTCCGCGTTTCATGCGGAGATTATGTGCTTATTCGCCGCATAGGCAATATTGAAATGGCGTAACCTATTGTCAAACCGCCATCAAAAATACCAGCAAAATACCCTGAAGACGCACTAAATACGGGCATATTCAGGGCATTAAATCGTCCTACTTCCAAGCCGCCGCGTATTGCGCCCAATGTTCACGGCCTTGATTGTCCGCTAAAAACTTGCGGGCAATTTCGACTTCTGCCGCATATCTCGGTGCATCAAGCGCGCCGCGTAGCACTTGGAATTTTAGGAAAACCAAATACGTGTTGAGCACGTCAGTTTCGCAATAATCGCGAATGGCGGCAATGTCACCGCGTTGGTAGGCTGGCCATACTTGGCCGCCATCCATGCCTAACTTGCCGGGGAAGCCGCAAAGCTGCGCCATCGCGTCTAGCGGGGCGTTGGCTCTTGGTTGGTAGGCGGCTAATACATCCATTAAATCAAGGTGACGCATGTGGTAGCGGCTGATGTAGTTATTCCATTTAAACTCGCGGGAATCGTTAAAATTGCCCTCGCCCATGTCCCAATAACGGGGGGCCGTTACGTTGTGCATCAGCGCGCGATAGTGCAGCACAGGCAAGTCAAAGCCCCCGCCGTTCCAGCTCACAAGCTGAGGCGTGTAGCGTTCGATGCCGTCAAAAAAACGTTGAATGATGGTGGCTTCGGTATCGGTGGCGTCGCCGATAGTCCATACTTTTAAGCTATCATTCATGCGTAGCGCGCACGAGATGGCGCAAACCTTTTGCACATGGTGGGGCAAAAAATCATTACCGCTGGCTTGGCGACGGCGCTGGAAGGCGAATTCTGCTACTTCACCGTCGCTTAAGCTTTGCGGCAACTCGTGCAAAATGCG
>JANNXI010000292.1:0-1887 GCA_031409495.1 Betaproteobacteria bacterium
CGGCTTGTACTTGGTTAGAAATTTCTTGAAACCAGTAGCGGTGATTGAACCGTAAAAACACTTCTAAGGTTTGGCGGACGTCGCGTTTAAACACTTTTACGCTTTCAATGTCGCGCACATTTAGGCGTTCCACTGCGCGCGAGAAGCGGTTAGACATATTGAGTAGCGCGGCTTTGTGAAAGTGGGCAACGATGGCAATTTGGTAGAACTGATGGCGGAAGTGTTGTTTTAAATCAGTACGCTCATCTTGGTATTTGCAAATCATGGTGAAGGCTACGTTGCAAAACATATAGCGCGTGTTCATGTTGATGTGGGTTTGGGTTTCGTCCCAATAACGGTCGTAGCAGTGCTTGCTTTCAAAGTCCTCTAAAAATTTAGGCGAATACGGCAACGATTCTGATTCGCCCGCTTTGGCTGCAAAACCTAAGCGCACCATGTCGCCACGGCTTAGAGCATGCGGATCATCGAAGGCCATATAGCTCATCAATGGAATGCGTTTATTTTCGATTTGATAAAACTTTATCGTGCCACCGCGTTTGTAGGCCGGCACGAGTGGCTGCATGAGCCATTCCCAATGGCTGGAGAGCGGCGTTTGACGGGCATCTCGAACGAGATTGATGTATTTTTCCCAATCTTCGTAGTCGGATTCGTGGAGTATTTCACCCTTGCTACCGATGAAGCTCACCTTTTCTAAGCAGTGCGCGCCTTGTGCGGCTTCATCCCATGCGGGCGGATAGGGGCGGCCAAAGCGGTCAACAATATCAGAGGCGTCTTCAAGCGGAATATCTTTGCCGCACACTTCGAAGGTAAGGAGTGCGGTATCAGCATCGTAAAAAAAATGCAGCCGCACTTTAAGTACTTCTAGGGTGTAGGCTGGACCGTCTCGATGCAGCGCGAGTTTTACCTGCTTAATATCATCGCGGCGAAAAATATAAATTGATGATTGCGCGCCACGCCCGTCTTCGCCCACGCCGTACAAAAACCGCTGCACATACGGCAAAAAATAAACAAATTCTTCATAACCGGTTAGACACGATTCATCGTCAATGAGAAGCGGATCCTTCACAAATTTCCATGCGCCCGGCTTGTCTTTGAGTACATCCCAAAAATGCCCACCTGTTATGCTCACGCTCGCGTCGCGCTTCAACGGTCGGAGTTGAATCGGCCAAATTAGCGTGTGATGGAAGTCGCGAACGAGGGTTGTCATATTGTCGTCGAGCGCAGTTTATTTCGGCTGAAAAGCTGGGTCACCGAAGCGCCATAGCAGAAAGGAATAGATATCAGCAAGCTCAGCATTGCGCTGCGATTTAGTGGAGCCAATGCCATGACCAGCATCATAATCTAAGCGCAACAAAACTGGTGTTGTAGCCGCATTTGCGGCCTGCAGCCGCGCTGCAGCTTTAGCCGATTGCCACACTTCAACGCGCGGATCATTCACGCCGTGCATGAAGAGTACCGCAGGGTAATTAGTGTTGTCCTTTATCTGATGCAAAGTGCTCATGGCTAACAGGCCTTTAAAACCGGCTTCGGTTTTGATGCTGCCAAACTCCTTTACATTTGGTGGGCCATTTGGCGTAAATTCCATGCGCATGGCATCCATTAACCCGACTGACGGCACTACGGCTGCGAATAAATCAGGGCGCTCAGTCAGCGCGCGGCCGACGGTAATGCCGCCTGCACTGCCGCCAGCAATAGCGAGCAAATCAGTACGGGTAAATTTGCGCTGAATTGCGAATTCAGAACAGGCGATGAGGTCTTTCCACGTATTGGGTTTGGTTTGCATTTGCCCCCCACGGTGCCAAGCATCACCGAATTCGCCCCCCGCGCGGGGGTGGGGCGGCGCCAGGGTGCCGCCCCGGGCCGGGCGGGGCGGGGGGGGAGGGGGGG